>CAKZSI010000007.1 GCA_937918935.1 uncultured Chloroflexales bacterium | reverse complement strand
GGGAGGAGCGATGACGGCCTCACGGTCGTAGACGGGCATGTCCCGGCCTCGCCCCGCCGGGGGGAGGAGCGATGACGGCCTCACGGTCGTAGACGGGCATGTCCCGGCCTCGCCCCGCCGGGGGGAGGAGCGGGGCAGGCGCTGGTGCGCCGTCGGGATGCCTCCGAACCGCTCCAATGGGGAGCGGCGCGGGAAGCCCTCTCCCAGCGGGGGAGGAGTGGGAGGTGGCACCGCGCATAGGTGAACAGTTCCGCCCGCCGGCTGCCTCGCGACAGCCACGGCGCGGGCGATCAACCGGGCGTTGGCGTCGTTCCGCCCGGCGGCTGACCATCCTGCTGGCACTCCTGGCGAAAGAGTGCTAAAATAGGGCTTGACAAATCCCGCACCCTTGGGTACTATACTCCCCGGTTAGCACTCTCACATCAAGAGTGCTAACACCTGAGTGTCGTGTCGCACTATAGAGTGTGTAGGAGGGATTGCAGCTATGGGTGACTTCCGCATTCGGCCCCTTGGCGACCGCGTGGTGGTCAAGCCGATGGAGCGCGAGGAGAGGACCAAGGGCGGTATCTTCCTGCCCGACACCGCCAGCAAGGAGCGTCCGATGGAGGGCACGGTGCTTGCCGTAGGCGAGGGCCGCCGTGATGACAGCGGGAAGCTGATCCCGATGAATGTCAAGGTCGGCGATAAGGTGCTTTTCGCCAAGTACAGCGGCACCGAGTTCAAGATCGACGATGTCGAGTACCTCATCCTTTCGGAGAAGGACGTTCTGGGCATTATCCAGGACTGAGCGCCGAACCGACGTTTCCACCGCTTTGTTACCATAAGGAGATAACCGGTCTATGCCGAAGCAACTTTCCTTCAATGAAGAGGCGCGGCGCGCGCTCAAGCGGGGCGTTGATACGATCGCCGAGGCGGTAAAGACGACCCTCGGCCCCCGTGGCCGCAATGTGGCGATTGATAAGAAGTTCGGCGCTCCTACCGTCACCCACGATGGTGTGACGGTAGCCAAAGAGGTTGAACTCAAGGACCCCTTCGAGAACATGGGCGCCCAGCTCCTCAAGGAAGCGGCGACCAAGACCAACGATGTGGCCGGTGATGGCACCACCACTGCGACGGTGCTGGCTCAGGCGATTGTCAATGAGGGTCTGAAGGTCGTCGCGGCGGGCGCAAATGCGATGCTGCTCAAGCGCGGCCTCGACCGCGGCGCCGAGGCTCTGGTGGCGGCGATCAAGTCCAGCGCCACCCCGGTGCGCGACCGTGCCGATATTGCCCACGTGGCGACGAACTCGGCTGCCGATAGCGAGATCGGTGACCTGATCGCCGAGGTGATGGAGAAGGTCGGCAAGGACGGGGTGATCACCGTTGAGGAGTCCAAGGGCGTTGCCTTCGAGAAGGAGTACACCGAGGGCATGCAGTTCGACCGGGGCTACATCTCGGGCTACATGGTCACCAACGTTGAGCGCCAGGAAGCGGAACTCGACGACCCCTACATCCTCATTACCGATAAGAAGATCAGTAGCATTCAGGACATTCTCCCCGTGCTCGAAAAGGTCCTGCAGGTCACGAAGAACTTCGTGATCATTGCCGAAGACGTGGACGGCGAGGCGCTGGCCACGCTGGTGGTCAACAAGCTACGGGGCACGATCAACGCCCTGGCAGTCAAGGCGCCTGGTTTCGGCGATCGCCGCAAGGCGATGTTGCAGGACATTGCCATCCTCACCGGCGGTACGGTGATCAGCGAGGAGATTGGCCGCAAGCTCGACAGTACGACTATCGAGGACCTGGGCCGCGCCCGCAAGGTGGTGGCTACCAAGGACGATACCACGATTGTCGAGGGCAAGGGCGATGAGGCGGCCATTCGCGCCCGCATCGAGCAGATCCGCGCTCAGATTGAGACGACTACCAGCGACTTCGACCGCGAGAAGCTCCAGGAGCGCCTGGCCAAGCTGGCTGGCGGCGTGGCGGTGATCAAGGTCGGCGCGGCTACCGAGCCGGAGCTGAAGGAGAAGAAGCACCGCGTCGAAGACGCCCTCTCGGCGACCCGCGCGGCGGTTGAAGAGGGTATCGTTCCTGGCGGCGGTGTGGCGCTGATTAACGCCATTCCCGCCCTGGATAGCGTGAAGGTCGAGCACGAGGACGAGAAGGTCGGCCTGCAGATCCTCCGCCGTGCGCTGGAAGAGCCGCTGCGTGTGCTGGCCCGCAACGCCGGCGAGGACGGTTCGGTGATCATCGCCGATGTCCGCCGTATGCAGGAGGAGAAGGGCGACCGGACCATTGGCTACAATGTGCTGACCGGCGAGTACGGCAGCATGATCGAGCAGGGCATCATTGACCCGGTGAAGGTGACCCGCAGCGCCGTGCAGAATGCGGTCTCGATCGCGGGGATGATCCTCACCACCGAGGCGCTGATTACCGACATCCCCGAGGAGAAGGCGCCCGCTGGCGGCGGGATGCCCGGAGGTATGGGCGGCGGGATGGACTTCTAGGGTACTCGGGGAACCCGGCTTTCCCCATACCCCTCTGTCCGTAAGGCCACAGGCGGCGGAGCGACCCTCAGGGTTGCCCCGCCGCCTGTGGCCTGATTATGGAAGCCAGCGGTACTCCAGATGCGGCGTGGGCGGACTGGTGATCGCCCGCAGACCCAGCGGATCGGCCTGGGTCGAGGGGGCGGCCAGGCGCGCGGCCAGCAGGGCGCGCAGTGAACCGCTCCGCGTGTAGCGCACCACCAGCGCCGTCTGCAGGCCGGCCAGGTCTTTCGCGCCGGCAATGGCCTCCTCCAGGTTGCCAAGTTCGTCCACCAGCCCCAACTCCAGCGCCTGGGCGCCCGTGTAGATCCGCCCATCGGCGATCTCGCGCACCCGCGCCTCCGGCAGACCCCGGCTCTCGACAATCACCTTCACGAAGCCATCAAAGGCTTCGTCCACGATGGACTGGAGCACCCGGCGCTCTTCGTCGGTCGGCGGGCGCGTTGGCGAACCGATGTCCTTCAGTTCACCCGATTTGTAGACAAAGATGGCCAGCCCGAGCCTGTCGAAGGCTTCTTCGTAGTTGACCAGCGAAAGGATGACGCCAATACTGCCCGTCAGGGTGTCAGGATTGGCGTAGATGCGCTGGGCCGGGGTGCTGATGTAGTAGCCGCCACTGGCTGCGGTTGGTCCCATGGAGACGACCAGAGTCTTGCCCGCCGCGCGCAGGCGGCTCAGGGCGGCGTGGAGTTCGCTGCTCGCCACCACGCCGCCGCCACCGCTGTTCACCCGCAGGACCACGGCCTTGACGCGCCCGTCACGCTCGGCCTGGCGGATCTGGCTGAGCAGTTGTTCATGGGAGAGTTGCAGGCTAAAGGCGTCGGCTGCCGCGCCGATCACGCCGCTGACCTCGATAACCGCAATCCGATCCTGCCCCGAGCCTTCGATGATCTGCTCCTGCCAGCGACCGGCGGGGAGCGGCCCCGCCGCGCCGGCTGCATCGCCCCCGGCGCGCAGCACCAGCCACAGCCCGCCCAGTGGCAGGATGGCGCAGGCCAGCACCACACCGATAATAATCGAAAGAGCGATCAACCAGCCGCGCCCGGCGGATGATCCGGGTTGTGCGTCCATAGTTTATGGTATCCTCCTGGTGGAAAGACTACAACGATACGTCGTCCCGATGAGGTTCTCGGAGGGGCGTAGCTCCTCCGAAAACCTCACCTGCAACATAGTTCAGGATCAGACACACTGATGTACAAACTGCTGCCCCTGATCGTCCTTGCGCTCCTGGTCGCTTCACTTGTTCTGAACGGCTATCTGTTCCAGCAAGCGCGCATGTACTACCTCCTGCTCAACAGCACCCGCCTCGACCCCCTTGGTCTCAGCGCATTTGCCGACGAGGCTACGCCGCAGCGTCCAGGGCAGCGAGTAGTGGTATTCTTCGGCGACTCGCGCGCCGCCGAGTGGCCGGCCCCGGACATGCCGGGAGACGTGGTCTTCATCAATCGGGGCATCAGCGGGCAGACGACCACCCAGGTGGCCGGGCGTTTTGCTCGCCATGTCGCTCCATTGCAGCCAGATACGCTCACTGTGCAGGTTGGCATCAACGATCTGCGCACCATCCCGATCTTTCCTGAGAACCGTGAAACGATCATTCAGAATTGCAAAGCGAACTTGCAGACGATCGTGAACCTGGCGCTGGAGGCCGGGGTGCGGGAGGTCATTCTGACCACGGTGTTTCTCCCTGGCCCGCTGCCGCTGGAACGCCGGCTGCTGTGGGGTGATGAGGTGACGGTGGCAGTCAACGAGGTAAACGCATATATTCGATCCCTGACACGTGATCGAGTGGTGGTGTTCGATGCCGCGCACATCCTCTCGGAAGGCGCCACCACCACGTCGGCGCGTTATAGCCGCGACTACTTGCACCTGAACGCGGACGGATACGCCGCACTCAATCGGGAACTGGCGCCGATGTTACGCACGCCGTAAATGCACCACGCAACCCCGCGTTACACTGCCGGAGCATTCTGGCAGCGGGGGCAGAGGCCAAAGAGTTCCACCAGGTGGGCGATGATGCGATAGCCGGTCTGCTGTTCGAGATTCTGGACGAGGGCCTGCATCCCGCAGTCGTCAAAGCGCACCATGTCGCCGCAGTGGGTGCAGATCAGATGGTGCGTGTGACCCGAACCCAGGGTGTAGCGGTGACATTCCTCCAGCCCGTGGATGCGCTGTATCAGCCCCAGGTCAACCAGCAAACGCACAGTGCGGAAGATGCTGGCAATGCCCGGTGACTCGCCGCGGGCAATGAGCCACTGCTCGATCTCGTGCACGCTGAATGCGCCGGGGTGCGCGACGATTGCCTTGAGCACCGCCAGCCGCGGCCCGGTCACCTTGTAGCCCGCTTCGGCGAGCTGTTCGGCCAGATCGGTCACGGCCCGGGGCAGAATATCACGGCGCGCATCCAGGTAACGGCTCATAGATTGCTCTCCCCTGTTTCGACGGCCTTCGCCGTCGGTTTTTTTGATTGTACCATCTTCAGCAGAGGATCTGTGGCGGCCAGGCTGCACGCCAGGCCGAGGTCAGGGCGTGCTCCGAGCTATCTGCCCGGGCTGATATGATAGTGTATCTCAATCTTGACAGCTATTCCCCGCAATGATAGACTCTTCCACTGGAGACATGGTATCATCTTCTAACATGTGAACAGCAAGGCTCGTTGATGCCCCTGTACGTGTATACCTGCCCCGAGTGCGAGATTGAACTGGAAGAACTGCGCCCGGCCTGGCGCGCCGATGACCCGCTGGAGTGCCCGGTGTGTCACGGTCTCTGTGTCCGTGAGTTTCGCTCATTCAGCGTCCGGTCGCCCGCCGCCGCAGAGCCGATCTATGCGTCACCCCGGCAGGTGGCGCGGGTCATGCATGGTCTTGATTGCCCCTGTTGCCGTCCGCGTCGCCGCTGAGAGCCAGTCTGGAACCCGGGCTGTCCGCTTGCAGTCTGGCGGGGAGCGCAGCCCTCCCGGCGCCTCCCTTCCCGAACCCGCAGGGTTGCGCCGGACGTGGCGGGGCTGCGCCGGCACGTCGCTACGGGTGGGAGATGGGACGACCCGGTTGCACCATCTCCCGCCAGCCAGCTTCTATTCACTTCAACACTAGAGAGGAATGCAAGGTGTTGGAAACCCCAGCTCAACCTGTTCCACTAACGATCTTGACCGGCTTTCTCGGCGCCGGGAAGACCACCCTCCTTAACCGCGTCCTGCACGCCGACCACGGCCTGCGGGTGGCGGTTCTGGTCAATGACTTCGGGACGGTCAATATTGATACGCAACTGGTCGTCGGTGTGGAGGGCGAAGCGATCTCCCTGGCCAACGGGTGCATCTGCTGCACCATTCGCGGCGATCTCCTGAACACGGCCCTGGAGTTGCTCAAACGCCCCGAACCGCCGGAGTATCTGCTCATCGAGACCAGCGGCGTGAGCGATCCCTGGGCGGTGGTTGAGACCTTTGAGATGCCGGAACTGCGTCCCTACTTCAACCTCGACAGCGTGATTACCCTGGTGGATGCCGAGTACGCCCTCCAGCAACGGCACTACGAGGACCTGATTGTTGACCAGGTCAGCGCCGCAGATATCGTCGTGCTCAGCAAGGTGGATCTGGTCACTGCGGAGCAGCGCGCCCAGGTGGAGGAGTGGGTGCGGCGGATCGTTCCTCGCGCCCGCATTCTGCCCGCGGTGCACGGCAACGTGCCTTTGAACCTGCTGCTCAACGTGGGGCGTTATAAGCTGGAGATCCCGCTCGCGAAACCCGACACGCACCACGATCACGAGCACGGTGAGCACTGTGACCATGACCACGAGCACGGCGAGCACTGTGACCATGACCACGAGCACGATCACAGCAAGGACTTCGATACCTGGGCCTACATCAGTGATCGGCCCCTGGCCCTTAAACCGCTGCGTGATGTTGTACTGAACCTTCCCCTGGCCATCTTCCGCGCCAAGGGGCTGATCTATCTGGCCGAAGTTCCCCAGCGCCGCGCCGTTCTCCAGGCGGTCGGCCACCGGGTCAATGTAACCCTGTCTGAACCCTGGGGCGATGTGCCACCGCGCACGCAACTGGTGTTTCTGAGCACGCCGGGCGATCTCGATGCTGCCGCGCTCCAGGCGGCCTTCGACGCCTGCCTGGCCGATACGTCTACCGAGGCTGAGGTTGCTGCCCAGCAAACCTGGTATCGGAGTGCAACAGCGTGAGCGAGGTCGTGGTCGAAGTTCGGGTCGCCGACTGGGGCGAGCGAGTGCTGGCAGCGTTGCGCAGCGAAGGGCAACGTCTGACCGGGCCGCGCCTGACGATTATCCACTGGGTTGCCGCGCAGGAGCGGCCATTCAGCGCCGAGGCGCTGACTGCGGCCCTGGCGCCCGCTGTTGGGCGCGCCACCGTATACCGCGTGGTAGACCGGCTCCGGGAGCGGGGCTGGCTGGCGCGCGTGCAAACCGAACGGGGGGACTACACCTATGTTCGCACCTTGCCCGGACACCATCACCACGCGGTTTGCCTTCGCTGCGGTACGACCCTGCTGGTCGAAGGTTGTCAGACGATCGAAACACTGACGGCGCTGCTGGCCCGCCACGGCTTTCGTGTCCAGGGGCATATTCTGGAACTGTTTGGCCTGTGCGCTCGTTGCCAGGCGACCAGTTCATGACGTGGCGACTGCTCCGCACAGGAAGATGTCAGGAGATTTGTCTCTCTCACGTCCTTACCATCAGGTTCAGGAGTATGGGCAAACCCGATTTCTCCATGCTCCTTCAAACTGGCTGTCTGTTCGCCGGTGATCTATGGCGCAGCCGCGCTACCTTTGAACGTGCAAAGGAGGTTTCTCTATGCATCAACGGCTTCCGGGGCGCCGCGCGGCGCTCCTGCTGCTGACCGTGCTTGGCCTGCTCCTGGCGGCCTGTGGCAGCGGGGCCGCTACGCAGCCCACCGCGGCGCCGCCCGCGGCAGAGCCTGCCACTGCTCCGGCCACGCCGCCCGCCGCGGCGCCCGCCGCAGTACAGCCAACCACTGTTCCCATCACAGATGCTCAGCCCTTGAAGGTGGTGGCCACCTTCAGCATCCTGGGCGACTTTGTGCAGCAAGTCGCCGGTGATCGGGTGGCGTTGACCATACTGGTCGGCCCGGGCAGTGACGCCCATACCTACGAACCCACCCCTCGCGACAGCGCCGCACTGGCCCAGGCCGATATCCTCTTCGAGAATGGTCTGGAGTTCGAGGGGTGGATTGACCAGCTCTACGCTGCCTCGGGTTCAAAGGCGCAACGGGTCGTGGTGAGCGAAGGCATCACCCCGCTGCCCGCCGCAGAGATGGCTCACGAGGACGACCATGCCCTGGAGCATGCCTGTGAGCACTTTGCTGATCCGCCTGTCGCAGTGACGGCGGGATCGGGCGCGGCCATTCCGGATGACCATACACTCTATCAGATCGCGCTGAGTGGCGGCGCCGGTGATGTCGCAATGACGCAGGCCGAAGAGGGCGAGGTGACATTCTATCTGAGCGCGGATGTGCCGTTCGCGGTCCTGGCGGGCGCCACGCCCCTCACGCCTGAAAAGACAAAAAAGGTTGGCGATGCATGCGCCGCAATCGCCATTGCTTACACCTACGACCTTGCGCCTGGCGACTACACCGCCCGCTTCGGTCCCGGCGCGGGTGAGCAGGTGGCGCTGGTCTGGGAGCTTGCCGGCGAGCATATGCACGGTGATGAGAAAAAGGACGCCCACGGCCATAGCCACGGCGAGTATGACCCGCACGTCTGGCAGGACCCGAACAATGCCATGCTCATGGTCGAGGCCATCCGCAATGCACTGGTGGCCGCTGATCCGAACAACGCGGCCACTTACGAGGCCAACGCCGCGAGCTATCTGGCCGAACTCAAGGAACTGGACGCCTCGATCCAGCAGGACGTGAAAGGTCTGCCCGAGGAGCGGCGCAGGCTGGTCACCAACCACGACACCCTGGGCTACTTTGCCCATCGCTACGGCTTTACGGTTGTCGGCACCGCTCTTGGCACGACCACCGAGCGGGCCGATCCTGCGGCCGGTGAGATCGCCCGGCTGGTCGAGGATATTCGCGCCGCGGGTGTGCCGGCCATCTTCGTCGAGAACGTCAGCAATCCGGCGCTGATGGACAACATCGCCCGCGAGGCGGGGGTGAAACTGGCCCCGCCACTGTATACTGACGCCCTGGGGGACCCCGGAAGCGAAGGGGAAACCTATCTGAAGATGATGCGCTACAATGTTAGAACCATTGTCGAGGCGCTGGCGGCGTGAGGGCTGGAATAGCTCCTTCCTCCACTCCTTTCCACCTTACAGCTCCACCCCTCTGCGCGCTGGTTGTGTAGAGGGGTGGAGGTGTGGAGGGGTTGGGTGACGCCCTCAACTCTTCACCTCCACCCCTCCACCCCTCCACACATAACAAGGCTTCATTCAACTACAAAAAGTTATGAACCTCTTTTACGGTCGTCGCCGTTACATAGATATGGTTCCCAACGCCCTGGCGCTGGTGATTGACCGGCTGACGGTGGGCTATTCGGGGTTGCCGGAGCCGGTGCTGCGCGAGGTGAGCCTGACGTTGCCCCCTGGCGTGCGTGCCGCTCTGGTAGGGCCGAACGGCTCCGGCAAGTCCACCTTGCTGAAAGCCGTCGCGGGTCTGCTGCCGCCGCGCGCGGGGACGATCCTGATCTACGGGCGGCCGGTGGGGGCCTGTCACCACCGGGTGGCCTACCTGCCCCAGCGCGGTGATGTGGACTGGCGCTTTCCCGTGACGGTGGAGCGCATGGTGCTGGCGGGGCGCTATGTGCACCTGGGCTGGCTGCGACGGCCCGGCGACGACGACCGTGAGCGGGTGCAGACAGTACTGGTAAAGTTAGGGTTGGAGGACCTTGCCGGGCGCCAGATCAGTCAGCTCTCGGGCGGGCAGCAGCAACGCGCTCTGCTCGCCCGGGCGCTGGTGCAGGAGGCCGACCTGCTGCTGCTCGATGAGCCGCTGAGCGCGGTTGATGTCGCCAGCCGGCGCATCATTGACGAGGTGCTGCGTGAGTTGCGCGACCAGGGCAAGAGCATTCTGATGGCGACCCATCATCTGGAGCGGATTGACGAGGAGTTTGAGCTGGCCTTCGCCCTGGACGACGGCGCCCTCCGGCAGGTGGCTCGCACGCTCCCCGCGCTGGAGGGCGTATGATGGAGTGGCTGCTCGAACCGTTCCGCTTCAGCTTCATGCAAACCGGCCTGGCCGCCGCCATTCTGGTAGGCGTCACCTGCGCGACCCTGGGGGCCTATGTGGTCCTGCGCCGTATGGCCTTTATCGGCGACGCGCTGGCCCACACGGTGCTGCCGGGGCTGGTGGTGGCTTATCTGGGCGGCTGGAGCCTGTTTGGCGGGGCGCTGGCGGCTGGCTTGCTCACTGCCCTGGGCATCGGCTGGGTCTCGCGACGGGGCGCGGTGCGCGAAGATACGGCCATTGGCGTGCTCTTCACAGCGATGTTCGCCCTGGGCATCTTGCTGATGAGCCGGGTGCGCTCCTTCCGCGACCTGAGCCACATCCTCTTTGGCAATGTCCTGGGCGTGCGAACGACCGATCTCGCGCAGATGGCGGCCATCGCCGCCGGGGTGCTGTTGACGCTTTTCCTGCTCCACAAAGAACTGGAGTTGACCAGCTATGACCCGACCTACGCCGAGGTGATCGGTTTGAGCGCCGACCGGATGCGCATGCTGTTGCTGGTGCTGCTGGCCTTCACTGTGGTGGCCTGCATTCAGATCGTCGGTGTCATCCTGACCTCGGCAATGCTGGTGACCCCGGCGGCGGCGGCGGCGCTGCTGACGAACCGCCTGCCGCGGATGATGGGGTTGGCGGCGTTCATTGCCATCGGCTCCTCGCTGATCGGCCTCTACGCCTCGTACTACGCCGATGTGGCCTCGGGGGCGGCAATTGTGCTGACCTGCACGGCGTTCTTCGGCGTGGCCTGGCTGATCCACAGCCTGCGAACGCGCGGCGCGGCAGGATAATCAATGCAACATCATGTGGATGCGAATGGACGGGAGCGCAACCCGGAGGGTTGCGCTCCCCTTTTTCCTCACAGGGGGGGCGTGACTACGGTTTCGTCCGTAAGCTATGGCAGTGTCAGCAGGTACGCCACCAGATCCTCAACCTGCTCGGGCGTAAGGGCGTCTTTGAAGGTGGCGGGCATGGCCCCGGCATTGAAGCCCTCAACAATGTAGTTGTTGGGATGGGTGATCGAGATGCGCAGGTACTGGGCCGCGGTGAGGCCGGGATCGCGGGTGGCCGCTCTTGCCGCTACACCGCTGAGGCTCGGGCCGACCAGCGTGCCGCTGCCCGGTTCAACGTGGTGGCAGGAAGCGCAAGTCACCGCCCCGGCGGCGAGCGCCTCGGGGGGCAGATTAACGAAGAGTGTGGCCCCGGCTGCTGCGTCGCCGGTGGTCTCGGGCGGGCCGATCTCCTCGGCGGTAAGCGGCTCAGGAGTAGGCACCTGCGCTCCGGGCCGGACCCTGGTGGGCGGGGCGGTGGTTGGCGCCTTCGTGGCCGTAGGCGCCACGGTGGGTGCAGCCGTAGCCTGACCCGTGGTGGCTGTGCCTGTCTGATCACCGCAGGCGGCCAGCAGGCCCAGACTCACCAGGCCGAGCGCCAGCGCCACTACCAGCCGCCGGAAGGGCGCAACGCCGATCCAAAGCCTCTGTCCAGAACGATCGATTGACGAACATCGCACATGCCTGGGCATGATCTTCCTCCGTAGTTATCTTGCAGAGCCAGCGGAAAACCTTTCTGCCGCTCAAACGGCGTAACCTGGTTGCCCTATCCTCGTTCTGCAAACGAGCGGGGCAGAAGCGTTCTCGGGAGGGCGCGGCCCATCCAGAGAGGTGTCAGGATAGCCCCCCGGACTGAAGGGGCCGTTTTCTACAGGTCAGAGAGCGAGGGGAAGTTTAGGCGGAGGCCGATCACGCAGGGGAATGTGCTGGCGGACATAGAGGGAGGCGGTGACAAGGATGGTTACGAGTACCATGACGACGATGAGGGCGGTAGCGGGCAACGGCAGAGCTTCATGCACCGCCCGCGGGCCACTCCAGACGACCACGAAGGCGCCGTCCCCTCCCTTCGCGTCGGGGTTCCCGAGGTCGCAGAGGAAGTGTCGGTGTTCCGTAGAGAGCGCCGGGTGCTGCCGGGTCATCGCGCAGTGCATCAGGCACAGTAGCGGGTTCAGGAGTGCAATGGTAAGAATGCTCCAGAACAGGAGCAGTGCCGCGGTACGCGCCTGGATGCCGCCAGATGCTATCCCTCGCGCACGGCTCATAGCGTTCTCTCGTCGCAACCTGAAGAGGTGGTGGCGGGATTATATCATACTTTTTGTCAGGGCCAATAAGTCCCGGGGCAACTCTCAGGGCTACGTCAACGTCTGGTTGATCATCGCCCCACAGCCCGCGCAGGCGGGATTCGCCACCGTAGCCCGCGGCTTCTGCCGCCGGGGACGTAGCTGAGGCGAGCCTGCCGCTTGAGCTTTCTAGCCGAGTCTGGTATAGTCAACCTTGTGAGAAGTGGAACACAAAATAATCCCTGTGTTGCCCAACTGCGCGTGCGGCTGCCCGGCATGGCAGGTGTGCGGCTGTGGATGCTACACACCCTTGCGCTGCTCATCGCCGTAGAGCTGGGTGTGCTCAGCCCGTTGAATTGCGTGATCCACTGCCTGGTCCAACGCATCCTGGCCGAGCGCCCGGCCATTGCGCTGTTCCTCTGCCACCACGATGGAAGGCGTGATGCTCCGGCAGGAATGACGGAATCCACCGCGCCCGCCATGGCGCCCGACGCGGTCTCAAACCTCGCCCCACGCGCCCTCTACGAACTGCTTCATCAGATTGTTCCTCTCCTCGTGATCATCAGTTTGATGATGGCTGTGCTTGCGCCCCGCCCTCTTCAGGAATTTCCGCCTCAGACCGTTCCACCCCCTACCCCACCCCCACGCTGGTAGGACCAGCGGCCAGACCCGGTTGTGTTACACCTCTGCTGGTCGAGCAGAAAGGTTACACCGCAACCATCTTTCGCTCCAACTCTGGCAGCCGAATGTCTGACGGCATCTGGTCAGTGCGTTCAGAACGCCCTGACGGACTTCTCCGTCTAGCTTATCAGGCGTACACGCGCCGATGGAATGATACGTTTATGCTCCGACGCAACTTTATCTCATTGTGGATCGCTCTACTCCTTGGCCTGTCCGCCTGCGGTGCGCAACCGGCGGCCGAAGCGCCTATCGCGGGCGCACTCCCCCCCGATCGTCCCTATTCTGCGCGCGGCGATGCTGATCGCGGCGCCAGGCTCTTTTCTGCCTGCGTCTCCTGCCATGCCACCACCACCGAGCACGTGTTCGGGCCAGGGTTGGCCGGTTTGTTCGACCCCGCGGGGCCTGCTCTTCCCGCCAATGTGGATTATGGTGGAAAGTTGCCCAACGGCAAGGAGCGCACTGAGGCCAACATCGCCGCCTGGATCCGCGAGGGCGGCCAGGGACAAATCGGCTTTATGCCGCCCCAACGCTTCAATGACCAGCAACTGGCCGATCTGATGGCCTATCTGCGAACCCTTTCACCATGACTGCCTGGTAGATGTGCTGGCGCGTCGCACCAGCGGGTCCAGCGGCAGACAGGCCAACCCGGTTCATGGACCAGGATGAGAAGACGCTTATGGTTACACATACGTACCCTCCTTACCGTGCCTCCCGCCCTCCAGTGGCGGCATTTCTGCTAATGCTCATTCCTGTGTTGCTGAGTGGTTGCGCTCCTCCCATCGCGGCGCTTGATCAGGCGCTGATCGTTGCCGAACGCCAGAGCGGCTTTGATCTGCGACCTCCGCTGCCAGTGGATCTGGTTCGTCAGGCGCTCGTGGCTCTCGATCAGGACGATCTGGCGGCAATACGCGAGTTGATGGCGCACGATGGCCCACGTCAGCAGCAGTTGCTGGACGAGGTGCGCCAGCGCTGGGCCGGCCCGATGTCTGGGCGCGCCGATCTGGTCGTTACGATAGGCCCGTATCGAACCCGTACATCGCTCGACCAGGTTCCGTGGGGGACCAGCGAGGTAGTGCCGGTACAGGTCCGTTGTCACCACGGCGCTTTTACGCTGCATATCACTGTGATGATGACCAGCGCCGGATGGCGGATCGCGGAGATCCGTTGATGACATGCGACAGGCATAGGGAGATATTCTTATGATCATCAGGCTTTCATGGCTCGTAGTCCTGGCGGTGCTGTTGGCACTTGCCATCACCCCTGGCTCGGCGCTGGCCCATGCCCGTCTTGTCTCATCCAACCCGTCCAATGGGGCCACACTGTCTGCTCCGCCCGACCGGATCATTCTGGTGTTTAGCGAGGAGCTTAAACCCGACGGCAACCTGATCACCGTTACCGACGCTGGCGGCAGGCAGATTGACCGTGGCGATACGGCTCTGGATCTGAATGACGCGAAACGGGCCACGCTGACGGTCTCGCTCCAGAGTGGTCTCGGGAATGGGGTCTACACGGTGCAATGGCGCAACGTGAGTACTGATGGCCATAGCGACCGGGGCCAGATCAGCTTCACCGTCGGCGTGGCCGCGGCGCCGCTGCCAGCAACAGGCGCGGGTGGGCAATGGCCGCTGCTTGAGGTGCTGGCGCTCGCCGTCGCGCTCATTGGTATGGGAACGCTGCTGCGCCGCCAGCGGGCCTGAGCCTACGCATGCACAGTAGGAGTAAAACGTTCGTGCTCCTGGCGCTCGTGTGCCTGGGGATGCTCCTTCTCGGCGTGCGCGGTGTATGGGCGCACCCGCAGATTGTCGCCATCGAGCCGGCGCCCGATGCCCGGCTCACACGGCCGCCGCTAGAGGTGGCAATCACCTTTAACGAGCCGATTGAGGCGTTGAGTACGCTGGCGCTCTACACCAGCCAGGGCGTGCTGGCGGTGCAGGGGGGCGGGCGCGATCCTGCTGATGCCCACCGGCTGGTGTTAACGTTGCCGCCCCTGGAACCGGATCTGTATACCGTGGTGTGGACGGCGGCGGGGAGCGATGGGCACGTAGTTCGCGGCACGTTCGTCTTCACCGTGCTCGACGCATCGCCAGCGCCCACACCGGCAGCGCCGGGTCCTCCTCCCGCGCAGACGCCGGTTGCAGCGCCGACGTCGGAGGCGCTCGCGGAGCGTTTTCCTCTAGCGCAGATCCTGATCCGCTGGGGGTTGCTCCTCGGGGCGACAGCGACGGTGGGGGGCTGGATCTTCTGGCCATGGGTGGCTGTGCCGGTGTTGGGGAGCACAGCGATGACCTCGGAAGCGGTGCGTCGCTGGCGCCGCTGGAGCGCCGGCTTGATATTCGTAGTTGTGATCGGAACGCCCCTGCTCTTCGGGCTGTATGTGTATGAAAGCGCCGCCAGCCTGGCGCTGCTCTGGCCGGCCCTGGGCACGCGCCAGGGTCTCTTGCACATGACACGCATGGGGCTGGCCACGGCGCTGCTGGCGTTGACGGCAACCAGTATCGGGCCTGCCGCCATTCGGCGGCGGGCGCCGCTGGCGCTGGTTCTCGGTGCGGCCCTGCTCCTCACCTTCGCTCTGGCTGGCCACGCCGGGGCAAAGGCGCAGCCTGCGCTGCCTGTGCTGGTGAACTGGCTGCATCTGGCGGCAACGAGCATCTGGGCCGGCGGTGTGCTCAATCTCGCACTGGTACTGCCGCTGATCCAGGGAACAGACTCCTTGACCGTGGTGAACGGGCTATGGCGACACTTTGCGCCGCTGGCGCTGGGGGGTGTTGCCGTGCTGGCCCTCAGTGGCGTGGCCGCGGCTCTGCGTGAGATCCCCTCGCTGACAGCGCTCCGGGAAAGCGCCTACGGGCGGGCGCTGGTGGTGAAGCTGTGTTGCTTTGGCGCCATGGCGGCGATGGGGGCGTACCATGCGCTGGTTGTCGGGCCGCGCCTGCGCACTGGTGCACGCCCCTGGCTGGCACGCCTGCGACGCAGCCTGCTGGCCGAGGGAGGAGTTGCGCTGCTGGCCCTGGGCGCGGCGGGGGCGCTCACGAGCCTGCCCCCGCCAGTGGAGGCGCTGGCGTCTACCCCGGCGACGCCCACCCCGATGGCGCTGACACCCGGCCCGGCGACGCCCGCTCCGACAATACCGCCCACGCCTGGTATCGCCTTCGATCAGGTCCAACTGGCCGGCGACCTGCGGGTGCGGTTGCGCATCGAACCGGTCCGTCTGGGGGCGAATGAGTTCCAGGTGACCGTTGCCGACAACGAGGGTCAGGCGGTCGAGACGCAAGTCATCCGGCTCAGCCTGGCCCGCCGCGGGCTCGATATCGTCCCAGGCGTGATTGAAGCCTACCGCCATAGTGACGATGGCGCAGCCGTGGCCAGGGGTATGCTGAGCATCGTCGGGGACTGGGAAATTGCGGTGCTGGTGCGGCGGGCCGGACGGGCTGATGTAAGCGCCGTATTTATAGTTCCGGTTGTCGATCAGCCTGACCTGAGATAGAGCTACAGCACCGTCACCGGGCCATGATCATCACAGTGATCACCGTGGCGATGGTGCAGACGCCCGTTGACCAGGTAGTCCAGGTGATCGCCGTGGGGAATCAGGGGATGCCCGCAGCCATCGTGGCCGCACTGGCAGGGTATGGGAGCGCAGCCGTCGGGATTGGTGGCGCTCACTGCGATAACATGCTCATCGTAGTGGCCTTCGTGTGGATGATGCAGATGGCCGTCGTGCAGGTAATCCACATGCTCCTCGTGCTGAATGCGCAGATGGCCACAATGTTCGCTGTGGAGGTGGGGATGGTTGGCATGAATCTGATGGCTCATGGCAGGTTCCTTTACTGACAGAGATGTGGCGAACGAGGCAATCACATGCCTGTTTGCCCTGGTATACAGCGGGCGCCACATTGCCGCTGCCACGAGTATACGACAGTCCTGCCAGAGCGTATAGACCACTATCTGAGACATAGTCGCGCCAACCCCCACGCCGCCAACCCGTTCCATCACAGCGCCGCCGCGATCGCCAGGCGCTCCCCGGCATGACGGGCGCCGGCAATGTTACGCGCTGCCGGCCCCAGTTCCAGCTCTGCCAGCGCCCCGGTTACGTACAACCCGGGCGCCCAGCGCAGCGCCCGGTCCACGCGTGGATAGCCGCACGGCGCCAGGGGCAGATCATAGGCGGCGATAGCCGCATCCAGCCAGGGGCCGCCGGGGCGATGTTGCTCAAAGCCGGTAGCCAGCAGCACCCCGCCGACCCGCAGCGTTCCCTCGGTCAGTTCCAGGTCCACAGCGCCATCGCTCCGCAGAAGAGCGCGCTGCACCTGGTCGCGCCGGACCTGGAGCAGGCCCTGTTGCTCGGCGCGCCGCAGGCTGCGCGCCACGTCGTCAGGAACGCTCCCCGGTTGACGCGCGCCGGCAATCATTGCCCGGCGGCGTTCCAGGTTCGGTTCGGCCAGGAAGCCGCGCAGGTTCTTGGGGCCGAGCCAGCCCGGCGGGCTGTCGAAGTCGGTGACGCGCAGAGGGTGGCGCATCAGCAGCGTCACGCGCCCGGGCGCGTTGTGCGCCAGGGCGAGAGCGACCTGCACGGCGCTGATCCCGCCGCCAATAACGGCCAGCACAGCCCCGTGGGGCAGCACATCGCGTTGAAACCCCGGTTCATAGAGATGCCACACCGGGCCGCCGGCGGCGCGAAGCGTCGCGGCCCATGCCGGCCAGCGGGGTTGCTCGGTAACACTGATAGCCAGCAACACCCGTCGTGCCGCCAGGCATCCCTGGTCGCTCTCAACAGCCCAGCCCGTCTCGGTTCGGTGCAGGCCGCTTGCCCGCCCCCGCACGTGCAGCCGGTCGAGACCGGCGGCAGCAATCTGCGCTCGTGAGTGGTCGCAGAACAGGTCGAGGGCGGGGCGCTGGTAGCGCCCGAGAAAGGCGTGTTCCCCAAATCCATGGCGCCGGGCGTAATGCCACAGATCGTGCGGATCGAGCGCGACGTGGTGCACCGCGGTCGAGCGCAGGAACTCCATTCCCGTCGTTGCCGTACAGGTCTCCCAGCGCGCCAGCAGGCGCTCGTGAGGGTCGAGGATGCGCAGGCGCTCCGGGGCGACGCCGGCCTTGCCCAGCAGCACGCATGCCAGATGCACGCCATGGATCCCGCCACCGATGATCAGCCAGTCAAGCACCCTGGCCCTCCACGTCTTTGAGCGTCAGGCCACGGTCGCGCAGGGCGGCCAGCAACCCTTTCTTCTCGATCTCGCGCAGGGCGGCTGCGGAAAGTTTAAGACGCACGAAGCGTTGCTCCTCGGCCACCCAGATGCGGTGGTAATGGAGATTCGGTTCCCAGCGCCGATTCGTGCGGCGTTTGGAGAAGGAGACGTTATGCCCATACGAAGGCTTTCGACCGGTGAGATCGCAGCGTCTGGCCATGAGATAACTCCAGGCAATATTCACAACGTAATAACCTGATCAGGCGGAGCAGTCGCCAGGGCGGCATACAGATCGGGAAAACATCCTACCTGCACACCGGGCACCGTTCCAGTCACCCGGCAATTGCCCGGCTCACCCACGGCCAGGCCACGCTCCAGTGCGCACTGGTCGCACATCATGAGCAAGATGCCCTGCTCGGCGGCCACCCTGGCCAATCGCTCGCCCATCGGATCGCCGGCGCGCAGAAGGTAGGTATTATCGTCGAAAAAGAACATGCCCACCACCTGCGCCCCGTGGCGCTGTTCCTCCAACTGGGGCAGAATCATCTTGCCGAGCTTGTAACTGGCCGTATGGCCGGAAGTGGCGAAAATGTAGGCGACCTTCATTGTTTGATAGACCTTTCAATTACGAGCTTGCCGCCACTACAGGAACTGTGAGGAGGGGTAGCCTTTCCACGCCCCCGCAGGACGGCGCTTGATCTCATCAGCCCTGATCTGTCCACAGAGACCTGGCCCGCGGGCCGCGTTCGCTATCCTCAACCAGGATCGTGACGCGATCGCCTTCGCGCACTCCGGCGTTGCGGAAGAGACTATGATGCACGTAGACATCGAAGCCTGCCGACTCGACGCGGGCGAAGAGGAACCTTCCCGCCGGATCGATGCGCAGCACACGGGCCGCCACCGGACCATCGGGTAACGGGCCGGTGTAGGGCATGCGCTCGCGGCGCGGCGCTGAATGGCGCGAAGCAGCGCCAGCGCCGTTGTCCGTGGCGGTTCCGCCGCCCGGTACGCTTCCCAGACCACTCACATCGTGAGGACAGGGGCCCTCCGGGAGTGCGGCACCATGCTTTCTGGCCCGTCGCCGGGCCGGGCAGCGGGTCGGCTCGTTCATAAACCCCTTGCTGGCATAAAACTCCTGTTCCCCGGCAGTGAAAAGAAAGCGACCCCCACAATCCCGGCAGGGGATCTCTTTGTCGGCATAGCTCATCGCAGGCTCCACGGCATACTGGCGCGGCGGGATCAATCAAGTACCTCATCTACCCCGTCAGTGTCGCCGGCAAACGAATCCCAGGCGCTGAAGGGGTCGGCAAAACGTGCCCAGCCCTCGGGGCCGAGCGCCATCTCGGCATCAGTGAGCAAACAGGCGTCGAGCCGGGCGCGCAGCGCGGCTTCGTCCATCTCCTGACCGATCAGCACAATCTCCTGGCGTCGATCACCCCAGTCAGGATGCCACAGACTGGCCAGGAGCGCCTCCTCTGCCGGATCATCGGGGACGGCATCTTCAGGCATCGCCGCCCACCACTGGCCGCCTGGTTCGACCCGGCAGGCCCCGCCCGCCTGTGACCAGACACCGTTGTAATCCATGCGCGTCGCCAGCCAGAATAGACCCTTCGAGCGTAAAACACCCGGCCATTCCTCGTGGATCAGCTCCCAGAAGCGCTGCGGATGGAAGGGGCGTCGGGCGCGGTACACAAAGCTGGCGATCCCGTACTCCTCGGTTTCGGGGGTGTGTTGGCCGCGCAGTTCCTTCAACCAGCCAGGGGCCTGGGCGGCGCGCTCGAAATCGAAACGACCGGTGTTGAGGATCAGGTCGAGCGGCACGCGCCCAAAACTGGTGCGCGCGATGGTCGCCTCAGGATTCAGCTTGTGCAGCAGGGCTTCGATCCGATCAGCCTCAGCAGGTTGAATCAGGTCGGTTTTATTAAGAACGAGTACATCGGCGAATTCGATCTGATCAACCAGCAAATCCACCACCGATCGTTCATCTTCCTCACTGATGGCCAGATCACGATCGCGCAGCTCATCGAGGGAGCTGAAGTCGCGCAGGAAGTTGAAGGCATCTACCACTGTCACCATAGTGTCGAGGCGGGCCAGATCACCCAGGCACACGCCATCGGGGCCGGCGAAGGTGAACGTCTCGGCGACGGGGAGGGGTTCGGAGATGCCGGTGGACTCGATCAGCAAGTAATCGAAGCGGCCCTCACGCGCCAGGCGGCCTACCTCCACGAGCAGATCCTCGCGCAGCGTGCAGCAGATGCAGCCATTGGTCATCTCGACTAGGCGCTCCTCGGTGCGGCGCAGGGCTGCCCCGCCACTACGCACCAGCTGCGCGTCAATGTTGATCTCGCTCATATCGTTGACGATAACGGCCACGCGCCTGCCCTCGCGATTGGCCAGGACGTGATTGAGCAGCGCCGTTTTGCCTGCGCCAAGGAAGCCTGAAAGGACGGTGACCGGCAGACGGTGGGAGGCGGACAGGGGTTGCACCATAGATGAGATATTTTATCAGTGAATAAAGCGAAAAAGGAGCGGCTCGTTGAGCCGCGCCATAGTTGCGATGTCGTTAATGATAGATTATCTCATCATGGATGTCAAGTGGAGAGTTTCCCGAATATTCCGGTAGGCGCCAGGTCGCGGGCATAAGCAGCCTCCGGCAACGCGCAGCCTCCGTGCGCATTGAAGCAGGCGCGCCCTGACATGACGGCCCCCCTCCTCGCGGCGAACGCGGCGCAATGCGTATAGAAAGCTCTTCTTGATGGAATAAAGGATACCATGAGGTGGGTGTGATTGTCAAGGGAAGGTTAAAATCCCTGAGGCGCGGTTTTGAGCCAACCCTTAACGTGGCGTTAAAAGGGCGTTTATGGAGTTGCGCTATGCTAGGGCAAGAATGGGCGTCGCTGGATGAGACAGCATGTTCAGAGTTACCACGTTGCTCCTGGTCGTCGCGGCCGTGATTGCCGCTGCGGGCTGCGCACCTGACCAGCGCAATGCCACGGCGCCGTCGTCTGCCGCACCTCCCGCGCCAACGGCGATGGTCGTCCTGTTACCTACAGTAACTTCTGCACCCACGGCCACCGTTCCTCCGACAGTCACGCCTTCGCCTGCGCCCACACCCGCGCCGACCGCCACACCTTCGCCGCCGCCCCTCTCGGCCCGCTACGCTGCCCGTCCGGGCGACCGCGTTCGGTGGCTGCGCCCGGGGGTGGTGCATCTCCGCCGCATCACTGACGATCCGTTGCGGATCAACGTGCTCCTGCTCGACCTGACCAATCCCAATCTGGAACTGGGCGTGACCGTCCCGCAGAACCGTTTCTTCGGGCTGTACCGCACCTCAATGCTGGCGCGGGACGCGGGAGCGCTGGCGGCCGTCAATGGTGATCTCTTTTCGGTAGACGAAGGTACGCCGCAGGGGTTAACGATGATTGACGGCCAGGTGTTGATGGCGCCTAAGTACCGGGCCACCTTCGCCTGGAGCGGCCAGCGGGGGCCGTTCATCGGCTACTTCACTCGTGAATGGACGTGGCAGGCCGAGGTGCGGGCGCCGGATGGTGCGCGGGCGCCGCTCATGCTGCTTAACACCCGTTGCCCGACCAACCAGATCTGTCTCTACAACGAGTTCGTGCGCCAGGTTCCGGGGCGCGAGGGCGATGTGAAGGTGCTGCTCGGACGTGACGGGCGGGTGCGTCAGGTGACGCGCGGGCAGGCGCTCAAACTCGCTCCGGGCGAGCAGGCACTGCAAGCTACCGGTGAGGGCGCCACCTGGCTCCGCAAGCACGTTGAGGCCGGCGCCCGGCTACGCATCTCCATCACCACCGATCCGCCGCTCGACCACTATGAGCAGGCCATCAGCGGCGGGCCGCTCATTCTCCGCGCCGGGAGGTTCGTGCAGGATTGTCTGTGCGCCCTGCGTGACTGTCGTGAGACGCGGCGGCCTCAGGCCGCCCTGCAGTGCGAGGATTTCTCGACCGACTGGAAACTCAAGCACTACCTCGACGTGCGCATGCCGCGCACGGCAGTGGGCTACGACCGCGCCAGGCAAACGCTCATCCTGGTGGTGGTGGACGGCTACCAGCGGGGCTATAGCCGCGGCATGACCCAGGAAGAACTGGCCGATCTATTGCGAGAGTTTGGCGCCGACACGGCCATGGAGCTGGATGGCGGTGGCTCCTCGACCATGGTCATCGAGAACCAGGTAGTCAACCGGCCCCCGGACACCACCGGCGAACGGCACGTCGCCAACGCGCTGCTGGTCTTTTACCGCGAGCCGGCAGTTGCCGAGCGGTGATGATCCCTGGGGTTCGGCGCCGCCGGAGCGAAGGGGCTGTGAGGGCTGTGCCCTCCCAGAAAAAGTCTATCTCACACCAGTGATATTCAGCGATGACACTGTGAGAAACCAGTGAAGCACCTCAAACCACGGGTTCTGGGTCTCTTGATACTGCGGGTAGCGCCGTTGCTGATCGTCGTGCCGGCGCTGGCCCATTCGATGCCGCTGCGCGAGGTGATGCCTGCGGCGACGGAAGCGCCCACGGCGACAATGCTCCCTGCCACGCCCCCGCCGGAGACGCCTGTACCGGCGCCGCCGGCGCCCACTCCTGTGCCGCGCTACGCCCTCGGTGAGGCCGCACCGTACATCCCCATCTTGATGTACCACTACATCCGCGAGGTGGATCCTGACGCCGACCCGCTCGGCTTCCGGCTCTCGGTGCGCCCCGACCGCTTCGCCGAGCACCTGGCCTGGCTACGCGAGCGCGGCTACGTCGGGCTGCGCATGCGTGACCTGGCCGCCTGCCTACGTGCGAACGACTGCCCGCGTCGCGCGGTGGCGCTCACCTTCGATGACGGTTATGCCGACAACGTCACCACGGCCCTGCCGCTGTTGCGGCGCTATGGCTTCGTGACGACATTTTTTATCGTGACCGGCTTTGTGGGCCGCGAGGGTTACATGGATTGGGGAGATCTGGCCTTGTTGCGCGACAGTGGCATGGAGCTTGGCGCGCACACGGTAAGCCATGCCGACCTGGAGGCCCTGGATCTGGACCAGGCGCGCCACGAGATCCTTGCCTCGCGCCGGGCGCTTGAGGAGCGGCTGGGCATCGAGGTGGTCAGCTTCAGCTATCCTGCGGGCAGTTACACCTCGGCAGTCAGACGGCTCATCCGTGAGGCCGGCTTCAGCAGCGCGGTGACCACGGCGCCCGCCGAGCGCCTGGAGCGTCTCGACGCGCTGCCGCGCCGCCGCGTGCTGGGGGGCGAGACGCTCGAAGGTTATCGCTGGTACTTCATGCCGCCGGTCAGAGCTGAGAGACTGTAGGTTAAGAAGGATCTGCGAGGGCAACCCCTTGCAGATCCTCCCCACAGTCAAGCGCCCCGCCAGTCCCCCCTGCCGCGCCGCTACGCCTCGACACGCACGCCGCGCCAGAAGGCAATGTAACCGGCGATCTGCTTCGCTGCCTCCTTCGGCTCGGGGTAGTACCAGGCCGCGTCCTTGTTGACGTTGCCCTCGACCACCACGTCGTAGTAGCTGGCCGTACCCTTCCAGGGACAGACCGTGTGGGTCGCGCTTTCGCGCAGGTATTCGCGCTTCACTGCCGTGGGCGGGAAGTAGTGGTTGCCTTCGACGATCACCGTTTCGTCGCTCTCGGCGATCACTGCGCCGTTCCAGATTGCACGGGCCATTGGTGGTACTCCTTCCAGGTAACCATCTCCGCAGGCGGTACAGCCACGCCTGACCTCACCATTGCAGGCAGGCTTTTTACCAACCTGCCCTTACAAAAAGGGTTGCCATAAGCCGCCGCGTGTGCCATAATTGCTCTATCGTACATATGAGCTACAGGCGCGTCACATGCTCAACCGCCAGAAAGCCGTACTGCTGCTCCTGCGCCAGGCGGGTCGCGCAGTCTCACCGATCCAACTCATGAAGTGGGCGTTCCTCCTCGCCAATGAGACGCCATCGCAGGGCGGAGCCCACTTCTATGCCTTTGTGCCCTATAAATATGGCCCCTATTCCTTCACGCTCGATCAGGAGAAGGACGCCCTCGTGCGCGATGGGCTCGTCGAGGTTACAGCCCGTAACCAGTTGCGCCTGACGCCTGCTGGCCGGCAGGCCGAGCTGAAACTTGCCGGAGACGTGCCGCAGGATATTGCCTATATTACGCACACGTATGGCCATCAGTCATCCCGGGCGCTGATTGACCTCGTGTACAAGAAGTATCCCTGGTATTCTATCAATAGTCAATTCCCGGAACGGCGCTGTATGGCGCGGCCCGTTGCGCCATGCGCCATCTACACGCTGGGTTATGAGGGACTGACCGCGGATGCTTTCCTGAATCGCGTGCTGGAGGCGGGTATCCAGCGCATTGTTGATGTGCGTCATAACCCGATCTCCCGGCGCTATGGGTTTCATAAGAGTACGCTCGCGCGCCTGGCAAGGCTGCTCGGGCTAGAGTATGTGCATGTTCCTGAGCTGGGCATTCCCGGCGCCGATCGCGGCCACCTGGAGTCGTTTGCTCAGTACCAGCAGTTGTTTCAAGCCTATGAGGCTGAGCTTTCGCGGGTGCTGGAACAACAGCGCATGGTCGCGACATTACTGCAAGAAAAGCCGGGCGTGCTGGTGTGCCTGGAGGCCGATCCACGCTTCTGCCATCGCAGCGTGCTGGCGCAGGCCCTCACCCGAATTGTGGACTTGCCTGTGAAACATCTAAGGTAATCGCAATGCGTGAGAGCTGGCAAACGACGAGGGTACTGATCACGGTAATGACCTATCCGCACCCATCGCGCGGCTATCAGGAGCTTGTATGCACCGCGGGGATCACCGAAACAGGCGAGTGGGTCCGCCTGTACCCGATCGACTATCGCTATCGCCCCCGGCGGCAGCAGTTCCGTAAGTACCAGTGGATCGAGATTGATCTGCTACCCTACGGGCAGGGCAATGATCGACGCAAGGAGAGCCGTAAGCCTCTGCTCGACACCATGAAAGTGCTCGGTCCGCCCCTTGATACGAAGGACAAGTGGGCTGCACGCCGCGCGATTATTGATCGTATGCCGGTGCATACCGTCAACGAACTCAGGGCGCTCCACGATGCAGATCGGACATCGCCTGGGATTGTGCGCCCGGCGCGGGTGCTCGATCTGGAAATTGAGCCGGCTGATCCCGAGTGGAAGCCAGAGTGGCAACAACTGTTTGACCAGCTACGGCTGTTTGGCCCGCCACAGAAACCACTGCGTAAGATTCCATTCAAGTTCAGCTATGTCTTCGAATGTGAAGATAACCCCAAAACCCACCGCGCAATGATTGAGGATTGGGAGCTCGGGGTGCTCTGGCTGAACGAAGTTGCGCGTCTGGGAGATGAGTGGCTGGCTGCGGAGAGCGTCAAGCACAAGTTTTTCGATGAGTTATGCCATCCCAGTAAAGACACGCGCTTTTTCATGGGTACGGTATTTCCCTATAACACCTGGGTTGTGCTGGGGGTCTTCTGGCCGCCCCGCCTGACGCCGCCGACCGGCGATACCCTTCAACAGACGTTGTTTTGATTGACAGGCTGAACCTGTGCCGCTTTCGCAGCGTAGGTGCACGGCATCAACCAGACGATAGTGGCGACCGGCAAGTCGCCACTACCTTTCTGCCCGAACCTTTTGTTGATTCAAAAATCCCCGACGTGAGTTCTCACCCCCCCCTCACTCCCGCACGCTGATCACCCGCACCTCGCGTGGCTCGGGCGCGTTGCCGGTGACCAGCAGCAGCCCCGTCTCGGTCGGATTGGTGGTTGAACCGGTATTGGTAATGGTCAACTCGGCGCTTGCGCCGCCGGAGAGGGTGGCGAAGCCAGCGCCTCCTGGCGCCAGCGTGCAATACTGGTCGCCCTGTCGCTCCTGCCTGCGGCGGCGCAGGCCGCCCACGCCCCCCACGCCCCCCACGCCCCCGACGCCCCCGCCCGGCTGCGGGCGGTCCACGCGGTACCCGATTTCGGCGCGGTGGATATCTACGTGAACGGCAACAAAGTTCTGGGCGGCGTCACCTTCTTCGCGGTCAGCCCGTACCTGGAAGTGCCCGAAGGGCGCTACAAGGTGCAGGTCATTCCCGCTGGCGAGAGCCTCTCCAACCCCTCTCTGTTCGTGATCAACCGCAGCTACTATCTCAAATCCGGCCGCGACTACACCCTGGTTGCGCGGGGGAGCGTCGCTTCGGGGCGCGTGGGGCCGACCCTGCTCCGTGACGACAACCGCGAACCGGGGGCCGGCAAGGCCCGCGTGCGCGCGGCGCACTTCTCGCCCAACGCGCCCGCGGTGGACATCTTCATCAATGGCGCGAGGGCCATCGAGAACCTGAGCTTCACTGAGGCCACCGGCTATCTGGAGGCGCCCGCCGGGACCTACGAGGTGGGCGTTGCCCCTGCGGGCGGCGATCCGATCTTCACTGCCAGCCTGAGCATCGAGGCCGGCAAGGTCTACACCGCCTGGGCCAACGGCCTGCTCGGCAGCATGGACGCGAAGGCCTTCAAGGTCACCCCGTCGGTGGACGCAATGGCCGAGTAACTACCCTGCCCGCCAGGCGGCTCTGGGAGGGGATGGCCCTCCCAGAGCTTACCGGTCCCGAAAGCGCTACAGCGTCACTACACCCACGTAGATCAGGTTCTCGCTCTGGTTGGCGATGAACAGTTCGTTGGTCACGGGATTAAAGGCCAGGCCCTCGACCCGCTCCGTGCCGCCGCCGGGGGCGGTGATGGTTCCCCGTACCGCCAGCGTCACCGGATTGATCACCGTGATCACCCCTGTCGAAGAGTTCCCGCAGAAGAGGAAGCCACGTCCGAAGGCCAGGGCGCGGCACTGGCCGCCCGGGGCCGGGAAGGAGCTCAGGACTGCGCCCGTCGCCGGGTGCAGCACGTGGATGCGGTTGATCGTCGAGTAGTAGAGGCGCCTGCCGTCGAAGGCCAGGCCCTCACCGCGCCCGGCAGGGGCAGGGATCGAGGCGACCTGCGCCCCGGTCAGCGGGTTGATGCTGTTGATGCTGCCGGCCCCGGTGGTGACATTGGCCACACGGATATTGACGCCGTCCCACTCCATGCTGCCCACAGTGTCGTTGTTCACTGGATCGATCGCCCCCAGCACCGCGCCTGTGGAGGGGTTGAGGAAGTAAATGTTCTCCGAGAAGGGCTGCTGGGTCAGGAACAGCAGCGCCGGGCGGAGCGCTCCGGCGACGCGCAGGCGGCGGGCGTAGGCCAGGGCGCTGCTCGAGCCGTTGTTCGGCTGCGGGAACTTGAAACGGCGCACGAGCTGGAAGCCGATCGGCGGCAGCGGCGTGGCCGAGAGGGCCTTGAAGGCATTGATGCGGCCCTTGCCCAGCTTCCCGGCAAAGCCGGGGTTCTTAGCGTCGATGTTGTCGCAGGTGTTTTCGATGATCAGCCGCACCTGCGCGTTGCTCAGGGTGGGGTTGCGCGACCAGATCAGCGCCGCCAGCCCCGCGACGTGCGGCGAGGCCATTGAGGTGCCGCTCAGATAGGCGTAGGCGTCGTCAGGGTAGGTCGAGTAGATGTTCACCCCTGGCGCCGACACATCCACCTTCGTACCGTAGTTGGAGAATGAGGCCCGCACATCCCGGTTGTCGGTAGCGGCGACGGCGATCACCTCGGGGTATACCGCCGGGTACTGCGGAGTTGCGTCAATATTCACATTGGCGTTACCCGCGGCAAAGCAGACCACCACCGACTTGCTCACGGCGTTCTGAATGGCGCTGTGCACGCCGGCGTGGTCGCCGTTCATGCGCCAGCTACAGTTGATGACGTAGCGGCGTGAGGGGTTGGCGACGGCGTGACTGGCCACGAAGTTGATCGCATCAGCGCGGTTCTGGTTCATCCCGGCGGTCAGGTTGACGCGCAGGGGCATGATCCGACAATTGGGGGCCACGCCGATCACTCCGGTCGTATTATCCGCCCCGGCGGCGGTGCCGGCCACGTGGGTGCCGTGGCCATTGGTGTCGTCGGGCGAGGGGTCCGGCCCATCGGCGAAGTCCCAATCCTCGGCGCCACGCGGCAGGAAGTTGGCCGCCAGGTCGGGATGGTTCAGGTCGGCGCCGGTATCGATCACCGCCACGATCACATTGGGGTTGCCACGAGTGATGTTCCAGGCTTCGGGCGCGTCAATGTCGGCGTCAGCGGTCCCGACCACGCCCTCGACGGTCTGCCCGGTGTTGTGCAGGCCCCAGAGGCGGGGGAAGTCGGGATCATCGGGCAGGTACAGGTCGTCGTTGAAACCAGCCTCGCTCGGCTCGGCGAAGGCCACTTCGGGCAGATCGGAGAAGGCGCGCAGGGTTTCGAAGAGGCCCTTGCCCTCGGGCACGGCCAGGGTGTAGTAGCCCGGCGTCCGCTGCTCAACGAGGATGCGGCTGCCCTGGGCGGCGATGATGCGCTCGGCTTCCTCCTTGCTCACACCTTCGCGGAACTGCACGGTGAGCTCGTCGGGGAGAAAGTAGCGCGTCAGGCCCTCGTCGTCAACCATCACCGGGAGGGTGTTGGCGATAGCCGGATGCGACTCCAGGCTCGCGCTGGCAGTGGCGACATCCTGCCCCGCTGGCACGCGGAAGACCGCGAACCCCCGCTCCAGATTGGCCCCTTCGCTGATGGACATTCCCGCCGCCTCCATGACGCTGGCGGCGACGTCGCCCTCCGCTGTCGGCTCAAAGGTGGCCATCAGTTCATCGGCCCTGGGTGCGAAGCGAATTTGCTTCCGCATAAACTTGTTCGTGTAGACGAACTCGCTCTCGGCCTTTACCTTCGGACGTGATCCGTTCATCACACACCTCCTGATACTGATTCCACACTTGCCAGCCAGCGCCTCAAGGGGGATCGGTGATGGTATGGGGTGCAGACGTGAGGGTGCGAGGCTGAGTTGAAAGCTGGTGCGCCCCGGTGTTGGCCCGTGAACCGGAACTGCGGGGTTCGGCTCACGGGCATTGGTGGTGTGGTGTCACCTGTCCACGCTGATGACGGTGCGTTGCTGGTGACAGGTAGAACGTATCCGGGGGACGCTTTGGAGGGGTGATCTGGTTAAGACATCGTTCACAGCTACGTTACCCTGATAGCCGGCAGGGGTATGGGGAACCCAGGTTTCCCCATTACCTCGCCAGGGTCTCCAGCAGCACCGTAAGGGTATCGCGGGCGCAGCGTTCCCAGGAGAAGCCGGCAGCGCGCGCCAACCCCCGGGCGCGGAGGTCGGCGCGGAGGGGCGCGTCGGCGGCCAGGCGGCTGAGGGCGGCGGCGATGGCATCGGTATCGCCGGGATCCACCAGCAAGGCGGCGTCGCCGGCCACTTCGGGCAGGGCCGAGGTGGTGGAGGTCAGCACCGGGGCGCCGCAGGCCATGGCTTCGAGCACGGGCATGCCGAAGCCCTCGTAGAGCGAGGGGAACACGAAGGCCAGCGCCCCGCCGAGCAGCGCCGGCAGGTCGGCGTCGGGCACGTAGCCGGGAAAGCGCACGCGATGGGCGAGGCCCAGTTCGGCGGGCCGGCGCACAATCGGGTCGCTGAGCCAGCCGCGCCGCCCGGCAATGACCAGGAGGGTGTCGCCGGCATCGGCGCGGGCGAAGGCCTCGATCAGCCGCGACAGGTTCTTGCGCGGCTGGATGGCGCCGACGTAGAGGAAGTAGGGCGCATCAAGCCCGTAGCGGGCACGAGTGGCGGCGATCTGCCCCGGGTCGTCCGATGGGCGAAACGCGCTGCCAACGCCGTGGTGCACCACTGCGACGCGCTGCGGGTCGGCCCCGTAGTGGCGCACCAGGTCGTCTTTGGTGGCCTGCGAGATCGCAATGACCCGCCGGGCGGCGCGCAGGCACCAGCGGGTGCTCAGGTCGAGTTCCAGGCGTCGGCGCGCCGTGTGGGCCTCGGGGAAGGCCAGGTAGCCCAGATCGTGAATGGTGACAACGCTCCGCGGCGGGTGCAGCAGCGGAACGACGTGGGCCGGCACAAAGAGCAGGTCAGGCCGGTCACGCATCAGGGCCGGGCCGAGGCGAGCGTGGGTCCAGAGCCGGGGTAGCGGTATACTGCGGAGGCTGAAGTTCGGTCCGAGGGTCGGCAGGGCCGAGGGCAAGCCGTTGGTGTAGAGGGTATAGGCGTTCCAGCGGTCAATGCGGGCCAGGGCGGCGAGCAGTTCAAAGGTGTAGCGCTCGGTGCCGGTGCGCTCGGCAACGCTGATCCGGCTGGCGTCGATGGCGATGCGTGGGGGCTGCATGGCGCCTATTGTAATACACTGTCTACGACCTGGTTTTCCCCCGTAATACTATCTGGAGGGCGCGGGGAGGCGGAGCCTCCCCGCAACGCCCGTTCCGCCTGCGGCGGGCGCGTCCCTCCGCACTTTCTTCAAACGGGTAGGTGACAGGCCGCGCAGCGAAATCGTGTCCAACGTGAATAGAGCCGGTTCGAGGGGTATGGGGAAACCTGGTTTCCCCACGCCCCCATCCGTCCGGGAACAGACAGTTGCGCAACCATCCGGGTGGCGTGCAGGTTTGAAGGAGATGGTATGGTTCGTGTCCTGATCATATATGCCTCGCTGGGCGCCGGGCATGGCAGTGCGGCCCACGCCCTGGCTGCGGCGCTTGCCCGGCTCGGGGCCAAGCCGCAGGTGGAAGATGTGCTTGATTATGCCAGCAGTGTGGTGCGCGCCACCCTCACCCGCGCGCATCACGATATGGAACTGAGCGAGCGGGGCCAGCAATTCTACCGGCTGATCTACGAACGCAGTAATGAGAGCGACATCGCCGCAGCCTTTCGCCAGAATCGCCTGTTCGGGCTATTAACCCGGCCCTTTCTCACCCGCCTGGACAGCCTGTTCGCGGAGGCCCGGCCAGATGCGGTAGTGTCGCTCCATCCCATCACCGGCTACATTCTGGCCCTGCGCCGGCAGCAGGGCCGCCTGAACGCGCCGTTGTACGTGGTGATTACCGACTTCCTGGCCCACAGTAGCTGGCTGACGCCGGGCGTGCGGCGCTATTTTCTGGCCAGCGACTTTACCCGCTGGACGCTGGAGCGGCGCGGTCTGGCACCGGAGGTGCTGGAGGTGACGGGCATCCCGATCAACCTGGAAGCCGCCCGGCCAAAGCAGCGCGCCGAAGCGCGCGCCCGGCGCGATCTGCCGGTGGATGGACCGGTCATCATCCTGCTAGGAGGCGGGATCGAAGCCCGGCGGGTGCGCCTGGTGGCCGAGGAACTGCTAATAAGCGACACGCCCGGCGTCCTGGTGACGGTAGCGGGGCGCAACGCGGAGTTGAACCAGGCCCTGAGCGATCTGCGCGATGGCCCGTCAATGAGTCTCAGACGCCTGGGGCGGGTTGACTATGTGGATGACCTGCTCGTCGCCGGTGATGTGGTGATCACCAAAGCCGGCGGGTTGATCGTCAGCGAGGCGCTGGCGCGCCGCACGCCCCTGGTGATTGTGGACCCGCTGCTGGGCCATGAGGAGTGGAACGCCGACTTTGTGGCTGGCGTGGGTGCGGGCCTCCAACTGCGCATGCCGGAGATGGCCGCCCGGGCCACGCTGGTGCTTCTACGCCAGCCCGAGCGCCTGGCCGCGATGCGCCAGCAGGCCGCTCTGGTTGGCTTCCCCGAGGCAGCGTTGAGCATCGGACGCAGGATCATCGAGGATCTTCGTCCGGCTTAAGCATGCGACGCCGTTCACAACATTGACGGTTTGTGGAGAGAGGGGTACGATAGAGCATAACTCCTGATCTGATGCCAACACACGCGGTTCGAGGGGTATGGTGAAGCCCGGACTCCTTATGCACCCGTTCGCGGGGACATGCGGTAGCGCAATCCTCTAGCTCTTGCGGGCATGGCGTCCTGGTTTTTCCACCCTCCTGCCTGACGAGAAATGCGGTCGTGCAGCCGTCCGGGTTGCGCACAGGGGAAATGCGCTTGCACCGATCCTGCTGGCAAACCCGGGAGCGCGAGCCGGAGGCCCGCACTCCCGGCCACGCCCACGCGAGAGTTCGCCAGCCGTATCTTTCACTCTCCCCTGGCGGTTGGGGCGCCGGCGCTTCAACCCCGCAAGGGCAGCTCGCGCAATGGAGCAGAGCAAGACATATGGCGCAACGGTATGTGGTTGGAGGGGGTACTCCCATCTCTGCCGAATGTCACGTTGCCACCTCGTGGTCACGGTTGAACACGGCAAGATGGTTGCTGTCCCGGCTGAATGAGCCAGCATTGCCCGCAGCGGTGCTTAAACTGGGCTGTGAGGTGCTAGGCGCAGATTACGGCGTGCTGTATCTCCTTGATGCCTGCCAGGGGGTCGTACCGGTGGCGCGGTACCCTGAGGCAATGGCCGCGCCGATGCTCGACACGCTTGATGGCACGCGTCTGACCTGGCAGACGCTACGCCGGTCTCTGCCGCAGATTGTGGATTGCGCCTACGATGATGAGGCGCGCGGGGAATACTGTCACGGCGAGGCTTGCTGGCCGACCGTGAGCCTGCCGTTGCAGTGGGCGGGCCAGAATTTCGCCGCGGTTCAGTTGTCGTACCATCACCGACCAGTGGCCATCGAAGGCGATATGCTGGCTCTTATCCATGAGTACGCCGATCTGGCGGCGCTGGCGCTGGTACGGCATCAGCGACTCTGTTCGCTGCCGGGTGAGCCAGAGGCAGAGCACTTCGAGGGCGTAAATGAGCGTTCTTTAATGGCTGGCGTCTCGGCGGTGCTGGCGGCCAGTGAGACCGAGCGGGATCGGATCGCCCGCGATCTGCACGACGGCCCGCGGCAGGCTCTTCTGGGCGCGCAGTTACATCTGGAAGCCTTGCGTGAAGCCTTGCTGCGGGGTGATGCCCGGGCTATGCAGAATCATCTTGGCCATGCGCAAGCAGCGCTTGATGCCGTTGAACAGGAACTTGCGCGCATTGCTCGCGACCTCTACCCGCCATGGTTGGATGACGGCGATCTCAGTGCCATGCTGGGCGATCTGGCCGAACGGTGGGCCGCTGCGACGCAGATCCAGGTGCGCCGCGCGTTCGACCCGTGTGTGCCTCCGCTGGAGGCGACACAGGCTATCGCCCTCTACCGGATTGCCCAGGAGGCGCTGGCCAATGCTAGCCGCCACGCTGGTGCATCGAGCGTGGTGATCAGCCTGTTATGTGATGAACATCACGTGACGCTGGTGGTGGCGGATGATGGACGCGGTGGAGCGTCCATCCGGAGCGGCGGGATTGGCCTGTTGAGCATGGCCCGGCGCGCCCATGCCATCGGCGCCGAATTTGTGCTCGACTCCCCTCCTGGACGGGGAACCAGCGTCGTGGTCAGGTTGCCTCTAGACCAGATGCCCCTACGGCATATCCAGTGACGGGGATCGGGCGTTGCGAATTTCTGGTGCATACGAATACACCCCCGGTCAATCCGGGTATGGGGCTATCAGTTGACGGGGAGCTTAGTCGCGCTAACTATTGTTTTGTTGGTACGTCGGGAAATGCCGAGGGCGCAGCCCTCCAGTGCTTATCCCGTACACCGGGTACAGGAGGCGCGTGTGATACGTGTGTTTGTTGCTGACGATCATCCTATCGTGCGCGAAGGCATGCGCAGCCTGATAAGCTATCAGATGGATATGACGCTGGTGGGTGAAGCCGATGATGGCACGCAGGTGCTGCCGCTGGTTGCCAGCGTGGCGCCGGATGTGGTGCTGATCGATCTGCGTATGCCTCGACTGGGTGGTCTCGATGTTCTGCGGCGCATGCGGGAACAATCGCCCGCGCCGGCCAGTCTGGTGCTTTCGAGCTACGACGAACCCGCCTATGTGATGGCCGCGATCGAAGCCGGGGCGCGGGGGTACCTGTTGAAGCACAGCGCCTACGGATCCATTCTCGATGCCATCCGCAGTGTGGCGCGCGGGGAGTATGTCGTCTCGCCGGCCCTGATGGGAACGTTGTTCAACGGCGTGACCGAACTGCGGCGGGAGCGGGTGCGTCAAGATCTGGGCGGCGATGTCAGCACTCTGCGCATGCTGCGGGCCCTGGCTGATGGCGCGACTACCTCGGAGATCGGCTCGATGCTGCACGTCAGTGAGGTGACCGTCAAGCGCCGCATTCAGGAACTGACCGACCGCCTGGGCGTCCGCAATCGGACGCAACTGGTTGCCGAGGCGATGCGCCGGGGCTGGATTTGATCACCGCCGGGCAATATGACCCCTTTGGATCACAAGGTTGAGCCTTCTGGATCTTCCCTCCCATCGGGCCAGACCGCTATGCTTGTCAGGTCCCGCACGTATCTTGAATATCCGATGGTATGGAGGGTGATCTATGGAAGATCAAGGGGCCACTCCCCCCAATGAAGTAGCCGGGGCGCAGCAGCCGCGCCTCGGCCGGCGAAGCTTCCTCAAACTCGGTTCCGTCGGCAGCGCCGCTGCCGTGCTGGCAGCCTGCTCCGCCCCTCCCGCTCCCCCTACGGCGGTCCCCCCAACGGCTCCGCCAGCCCCCACCGTGTCTGCGGCCCCCACCCCCGTCGCCGCAACAGAACCAGCTCCTGCACCGGCGTTCAGCGACGTTTTGCCCTATCCGCGGTTGAAGATCGCAACCCTTAGCGATCTTCAGAAAGGTGTCTTTAGCACAACTTATCCCGATCAATTTTCACCGGTTCAGGTGATTAAACTGGGAACGAAGACCGTTGGCGGCGTTGGTCCAGATGGAGATATTGTCGCCTACAGCGGGCTGTGCACCCATATGGGCTGCCCGGTGAGTTATGACCCTGCGACGAAGGTGTTTATGTGTCCTTGCCACTATAGCCACTTCGACGCCGCCGCCGATGCGATGTTGATCAGTGGCCCGGCTACGCAGCACCTGCCGCGGCTGGTGCTGGAAGTCGAAGGGCAGGACATTTATGCGGTGAGTGTGCAGGGGTTGATCTATGGTCGGCCCCATAATCTGAGCCTGACTGAGTTGTAGGAGGGAACGCTATGCCTGTGCATCGTCCGGCAGATCGGCTGGTGTTGCCTCCCGCCGATGCTGAGAAGTTTCAGACTGTGTGCCACTACTGCATTGTCGGCTGTGGCTACCACGTTTACAAGTGGCCCGAAGGTCAGACGGGGGGCCTGCGGCCCGAGGAAAATGCGCTCGGAGTAGATTACACCAGCCCGGTAGCCCCCTTGAGCGCCGGCTGGATCGCCCCGGCCCATCACACGGTGATTACTGAACGTGATGGGCGGCGCTTCAATGTCGCGATTGTGCCCGATAAGGGATGCGTGGTGAACAAAGGCCACCATTCGGGGCGCGGCGGCACCCTCGGCGCCAGCCTCTACCGGCCTGATGGCCCCACCGGCGCCCGCCTGACCCACCCGCTGGTCTACCGCGCCACCGATCAGACGACTACCACCTGGGATGATGCGCTCGATCTGGCCGCGCGGGTCATCTACGGGAGTATCCAGCGCGATGGCAACGATTCGATCTTTATGAAGATCTTCGACCATGGCGGCGGTGGCGGCGGGTTCGAAAATAACTGGGCCGTGGGCAAGTTTTTCTTTCAGGCCGTGCAGACGGTCAACTGTTCGATGCACAACCGGCCTGCCTACAACTCGGAGGTGCACGCCTCGCGCGATATGGGCGTGCCGGAGTTGAACTTTGCCTACGTGGATGCAGAACTCACCGATACCATGGTGCTCTGGGGCTGCAACTCCTATGAGACCCAGACCAATTTCTACCTGGTCCATATGTTGCCGAACCTGCAAGGGACGACGGTGAAGGATAAGGAGGCCGCCCGTCCCGGCGAACAGGTTGGGCCGGGCCGCATGATTATCATTGACCCGCGCCGCACGGCAACGGTCGTGGTGAGTGAGCAGGCGGGTAGTAAGGATCGGGTGCTGCACCTGCAACTCAATCCCGGTACCGACATTGCGCTGGCGAATGCCCTGGCGCGCATCATCTATGAGCGGCAGTGGCACGATAAAGACTTCCTCGCTAACCGGATCGAAGCCGAGACGGTGCAGCCGTTCCTCGACCAGAGCCTGCAAATGGACAAGAGCCTGGATGAGGTGCTGGCCGAGGCGGAACGGATCACCGGTCTCTCACGTGCGCAACTCGAACAGGCGGCGAGCTGGATCGCCGAGCCTAAGACCGATGGCAGCCGGCCGCGGGCGATGTTTTTCTACGAAAAGGGCATCATCTGGGGCTTGAAGAATTACCAGAACGTGGGCAGTATTGTCAATCTGGCCCTGTTGACCGGCAACTTCGGCAAGCCCGGCACCGGCTGCGGGCGGCTGGGGGGGCATCAGGAGGGCTACGTGCGTCCGGGCTACCCCGGACCGCGCCCGGCCCCGTATATTGACGATCTGTTGAGCCAGGGGCAGGGCAATGTGTTCTATGTGGTCGGCTGTAATCCTGCCGTAACCACCCTCAATGCCCAGCGCATGCGCGAGACCTTGCAGACCCGGGGCAAAGTGGTGCGTGATGCGCTGGACGCCAACTTCGCCGCCGACAACGCCGCCAAAGCGCGGGCCGTGCTCGAGGCGATTGACCAGGGGGGCCTGTTTATCATCGTTCAGGATATCTATCCCACCCAGACGACACGCTTTGCCCATGTCGTCTTTCCGGCGGCGGCCTGGGGCGAAAGCCCGATCACTTCGATCAACGGCGAGCGTCGGCTGCGCCTCTACGAGCAGTTCATGGACCCGCCGGGGATCGCCGAGCCGGACTGGAAGATCTTCGGCATGCTGGCGCAGCGCATCAAGGCCCTGGCTGAAGCCGATGGCAATGCCGACCTGGTCCGGCGCTTCAGTGGCTTTGAGTGGCAGACCGCCGAAGAGGTCTTTCTGGAGGGCGGCGAGTCGTTTGCCGATGGCGTCAAGGCCAGTACCGAGCGCTACAAAGGCGTGGATTACGCCTTCCTCAAGGCGGCGGGCAATAACGGCATTCAGACGCCCGTGACCATCGTCAATGGCAAGCCAGAGGGGCGGGTACGCTACTTCGAGAACGGCGAGCCGTTCTACACCGAGAGCGGCAAGGCTAAACTCCTGCCCACTCCCTGGCCTGGCTTCCCCGCCGTTCTGCAAGCGCAGATTGATAAATACCCCTACTTTCTCACCAACGGGCGGAACAACAACTGGCAGACTCTGTACAACGATATCCACATTCCGTTCCATGCCGAGCGCACGCCTATGCCCTACATCGAGATCAGCGCCGAAGACGCCAAAAAAGAGGGGCTTACCGCAGGGGACATTGTGCAACTCTACAACGACTACGGCGAGGCGACAGCCTACACTGTGATCAGCACCAGCGTCAGACCCGGCATGATCTTCATGCTCTTCGCGCATCCTCGTTCCACGACCAACAGCCTTACCACGCCCTATGTTGACCCGGAAGTGGTTATTCCGTACTATAAAGGTAGTGCGGTTGGCCTGCGGAAGATCGGGCGCCTGGAGGACCTTGACGCGCGGTTGACCTACCATCCGACGAATTTCGAGACGGTCGCCTGATTGGATGGGGAAACCTGGTTGCTCTATATCCCGATCTGCGAGGGTGGAGGAACCACGCTTTCGGCATCTCCGGCAGACCGGTGGGGATTCCGCCGGTGCTCCTCCATAGGGGAAAGTGTAGGGAGAGCTGGTTTTCCCCATCAACTGGCGACGGGGCTGCCGGTCTCACGCTACTGGCTACTGGCAGGGACGTGGGGAACCTCTGGTTCCCCACCTTTGTTGCCGTAAACAAGAGAAAGCTCAATCCGATGACCCTGTTGATCACTTCAACGCCGCTGCGCGCGGCACTGGAACAATCGGCGACGATGCACCGCCATCTTTGCCCCCGGCAGGTGCTCGGTGCGCGCATGGGGATGTACGCCGGCGAGCTGCTGGGCCTGGAGTTGCCACGGACCGATAAGCGTCTGTTTACCTTTGTGGAAACTGATGGCTGTTTTGCCGATGGGGTCAGCACGGCAACGGGGTGCTGGCTGGGCCGCCGCACGCTGCGCCTGGTCGATCTGGGTAAGGTCGCGGCGACGTTTGTGGATACGCGCACCGGGCAAGCCATCCGTATGCATCCCCATCCGGAGGCCCGTGTGCTGGCCCGTTCCTACGCGCCGAACGCTCGGAGCCGCTGGCATGCCTATCTCGAAGCCTACCAGATCATGCCCGTTGCCGAACTGCTGGTAGCGCGTCCGGTCACTCTGACGCTCGACCTGGCGGCTCTGATCGGTCGAAACGGCATCCGCACGCAGTGCGAGCAGTGTGGCGAGGAGATTATCAACCAGCGCGAGGTGCTGCACGAGGGGCGTGTTCTCTGCCCCGGCTGCGCTGGCGCGGGCCGCTACTGGTCGGAGGCCGAGGCGCCAGAGGTGCTCGAACTGCCTTATACTAAGGTAGAGGAACGCTACGAATTCGTGCCGGCCGTCCAGCCAGTGCGGCGGAATGGGTAGAACGGAACAGCCAACCTACGGAGCGGCACCCCGCGTCGCGCTCTGGGCAGGCATTCTGCTGACGCTGATCGGTCTGGTCTGTCGCTACTTGATCGGCGCGAGAGGGTTCGCTTCGGTGACCCCGCTGCTCTTCGGCATGCCTCTCGCCTTGCTGGGGGTGGTGGCGCTGGAGCCGCAGTACGCCCGGCGCGCGATGCAGAGCGTGGCGGTCCTGTCGCTGCTTGGCGTACTGGCGACGCTCCACGTGCTGCCCCTGCTGAACGATGCGCTCCAGGGCAAACCGCTGCCCGGCAATGTCGCCGTCGTCCTGGCTAACGGGATTATGCTGCTGCTCTGCGGGCTGCTGCTGGTCGTCAGCGGCGTGGCATTGCTCCGGGTGTGGTGGAAGCGGAGGCGGCAGTGAGGCGGAGAACCGGTACGATGACGCGCAGACCAGGCGGGTGCGTATCTTCAAACTGGCCCTGAATGAGCCTCATCGCACCCACTTCTCGCTGAACCCCAGGGCAAAGGCGCGGGCAATGAGCTGAAGAGTGGCCGAGGGGGTGAGCGCCGGCGGGGGATGCTCCAGGACCTCGCGGTAGGCCGGCAGCCGCTGCGGGCGCCCCGCCACTGCCGCGGCGAGCTGGGCCGCGGCAGTGGCGAAGACCTCGGGCAGACAGCTCTGTGGCAAGACGCCCCATACAAACTGGTCGCGCAGGTGCATGAGGGCCGCCACAGCAGCGACTGTCGGCGGGTCGTTGAGCACGACGTGCAGGTTGCGGGCGAGGAGCTGCGCATCATCGTCGTTCAGATGGGCGCAGATGGCCGCACTGAAGGGTTCCTCGCGCGCACCCAGGCGCCGGAGCAGGGCCAGCGCGCTGCAACGGCTCGCGGGTGAGAGGCCGTTCTGCCGCAGCAGGGCCTCGCGGAGGGCTATCTGCACGCTGCGGGCGATCAGTTCGCCCAGGCGGGTGTGCTTGCCCGCGCCGGTCAGCGGCGCGCCGTCGAGCCGGGCGGCGATGGCGATCTGGTCGGTGCCCGTGCCCGTCGCCAGGCCGTCGGAGTAGCACGAGGGTACGTTTAACTCCTGAAGCGTCGCCGTCTTGGCCTCGGTGGCCATCGTAACTGCCTCGACCAGTGCCCCGGGGCGCAGTTCACGGCTGATGCAGAGCATGATCACAATCGTGCCCGCGTGCGGCGCATGGACGTAGCGCCCGTCTTCTTCGTGGTAGGCAGCGGGGTCGCCAGCGCGACCGGCGTTGGTCTCAACGCCGGCAGTGACTACGGCGACGACCTCCAGGTCGCGGAAGCGTTCGTGGGCCATCCCGCCCATGTGCATGTTGGCCGCGGTGCCCATGGTAGCGCAGCGTTCGGCGGGCAGGTTGTGGCGGGTGGCGATCAGCTCGCGGTAGGCGTCGGGGTGGTGGATCGCCAGGCCGTGGATCTCGTCGCTGAGCCGATGACCCTGTGGTTCGCAGGACTGGTGGTTGTAGAGGTACTCCAGGTCGTCGCGGATGCCGCCCGCGCTGCTGCGGCAGGTGGAGATGACGCGGTGTGGCTGGAGGAAGTGGGCGTAGATGATCTTGTCGGCGCGGTGGATCGCGACGCCGTCGTAGTAGCGTGCCAGGAGCATGGGTTTATCCATTTCCTCGCTTATTCACTCTTCTCCTCGAGATCGCCTTCGATCTCCAGGTAAAGCTGGCGCAGGCGGTTGCGCAAGGCCGGGTCGGCCTGCCACATCCCCCGGCTGATGGCTTCGAGCAGGCGCTCCAGGATGCTGTGCAGGGCGTGGGGGTTCACCTCGCGCATCCACGCGCGCATGGCGTCGTCGAGGGCGTAGCGTCGGGCCATGTCTTCGTACATCCAGTCTTCGACCACGTCGCCCACAGCGTCCCAGATGAAGGCATTGTCCAGGGTGTGGGCCATGTCGCCGGCGCCTTTGAAGCCGTGGCGCTGGAGTCCGGCGATCCATTTGGGGTTGAGGATGCGCGCGCGGAAGATGCGCCGGCTCTCCTGCTGCGCGTCGCGGTACAGGACGCGCCGGGGGTCGGAGGCGTCGCCGCTGTAGACCAGCGGGGCGCGCCCCGACACGGTTTTGACCGCCAGGCCCAGCCCGCCGAGATAGGCGGCCCAGTCGTCGTCGCTGTACAGATCGTATTCGCGGGTGTCCTCGTTTTTCACCACCAGGTGGATACCGGCCAGCCGCTGGCGAAACAGGGCGTGACGGGCGACTCCGTAGACCTGCCGCCCATAGGCATAGCCGCCCCAGTTGATGAAGGTCTCGGCCAGATCGGCGCGGTCCTGCCAGGCCCGGGCTTCAATCATCTCGGCAATGCCAGTACCGTAGGCCCCCGGCGGTTCGGCGAAGATCCGAAAAGTGGCCTCGCGCAGAGCCGTCTCGGGGTCGTGGCCCTGGCGGAGCAACTCCTCGCGGTCGCATAGCACGTTGCGGCGCAGCATATTGGTCTCCGGCGGCTCGTCGAGCAAGGCGACCATGCGTACCGCGTCGTCAATCAGTTCCATCAGGTTGGGGAAGGTGTCACGAAACAGGCCCGAGGTGCGCAGGGTCACGTCAATGCGCGGGAACTTCAACTCCGCGGCGGGGATGGGGGCCACGCCCTCAACCCGTCCGCTGGAACGGTTCCAGATCGGGCGCGCGCCCATCAGGTAGAGGATCTGGGCAATGTCTTCGCCCATGGTGCGCATAGTGGGGACGGACCAGACCACCATGCCGATCGTATCGGGGAACTGGCCGGTCTCGGCGCGGTAGCGTTCGACCATGGCGTCGCCGAGGGCCACGCCGATCTCCCAGGCGGCGGGGGTGGGGAGCTTGAGCGGGTCAACGGTGTAGAAGTTGCGCCCGCTGGGCAACACATCGGCCATGCCGCGGGTGGGCGCGCCGCTGCCCCCCGGCAGCACGTGGCAGCCCCCCAGGGCGGCGTGAATGGAGGCCAGTTCGTCGCTGGTTTGGGCCAGGCGGGGGAGGAGTGCGTCGCGCACGTAGCTGAGCGCCGGGGCGAGCGGCCCGGAATCGCAGGCCGTGGTGTCGCCGTCGAGCACAGCCTGGATCTGGCGCAGGACCTCGGCGTGGATGGCTTCGATGGCCGTCCCGGCGCTGGGGAAGCGCCTGGTGGGGTCAGAGGCGCCGCGGTCGCGCAGCAAGGCGTCGTAGTCGTAGCCCCACTGGCGGGCGATCAGTTCGCGCAGGGAGGGGACGGCGCCGTTGGGCAGGCGCACGAGCTGGGCCAGATACTCGACCAGTTGCGCGCCAGCGGGCGCTTCGCCCAGAATGTGCAGCCCGTCGCTGATAGCCATGTCGGCCAGGTCGCTGATGTAGCTGTGCAGGCGGCGGGCGAAGGCGTCGAAGTCGGCGAAGGCGCGTTCCTCGTCAATCTCCAGGTCGCGGTCGAGATGGCCGGCGACGGTCAAGTCCCAGATCATGCGGGCCAGGGCGGGCGTCTGAGCGGGGTTCATCGCCGCCATCTGCATATACTCGAGCAGGCGCGCATCGAGGGTCGCCAGGTGCTCGTAGCGTTCGGCGCCGGTCATAACCGGCGTGAGATAATCCACGACACAGGCGTAGGAACGGCGCTTGGCCTGCACCCCTTCGCCGGGGTTGTTGATGATGTAGGGGTAGATGTTGGGCAGGTCCATGATCGCCATGTCGGGGTAGCATTGCTCGGAGAGCGCCAGGGACTTGCCGGGCATCCACTCCAGGGTGCCGTGGGTGCCGACGTGGATCACCGCGTCGGCCCGAAACACGTCGCGGAGCCAGCGGTAGGTGAGCAGGTAGGCCGGCGGCGGCGGCAGCAAGGGGTCGTGAACCTTGTCGGCATCGTGGGCAAAGCCGCGGGGCGGCTGGAGGCCGATGTAGAGGTTGCCATTGACGATGCCGTTGATGATCACCTGGTCGCCGTGGGCCAGGATGGGGCCGGGCGGCGCGCCCCATTCGCGGGTGATCTCCTGGCGGCGCTCCTCCGGCCACTGCGCCACCCAGGGCCGGTAGTGTTCCGGCGCGGCGAGGGCCACGGCGCGGTCGGCCAGCGCGTCGCCGGTCTGCCAGCGGGCGTCGTTGGTGGCGTGGGCCAGCAAGTCGGCGACCAGCTCCTTGCCCGAGGCATAGCGCCGCTCGACCCGGTAGCCCTGCTCGGCGAGTTGCCCCACCAGGCGCGCCACACTCTCCAGCGAGTCCAGTCCGGTAGCGCAGCCGATCCGTTCGTTGGTCGGCGGATAGTTGTGAAAGATGATCGCTATGCGCTTCTCTGGATTGGGGATCAGACGCAGCCTGGCCCAGCGCAGGGCCAGGCGCACCAGCGCGCTTATGCGCTCGTTGATGGGCAGGTGAACGTGCAGACGCGCGCCGGTGAGGGGGTCGGGCGGCAGCTCCTCCTGGGTCCCGATCGGTAAGGTGATCAGCACGCCGTCGAACTCGGGCTGGGCGGCGTTGACAGCCACCTCCATCGGGCTGACGCCCTGCACTGTCTCCCGCCAGAAAGCGTAGGGCGAAAAGAGCAGCATGGCGTGCAGCACCGGTACGCCCATGCGCGCGTAGACATCAGCTACGGCGGGGGTGGAGAGGCGAATGGCAAAGGCCATGATGTTGATCAGCGCGTGGATCAGCGGCGCGCCGTCGCGCATGAAGTAGTTCTCGACGACCCAGTCGGAGATGCGGTTGTTGCGGATGGGATCGGGCATGCGCATGTAGAAGCAGGCCAGGGGGAAGCCGCCCTGCCGCTCGATCTCGCGGATCAGCGCATCGGCCCAGGCCAGGTTGCCATCGGTGAAGTAACTGGTGTAGAACCACATGCCGATCACCGGGCGCCCGGAGCGGCGCAGGTCGTCAATGCTGACGCCGCGCGCCGCCAGGTGCGCTTCAAGGGTGGCGGCGGCGCCGGTGTCGGGGTGGTACAGGCCCTCGGTCGGCCGGGGCCGGGGCGGGTCATAGGACAGGAGCAATCCCTGGCGACTGGCAAGCATGCAAAACAGGTTGCGCCAGTTGTCGGCGCCGTCGAACTGGATGTAGCGGCGTAGCTCCTCGAAGAAGGGGCTGCCGTAGTCGGTCGAGAGTTCCTGCGAGAGGGCCTGGGGATCTTCGTCGGAGGGGTGGATGTAGCAGTAGGCCAGAGCCTCGCGCGCGGCGGTGACCAGCATGTGGAAGTGAGGGCACGAGGCCGCGCCGCCGTGGAGCAGGACGATCAGGGCGTCGGCGGCGCGGATGACCTGGTCGGCGAAAGCCGCAGCCTGCTCCCCCTCCGCCATGTTGCTCCCCGTCCGCGCCTGGAGGGTAAACTGTCCGGGGTATTCCTGTTCGAGGCGCGCCAGAGCCTGGCGCGCCGCCGGGATGCCGTTGCCGGTCGCGCTGATCAGGACAATCTTCATCGTGACACCTCGCCAATCGGGTCAAACGGCATGCGGCGCATCCGATGAGGCAGGGCCAGGTCGGCGGCCTGGCGCACGTCTTCCTCCTGCACCTGCTCGCGCCCACGCCAGGCCGCCAGGGCTTTAGCCGTCTTCAGGGTGATAATGTCGGCGCGATGCCCATCCACGCCCAGTTCCTGGCACTGGCGGGCGATGGCGACCATCTGGATGCGCTCGACGGTCACACGGGGGTGCAGTTCCAGGGCCGTGACGATGCGCTGGCGCAGCCGGTCGGTCTCGGCGGCCCACCGGCGGGCGAAGCCAGCCGGGTCGGCCTCATAGTCCAGCCGACGCTCCATGATCTCGACCCGCTCGTCGGTGTTCCTGATCCCCTCAACATGCACACACAGCCCGAAGCGGTCGAGGAGCTGCGGGCGCAACTCGCCTTCTTCGGGGTTCATGGTGCCCACCAGGGTGAAGCAGGCCGGATGGCTGAAGGAGACGCCCTCGCGCTCGACAGTATTGACGCCCATCGCCGCCGCGTCGAGCAGAATATCCACCAGATGGTCGTCGAGCAGATTGACTTCATCCACGTACAGGAAGCCGCGGTGGGCCTGGGCCAGCAGGCCCGGCTCAAAGCGCTTCTCACCGTGCTTGAGGGCATGCTCCAGGTCGAGCGTACCAACGACCCGGTCCTCGGTGGCCCCGACAGGCAGTTCGACCACGCGCACCTTGCGCCAGATCACCGGGGCGTCGGCGGGCAGGTCATCCCGCCAGCGATCGCCCGGTGCGGTCTGGAAGGGATCGCCGGCGATCACCGGGATTTCCGGGAGAATATCGGCCAGGGCGCGCACGGCGGTGGACTTGGCGGTGCCCTTCTCACCACGAATGAGCACCCCGGAGATGCGCGGGTCAATCACGTTCAGGATCAGGGCCAGTTTCATCTGCTCCTGACCGACGATGGCTGCGAAGGGGTAGGGGACCGGCTCCATAGTTACCTCGATTGTACAAGGGCGATCAGATCGGCGGCCTGGAGGTCATCAAGCGTGTAGCACATGGCGCCGAGGGCCTCGGCCAGGTCGCCGGCCAGACCGAAGCGGACCGGGCCGGGGGCCTCGGTATCTACGACGATGGAGGTCAGGCGCGGCTCCAGGGCCAGATGCGCGGCGATGCGCAGCGCCTCGGCGCGTGGGTCGGCGCCGGGGGCGAGGGTCACGTTGGCCTTGCCATCGGTGATCAGCACCAGGATGGGGCGGGCGGCAGGCTCCTTCGCCAGGTGTAGGCGCAGCACGCGCACCGCCTCGACCAGGCCCGCCGCGAGGGGCGTGCGCCCGCCGACCGGCAGGATGCGCAACTGACGCGCGGCCAGTTCGATGGAGGTCGTCGGGGGCAGGACCACGGCGGCTTCGCGGCGGCGGAAGGTGATCAGGGCCACCCGGTCGCGCTTCTGGTAGGCATCGGCGAGGAGGGCCATGATCGCCCCCTTGGTGGCGACCATGCGCGCCTGGGCGCCCATCGAGCCGCTGGCATCAACGACGAAGAGCAGGAAGTTGCCGACGCGCCGTTCGCGTTGACGCTCGCGCAGGTCCTGAGCGCGAATGGCGATGGCCATTCCCGGCGGGCGCAGGCGGCGCGGCTGTTCGGGGGCCGCGGCGCGGATGGTCGCATCAAAGGCCACATCGCGTCCGCCCCGGGCGGAAATAGCCCGCACATAGCGGCCCAGGCGCATCGTGCGGGTACGGGAGCGGCGCCCTGAACCCCGGCGCGTCAGGCGATCGCGGCGGGCCTCGATGCGCCGCGCGACGAAGCCGCTCCCCGCCTCGAAGACGCGCTCCTGGTCACCGACAGGCTGGTCGGTTCCAGCGCCAGTTTCGTCTGGTGGAGCGCCGGCGCCATCGGAGAGCGGCGCGTCGCCGGAGGCTCGCGCCTGGGGAGAAGGAGCGTGTTCGGGCGGTGGGAGCGCCAGTTCCGGGGGCGGGGGCGGCGCAGGTGGCGGGGGCAGCGCCTCGCGCTGGCGGTGGCGCAGCACCAGAGGCGCCACACGCTCGATGTCGGCCAGGGCAACCTCGGGGCGGTCTTCCAGGGCGGCCAGGGCCATGGCCGCCCGTTGCAGGGTCAGGTCGGCGCGGTGGCCGGCGACCTGATGCTGGGCGCACAGTTCGGCGATGAAGAGCCGCAGGCGTGCGGGCAGGCCGATGCGTCCCACCCGCGCTCGCGCGGCCAGCAGGCGGGCGCGCAGATGCTCCTCCTCTTCGTGAAATTGACGCCGAAAAGTCTGAGGATCGCGGTCAAAGGCCTCGCGCCGCTCGAGGATCAGCGCCCGGCGCTCCACGTCCGCCTCGGCCTGCACCTCGACGCAGAGGCCGAAGCGGTCGAGCAGATGGGGGCGCAGTTCACCCTCCTCGGGGTTCATGGTGCCGATGAGGGTCACCCGCGCCGCGTGGAGAGCGGCGACGCCCTCCCGTTCCACCCGGTGCCAGCCCCGCGCCAGCGTCTCGAGCATCACGTCCACCAGGTGATCGTCGAGCAGGTTCACCTCGTCCACATAGAGGATGCCGCCATCAGTGCGGGCGAGCAGGCCGGGTTGCAAACGGCGCTTTCCGGTCTGGATGGCGGCCTGCCAGTCCAGGCTGCCCAGCAGCATCTCCTCGGTGGCGTTGAGCGGCAGGGTGAGGAGGGGTAGTTCGGGCAGCAGCCCATGGAGGGCGCGCACGGCGGTGGACTTGGCAGCGCCCTTGCTGCCGCGCAGCAGCACCCCGCTGATGGCCGGATCGATTACCGCCAGCAGCAGGGCCAGCTTCATGGTCTCCTGCCCGACGAGGGCGGAGAAGGGGTAGAGAGGGAGGAGGGGCATGGATGTCATTCAATCCAGATGCTTAACTGTTTTGATATGCGGTTTTATCATCATAGGTGTGGAGATGTAGAGGTGTAGTTCTTTAGGGTTGTGGATCAGATTTATATATAACACTCTACAGCTCTACAGCTCCACACGACCAGTTCAAAAGTGGCTGGCGCTACCTCGTCCTAACCTTCCGGCTTGATCTGCCGGTAGTAGACCAGTTCATGGTCGGGCAGCACTTCGGGGTGGAAGATCTTGATCAAGTCGGCCAGGATGACGTCCGGGTTCGCCACACCGCTCTCCCAGTAGTCGTTGCCGCCAGTGTCGTTCAGGCGCAGATTGTTGTTGTACAGGCGTCCATTCTGGAAGGCGGCGAACTGGGCGTAGCGCTCATCGCCCTTCAACACGTCGCTCGCGCTGGTCCAGAACTGGCTGCCGTTGACCCAGAAATCGGCATTCTGGGCGCGCTCAAGCACCTCCTCGAAACTGAGCTGCGGGCTGCCGGTGGCATCGTTGTCGGCCCAGAGGTAGCTGGTGCCGGCATCGGTCAGGAAGCGCGCAAAATAGCTCTTGCCGCCCGAAATGTACCACGAGCCTTTGTACATAAATCCGGTAAACACGGTAGGCTTGTCGGCAACTGCCGCAGCTTTTGCGGCCATAGCCGAGTACCGTTCCTCCATGTCGGCGAAGATCTGCTGGGCCTCGGCTTCTTTATTGAAGAAGAGGCTCATATACTTGATCCACTCGGCACGGCCCAGTGGCTCTTCTTCGAGCCATTCCGAGTTGATCACCGCCTTCAGCCCTACTTCGAGCAGTTTCGGGTGATCCCACTGAGTTGGATCACTGGCGGCAAAGGTCATGATCAGATCGGGTTGGAGGTCGAGAGCGGCTTCGATGTTCACCTCGGTGCTGCCGCCGCCGATCTCCTTCAGCTTGCCGGCTTCGATCATAGCCAGCACTTCGGGCGAGTTGATCTGCTTGAAGTTCTGCACCGCCACCAGCCGATCCAGCACGCCCAGGCGGATGAGATGGGCAAACTGCGTGGTTGAAAGCGCGACGATGGTGTTCACCGGCACCTCGATCACCAGAGCGTCGCCGACATCGCTCGGAGCGGGGGTGCCGCACTGCACCAGCACGTAGCTGAAGGACTCGGTCGCGCCTGGATAGGGCCGCAGGAGCGTCACTACTTTGTAGTTGTTGAAGTACTCAATCTTCCAGCCGAGCGCACGTGAGAGCGTCACTTTGTCGGGGAAGTAGTCCACCTCGGGGTCATAGTCGGTGACGCAACCCTCGGTCAGGTTGGCGTCGAGGGTCTCGGCCACCGGGGCGGCGGTAGGCGCCGGGGCGGCAGTGGGTGCTGGAGGCGCGATGGGCGCCGGGGCGGCGGTAGCGGCTGGGACGGCGATGGGCGTTTGGGCGCTCGGCTGGCTGCCACAGGCGACCAGCCCGACGATGAGCAGGAGCATGATGACCAGAGTGCTGAGGCGTTTCATGGCCGATTCCCTTTCTTCAGGTCAACGCCTGGGCGTGCTCGAAGCGGGTCGCGCTGCGGTCCTTCGGGTCAGGTTCCAGGCCCAGGTACTGCCGCCGCAGCTCATCCCAGAGGGCCAGGCGCGACCAGTCGGGCGCGTCGAGGCGTTGCATTGCGCTTGAGTAGAAGGGGTTGGGGAGGAAATTTGCCTCCAGTCTCTGGCGCAACCCCGCGCATGGCATCTGGCGCGGGGATTGAGCCAGTGAAATAGAACGGGATTACGCTGCCTCCTCCTTCAGTGCGTGCTGACGAATCACGGCGACCAGCTCGCGCAGCGAGGCGACCCGCTGCGGCGCGGCGCCATCGAGCCAGAGGTTCCAGCGCGGAGCCGTTTCGCTGCCGGAGATGACTACCCGCGCCAGGGCCGGTTCGTCGCCGTCAACGACCAGGCAGCCAGCCCGCTCCAGGGCGCGGGTGGTCCACGCACCGATCAGCCCGTCGCCGGACAGGGCCACGCGCCGGTAGGAGGGGGGATGAACGTGGAAATGGCCTTGATAGCGGTCAAAGGTGATCCCCTCGCTGGCGAAGGCAGCTTCGAAGGCCCCGCCGAGCACCAGGTCTTCGGGCGCGCCCACGTGCATCATGCCCCCCGGCGCCAGCAGCCAGAGGGCGTCGGCGCTGCGCAGGGCCAGGTCCAGGTCGTGGGTAGAGAGCAGCAGCGCACGGTTGGTCTCGCGGGCCAGGCGGCGTAGCAGGCGCATCATCTCCACCCGGCGCGGCAGGTCGAGAAAGGCGGTCGGTTCGTCGAGGATCATCACCAGCGGCTCCTGGGCCAGCGCCCGCGCCACCATCACTCGCTGGCGCTCGCCGTCGCTCAGTTCGTGCACCAGCCGCGCCGCCAGGTTCACCGCGTCCACTGCTTCCAGCGCCCGGCGCGCAACCTCCTCATCGTGCGGTGTCAGCCGGCCGCTCCAGTCGGTGTGCGGGTGGCGCCCCAGGGCCACCAGGGCGTAGGCGGTCAGTTGCCCTACCTCAATGCGTTCGGTGAGCACGACGCTGAGGCGCCGGGCCACCTCACGCGGGCTGAGGGTGGTGAGGTCGGCCCCGTCGAGGAACACCCGCCCGGCCAGGGGCGGCTGCATGCCCACCAGCGTGCGCAGCAGGGTGGACTTGCCCACGCCGTTGGGTCCCAGCAGGCACACTACCTCCCCGGCGTGGAGGGCCAGGTTCAGGTTGTCGGCAATTACCCGCCGCGGGCTGCGGCGGGGCGCGTAGCCGATGCTCAGGTCTTCGGTTGCCAGTACGGTTGTGCTCATGGGCGTGGTTTCGCTATACTAATGGTCCTCTGGAAAGAGGCTTTCCGGCAGGGCGATGTTATCCCAGACCCTCCCCGCCGGCAGGCGCGGGGGGAAACCCGGTTTCCCCACCCCCCGCCAATCGGGGTTCGTGGCGCCCGCAGCGCCTTGGCGTTTCTCAAAGCGAGCAGTCGGGTGTCTGGGAGAGCTTTGCCCTCCCAGACCCTCCCCGCCGGCAGGCGCGGGGGGAAACCCGGTTTCCCCACCCCCCGCCAACCAGCCGGGGATTGCAAGGAGGCACGGCCTCCTCGCGCCCCTGCGGACAGAGGTGAGCCTGGTCATACGCCAAACGTGCCTCTCCCAACGCCGCGGCGCAAAATGATCCACACCACCACCGGCGCGCCGACCAGGGCGGTGATGGCGTTCAACGGCAGCACCACGTTCGTGCCGGGGGCCTGGGCCACCAGGTCGGCCAGGAGAGCGGCGGTGGCGCCAACCAGGGCGCAGGCGGGGATGAGGACACGGTGATCGGCGCTGCGCAACAGGGCGCGGCAGAGGTGCGGGATGGCGATGCCCAGGAAAGCAATCGGTCCGCAGAAGGCCGTCACCGCCCCGGCGAGCACCGCCCCGCTGGCGACGATGCCCACCCGCGCCCGGCGGATGTCCAGACCCATGCTGCGGGCATAGGCTTCGCCCAGCAGCAGGGCGTTGAGAGCCTTGGTCAGCACCAGGGCGAGCAGCAAGCCGGCAAGGATCGTCGGGGCCAGGACGCGCATCTGCGTCCAGGTCACCCCGCCAAAGCTGCCGAAGCTCCAGGCGACATAAGCCTGGATGCGTTCGGCGATGCTGAAATAGAGCAGCAGGCTGACAATCGCGCTGGTCAGATAGCCGATCATCAAGCCCAGGATGAGCAGGGTCACGCTGCTCTGCACGCGCCGGGCCAGGGCCAGCACCAGGATGAGCACCGCGCCCGCGCCGAGGCTGGCGGCGGCTACCAGGCTCAGGTTGCCGAGCAGACCGGCGACGGCGAGCAGGGTATTGTTGGCTGCGCCCACGGTCAGCACCACCAGGGCCACCCCCAGACTGGCGCCCGAACTGACCCCCAGCACGAAGGGGTCGGCCAGCGGATTGCGGAAGAGGGTCTGCATTTGCAGACCACTGACGCCGAGGGCCGCTCCGGCCAGGGTGGCGGTAAGCGCCTTGGGGAGACGAAAGTCGAAGACGATCGTCCTCCACGTCGCACGTTCCGCCTCACCACCGAGCAGGATCGTCAGCACCTGCTCCAGCGGAATGCGCACCGATCCGAGACTCAGGCTGAGCAAAAAGGCACCAACCACCACGCCGAACATCACCACCAGGGCCAGGGGGCGCAACCCCAGCCGCGGCCAGGGGGAGGCAGCAGCGGTCGTTTCGGATGTTGAGCGGGTTATTTCGGCCATACGTAACTCACTTTCGACCTGGTGCATCTCCGAGGTCCCACCCCGAAGGGGCAGTCCTTTCCGCAACCCGAAGGGTTGCCCATACCTGGCCCCTCTGCACCCGGAGAGTTGCGCGCGCCGGGTCCAGAAATGATGCGCCCGGGCCAGAATCTCACCCTACCCCAGACGGTGAAAGATATACTCCTCGACAGGACGGTTCTGCTCAAGGTGCTCGCGCACGATGCGTTCAAGCACGGATTCGTCTACGTGGTGGTACCAGATCCCCTCGGGGTACACCACCACAAGCGGCCCGCCGGAACAAACGCCAAGGCACGCGGCTGTGCCTCGCTTGACCCGCCGAGGGTTTTCGTAGTGTCCCAGGGCGCCGAGCAGACGCGGCAGACGAGCGTAGAGCGCCTCTGTCAGGCCCTGGGGGTCACAGTAGCTCCCGGTGCAGATAAAGATGTGGCGAGTGTACGGGTTCATTGTGGGCCTTCCGGGCACGGTCAACCTCCTTCAGCGTCCTTTTCCAGATCACGATTGGCGCGGCGTTGCGCAAGCGCCAGGGCCAGCACCGCTGCCAGGACGATCCCCACTGACAGCGCCAGCCAGGGAACGAGACTGATCGGCGGCTCAGCGGTACGCGATGCCGGCGCCTGCGGCGCCGGGTACGCCTGCGCCTGCGGCGCCGGGTACGGCGCGGCATCGGGACGCGCGACCCCGCCGGCAACAGGTCGGGTTGGGCGAGGTATGCGTGTGGCATGCGGCGGTATGACAGTCGGGGTCGTCGCCAGATCACCGTCGGTGTTTGACTTCCCGCTGGCGCCTGTAGGCGTGGCCGGGGCAGATGGGACAGCAAACTCGGTCTGGAGGATCGCCGCTGTGGCCGTCAGATCGAGGCGTGGTGTGGGTGATGCGGGAATGGTAGCGGTAGGCGCTGGCGACGAGAGAGTGGGTTCGAGCGCCACCATCGGGGGTGTGTCAACCGGTGGCGGCGGCGGCTCCGCCATGCCGCGCACCAGCGGCAGATGGACCGGGGCACTGGTTGCAGGCGCCCCCTCGCGCACCGGAGGCGTGGCCGTCCGCGAGGGTTGCACGAACGTCGGCAACACCGGGCGGGTCGGCGATGCCGCAGGCAGGACAATCGGCCCGTTCTGCTCTGGCAGCGGCGCCGGAAGAGCGGGCGCCGGCAGGGGCGTGTCGGCAGAACGTGGCGTATCGGTGGGCGCAGGGGTGTCGGTTGGCATAACTGTATCAGTGGGTGTGGGCGTCGTCGTCGTAGTGGGGGTTGGGGTAGGGGTTGTCGCGGCGCAGATCTGCGCAAAGGCAATCACCCGCGACGGCCGAGCCGCGCCCTGTCCGTGTCCATCGCCGGGATAGCCCCAGACCCACGCCTCAACATCCCCCGGAAACACCCGCCGGCGGCTGAGGTTGACCTCCGCCGGCTCAGGGGTCTGCCAGCCGCCATCGCGGAGCTGGTAGCTCATCCAGAGGCGACTTTGCGGTGCGTCGCCAGCGTAAGCGCACAGGCAGTCCTCTCGTGGGCATCCTCTGTCGCCGATGCGACACACGAACAAGTTGCCGTACTCGCGAAACATCTGCGTCTCCAGTGGCGCATTTAGCAGGAGTTGTTCCGCAGTCGTGCCGAACGGGTCGCCGGTGTCAACGCAGAAGGTCTCCAGGCGGCCATCGTCATACTCGATGACCAGCCCGGCCTCGGTCGGCTGATCGGCGCGGCTGGTCGGAGAGGCGTTCTGGATCTGGGATCTGGGATTTTGGATTTTGGATTGCTGTACAGGGCGTTCCGATGGGATTGGGCCATGATGCGCATGCGCTGTGTGCAAGCGGAACGGGTGCGCCCCCGGTGCCAGGCCGATCCCCAGCGTCAGCAGCGCCAGGAGGCCAACGAGTATGCTGGCGACGCCGGGTAGCCGGGGGCCGGGTTGTCGGGAGGATTTCATCCGTTATGGTATGGGTGGTCCTCACTCTCCCCGCAGCGCCCTCCCTCTCGAGCGCAGGTGAAAAGGGTGCGGGGCAGGGTAAGGAGAGGAATACTCACCTTATCAGTGGCACATACACACGCCCGTCTGCCGGCGCCTGACAGGGATTGACAAAGCGCTCGTCGAAGCGCGGGCCGTCCGCATCGCGCAGCCAGACCCAGCCGTCCACATCGCCATTGCGCACTACGCGGCCGCTGGCGCCCACGGGCGAAACACGCCAGCCATCAGGTTCCAGCAGCCAGTACTGCCAGTAACGGGGCGGGTAGGCGCACAGACAACGCTCCGCCGGGCAGCCCGCGCCGGCAATACCACAGATGAAGGCGCCGTAGCGTTCATCGTTGACAGCGGCGAAGGGTATGCCCGAACGCTCCAGCAGGGCCAGCCCGCTGATCTGCTCCTCCTCAAAACTGATGCACTGCGTAATCGCCTCACCCTCCCCGGTTTGCACGATCAGCCCGGCCTGGTGCTGGCGGGAGGCCACGGCGGAGGGCGTCGCCGGGGGCGGAACCGCCAGCGTGAGCAGCAGCAGGGCCAGCCAGGCGCACAGCAAGCGAGCGCAGCGGAAGCGTCTGGCCCAGGGCGCTGCCGGTTGCTCTCTACTGGTTGGTTTTTCGGGTACAGAAATTGGCATCGTTTTCAAATAAAGAGAGGCTAAAAGAGGGTATGGGGAGACCGGGTTTCCCCATACCTCTGCCTGTCAGGGGAAGGTCTTCGTGCAACTTTCCGGGTTACTCGCATGCCAGATTACCGCCCCCACTGCCTGCTGGTAGACATAACAGCACCCTTCTTCGGACGGAGCGAGCAGAGGCGCCAGGTCATACGCCAGCGCCGTGACGACCTCTGGTGGAGTGTTTAACGGCGCCAGTTGAGCGGCAATCTCGTAAGCTGTTTCCCCGATCATGGTTGGCGTTTCGGTCACGATCTGCACCTCGGCCAGCAGCCCCTGTTGCCAGAGAGCGCCGGCCAGGTAGAGGTGATTCGGGAGTTCAGACTCACTCCAGGGGCCGAAGTAGCGCTCGAAGAGCGGCCGATGGGGTGGATCGCACCCCACTCCATCCAGCACCACAAGGGTTCGCCGGGTGACAGCGACCAGTCTGGCGAGAGCCACGCCGAGGTCGAGCTGTCGGTAGAGCGACCAGGCCGCCAGCACCACATCGTGCGGTTCGACCGCTGCATCGGGCCATTCGGCTTCGATGCAGTGGATATTGGTAATGCTGTGGAATGAGGCCTTACGCTGAAGCAGATCGAGCATTGCCGCCGACTGGTCGAGGGCCGTCACCGCACGCACGTGCCGGGCCAGGGGGAGGGCGAAGCGCCCCGTGCCCGCGCCGACATCGAGCAGCGTATCGTCGGGGCGGAGCAAGCCGGCGACCAGGGCCAGGCAGCGGGTCGCCGTACCTGCCGCTCCGGCGCGCCCATCGTATTCCGCGGCATACTGCTGCCAGAAGGCGCGATCCTCGGCTGGATCGAGCCGCCTGCTCGGGCGCCGGCGCATCGCAGCGGCCCAGGCGGCGACAAAATCAATCGGCGGTATGCTCACGGTGATTGCTCCTACAGGCTCTTACTGCACAACTACCGGCGTCAACCTTCTGCCGCGACGGTGCGAATACGCGCCAGAACCACCGTCTTGACGCTGGCAATTCCAATGAGGACGAGCTTCATAAACAGGCTTTCCGCCAGGAACAGCGCCGCGCTGCCCAGCATGAGCCAGACCAGCGTCAGGGTGACCAGTTTCGCGCGCAGGGTCATTCCGCGATGGGTGCGCCAGGTTTCCAGCACCGGCCCGAAGACGCGATTGGTGATCAGCCAGCGGTAGAGCCGCTCGGAGCTGCGAACATAGCAGGCGGCCGCGAGGAGTACGAACGGTGTTGTCGGCAGCCCTGGCACTACTGTTCCAAGTGCGCCGATCCCCAGCGACAGCGTGCCGCCAAGCAGGAGCAGCCAGCGGAGCAACCGGATGCGCGGTTGTTGTGGGTGGTTGACTGGTTCCATCCAGATCCTCCCCTGCCACTGCGGAAAGCCGTTAGCGCCGGGCAGCAAATGGCAGATACACCCGCTGCGGCCCCAGGTCGCCGATCACAGCGACAGGATTGGTCGTCAGGGTCGTGCCGTCCTGAACGCCATCAGGGTCGCTGAAGGTTGCCCGCGCCCGCAGCGTATCAAGGGGGCCGAAGTTAGCGCCGCTGAGGTTGATCGTCGCCCGGAAGGCCCCTGGCTCGCGGGTGGCCGGGGCGCTCTGGAATGCCGTCGGCGCCGCTGCTCCCCCCGGGCCGCGAATGACGTCCCACTCAATGGTCGCGCTGCCATTGCCGTTCAGATCGCTGCCGAAAGGCGCAATGACCGTGGCCTGGGTACGCTGGGGGTTGAACTGGATAATCAGCGGTGCGGTCACCAGCCGGTCAGGGTCTGGCCCACGGTTGATTGGCGTGAAGTTCGAAGCCAGGGGGCCGGTTGTCCGATACGGGTAAAAGGCGCCGAGCAGGGCCGGGATGCTCTGCCGGGTAGCGAGCAGGTTGTTGGCCGCGGGGTTAAAGCCGCCACTCTCCGGGCCCCAGGAGTAGACGAAGGGGCCGTTGGGCTTCTGGAAACTGGCTAGCGCGCCCAGGGGCCAGCGACCCTGCTTGCGCCACTCCGGCCGGGTCAGATCCACCCCGGCGGCGAGCAACCCCTGAATAGCGTAGGCGGTCGAGTTGCTGTTCACCGCGCCGAAGGCTTCCCATCCCCCGCTGGCGGCCTGGGTGGTGCGCAGGTAATTGACGCCGTTTACCACGGCGGGCGCGTTCGGCGCGACGCCAGCGGCGCTCAGCGCCTGGAGGGCCAGACCAGTCTCGTCAGGGCTTCCCCAGCTACCACTGGCTGTCTGGAGGCTGGTCAGGAAATTGATTGCCGCCAGGGGAATCGACTGGCCGGCCGCAACGAGGCCCAGTATGGCGAAGGACTGGTTGGTGACGCCGGGCGCGCCGCTGGTGAAACCTCGTTGCGCGTCGGTGCTGTAGGAGCCGCTGGCCTGAAGGGTGGATTGCAGATCGCTCACCAGATTGAAGCCCGCAAAATCGGCGGGATTGCCGCCCGCCGCCACGACGCCGACGATCAGCTTGCCGGTCTGGGCCGGGAAGATCCGGTTGCTGTCGTCGCGGGTGTAGGTCGGCGCAGCCGTGGCCAGGAAGTCGAGGGGCCCGTTGTTGGCGGAGCTGCGGATCTGATTGGGGTCGTACCCGGCGGCCACGAAGGCGAAGAGCGTATCCAGCGTTCCGCCCGGCGACGAGGCGCTCCCGAAGTCGGGCCAGCCGCCATCGGCATTTTGCAGCCCCCTGAGGTAGGCCAGCGCCCGCTCGACCCGCAACGGACGCCCCAGGAACAGGGGCTGGTCGGTGAGGCCGTAGAGCGCCTCCAGGGTGGCGTAGGCGTTGAAGAAGCGCAGGGCAATGATGCCCTCGCTGTTCTGCAGCCCGCGCAGTGCCTGCCGCGGATTAGTTCCACCGGCGCCCCAACTGTTCGTCATTGGCACGTAGCCATAGGCCGACAGGGCAGTCATGGCCCAGCCGCTGCTGTTGGCCGGCTCGCCGCCGCCGATGTCGCCCCAGAGGGCCGTGCGTGAGGTCTGGTTGGCGCGGAAGAACGCCACCGCCCGTTGCACCGCCGGATCGGTTGGCGGGACATTGCCGCTGCCGATCAGCGCCAGCAGGCCATAGCCGGTTACATCAACGTTGTTGATCCAGCTCCCGTTCTCGCGCTGCCGATCAATCAACCACTGCGTCGCCGCTGGCGGGATGGGGCGCCCCGCGGATACCAGTCCCAGGATTGCGAGGGTCTGATTAATTTCACTGGCGCGCCCGCTGGCGAAGCCCTCAACCGCGTCGGTGCTGTACGTGCCATCGGCGCGGTAGACCGCCTCGAGCGCGCCGATCAGGTCCACGCCGCCGAAGTTGCGCGGGTTCAGCCCGGCGGCGCTCACCGCCCCAAGCACCAGCCCCGCGCGTCCGGGGAAGAGATTGTCGGTTGCCGGCGTATCATCTTTGTAGATGTAGCCGACCGTTTCGGCGGCCAGATAATCGGCCAGGGTCCGGTTGTCGCTGGATAACAGCGCATTAGCCGGGTAGCCGACCGCATTGAGCGACATTAACAACCGGCTGGTCCCGCCGGGGTCAGCCCCGGCCCCGAAGGAGTTGATACCCCCGCTGGCCACCTGCTGCGTCCGCAGGTACCCGACGGCCCGCTCAATCGCCTCACTCTCGAAGTAGGGATAGGTGGCGCTTGCCGACTGCGCCAGTTCGGTCGCCAGGGTGGCAGGTGCGCGTCCAACTGTGATTGTTCCGAGCGCCAGGGCAAAGACGAGCGTCAGCAGCGCCGACCAGGAGCGTTTGCGGTTCATGGCTCGTTTCTCCAATACTACAACAACACCTCGTCGTGGCGGAGATTTTCGGAGGGGTGTGGCCCCTCCGAGCCTCCTCTCGAAGGAGAAGTTATCGTTAAGGTATTTTCCTGGGAAGGCAAAGCCCTCCCCGATCCTCCCTTCAGCATCTGCACACCTACTCCAGGCGCTGGTAGAACACGAACTCGTGGCCGGGCAGCAATTCAGGGTGGAAGATGGCGATCAGGTCAGCCAGCACGAGATCGGGGTTGGTCACGCCGGTTTCCCAGTAGTCATTGCCGCCATTGGCATTGAGGCGCCTGTTGTTGTTGTAGACCTTGCCGTTCTGGAAGGCGAGGAACTGGGCAAAGCGTTCATCCTGCGCCAGACCCTCGGCCAGGGTTTTCCAGGAACCAGGGTTGACCCAGATGTCGGCGTCTTTAGCGCGGTCGAGCACCTCCTCGAAACTCAACTGCATACTGCCGGTCGAGGTATCGTCGGCCCAGAGGTAGGCCGCCCCCGCGTCGGCAAGGAGCTTTGCGGCGTAGCTGTTGCCGCCGGGCATGTACCACGTGCCCCGGAAAGGTGCGCCGGAGAAGACCGTGGGCTGCATGGTCACTGCCTGCGCTTTTGCGGTCATCTCGGCGTAGCGCCCGGCGATGCCCGCGTACACCTCGGTGGCCATTACTTCGCGATTGAAAAAGGCGGCCGTGAACTTGATCCACTCGGCCCGTCCCAGGGGTGTCGGTTCCATGTACTCGGCGTTCATCGCCACCTTCAGGCCGGCTTCGAGCAGCTTCGGGTGCGAGTCGAACTCCGGGTTGCCCACGCCGTAGGTCATCACCAGGTCGGGTTCGATGTCAATGGCCTGCTCGACGTTCAACTCGGCGCCGCTCCCGATCTCCTTCAGCTTGCCCGCCTCGATCAACTCCACCACCTCTGGCGTATTGATGTACTGGAAAGTGTCAACACCCACCAGGCGGTCGAGCAGATCGAGTTCCTTCAAGTGCGGCAACTGGGTGGTGGACATGGTGACAATGGACTTCACCGGCGCCTCGATTACCTGAGCATCGCCCACATCGGGCGGAGCGGGGGTACCGCACTGCACCAGCACGTAGCGAAACTGCACATCGGCATCGCGCCAGGGGTTGAGCACGGTTATGAGCTTGTAATTGTTGAAGTACTCGATGGTCCAGCCGGTGGCATCTTCGAGGGCGACCTTTTCGGGGAAGTAATCGAGATCCGGGTCGTAATCGGTGACACAGCCCTCGGTGAGGTTGGCGACGGGCGCCTCAAGCGCCGCCGCCGTGGGTGCGGGGGTGGAAGGGGCGGCGGTAGGCGCAGGCGGAGGAGTCGCGGTCGCGGGCGCTGCCGGAGCAGTCGTGGGCATCTGGGTGGCGCGAGGGCCGCCACAGGCGACGAGGGCAACGGCAAGGAGCAGGGCGGCCATCCAGGAGAGGCAGAAACGCGACATGGAGTTTCCCTTTCGTACCAAACAAGACGTGGGAGGCGAACCGGTCCCTGTGTATGTCGCAATGAAGCGCGGGCGCTTCATGAGGGGCCACGCTCACCGGCGCGGAACCACAGCGATGGGTTTCGCAGCAGGCGCAGCAGGGCGGCCTGGCGCGACCGTTCCCAGGTGAGGCGGTTCAGCGCGGTATGCGCGGCAGCAGTGGGCAACCAGCCGAGCAGTTCGATCTCTCGCTCGGCCTGCGTGGCGCGTTCCATACTTGCCGCCAGTTCGTGCCATAGGTCATCGTCGGGATGCATTGCGAGCCTCAATATGGATGCTTCCGTTAGTGGTGCATCCGGCAAGTCCTGTTACCCGAAAGGGCTGGCAGGCGGGTATCTGGCAGGGCTTTGCCCTGCCAGACCCTCCCATCTCAGGCGACCTTGCCGCCCCGGAGACGCCACCTGAGAGGATCTTCACATCATAATTGATAGATATAATCATTTATTCCGGGCCCATAGGAAGTGACCGGGTGGGTTCTGCCCACCTCATCCCTCCTGTGGCTGGCCGGAGGGGTGCGCTATGGTCCAACAAAAAGCCCCCGCCTCATCAGAGAACGGGGGTGACGGGTACAACTGGCACGTGGATAGAGAATAGTGCAGGGGCGCGGGCCATTGTTCGTCCTCCCTGGCTCGAGAAGGGTGGAACAACAACATCGCGGCAGGCATCCTGGCTTCCGGTCGTTCAACTGAACGACCGGTTACAGTTGCGGCACAGCGCTGGACTTGCACCAGCTTCCACCTTTATGCCCTGGCATCCGGGCCAACGGGTCACCGCGACGGGTATCAGGTTGCGTAGGTGCGGAATTAACAGGAGTATAGCACAGGTTCACGCGACCTGCAACACGCGCGTTCAGGATGAGCGGCGCCGCCGGGCCGTCGGGCGACGGCGCGTGCAAGTATAGACCTCACAACTTGAACATTGCCCCGGGTTGTGGTAGAGTTATCCTCGTGAAGGAATGCACATAGAACTCGTCGAGGGCGTTTACCGGAATTATACGGCCAGGCTGCAAGGATGAAGGTGTTCCCGCAACACTTAATCGCGACCTGCACGCTACGCCTGGTTGCGCTGCTGATCGCCCTGGAGCTGGGGCTGCTCAGCCCGCTTAGCTGCGTGATCCACTGTCTCGTCCAGCAGGTGGTAGCCGAGCGACCTGCGGTTGCCTTCTTCGTGTGCGGCGAGCACAGTGGAAATCGCGCAGCGACCGTCTCTGTGCCGCTAACTGATGCTGACGCCTCTTCCATTCCCTTCGCTACGATTGCACCACGCGCCCTCTACGAATTCGTTTCCCTCGCCATCCCACTGTTCATAGCTGCCATCCTGCTGATTGGCGCCCTTTTGATCCCACCGGCCCATTGCCTTAGACCACGGCCTGTCTCACCGCCGACGCCGCCCCCGCGCCTTTCGCGTGCATAGATTGCACTACAGATGAGGATTACGAAAAAGGGGTTTGCCTGGAAGGGTTCACCCCTTCCAGATCCTCCCCATCCAGGGCTTGTATGTACATCAGTGCATCATGCAATGCGAAAGGACAGCATTCTATGCTACGTCATCTGCGCATCCTCCTTCTCGGCGCTCTGTTCCTGACGGCCCTCGCCGCCTGTGGGCCGGCCAATAACACCGACGGTAACGTCACCCTCCGCTTCGCCATGAAAGTCGGCGACCAGGACGCCGTGTGCGGCAAGAACTACCCCGGCATCGGCAAGGCCGGCACCGAGATCTCGTTCACCGACCTGCGCTTCTACGTCTCGAACATCCGTCTGATCAACGCCCAGGCTCAGGAGGTTCCTCTCCAACTCGCCCAGGATGGCATCTGGCAGTACCAGAATGTCGCCCTCCTCGACTTCGAGGACGGCAGCGCCGGTTGCAGCGAGGGTGGCAATACGGCTCTGAACGACGTGGTCAAAGGCGCCGTACCTCCCGGCCGCTACACCGGGATCGCCTTTGATATGGGCGTACCCTTCGAGCTGAATCATGTTGATGTGGCCGTCGCCCCCTCGCCCCTGAACATCCAGGCCCTCTGGTGGAACTGGCAGGGGGGCTACAAATTCATGCGCGTGGATATGCTGACCGATACGCCCGGCGCCGCCATGGCCCCGACGATGGAAATGAGCGCCACCGCCCCGGCCGGCAGCCAGGGCGAGATGCATGACCAGGGCGCCGCCAGACCGAGCGCCTGGTTCATCCACCTCGGCAGCACTGGCTGCAAATCGAACGACCGCGCCGAGCCGCCCTCGGCTCCCTGCAGCAACCCCAACCTGGTCTCGGTCCGTCTCGACGGCTTTGACCCGGGCAAGAGCGTCATCGTCGCTGACCTCGCCAGTCTGCTGCGCGATGTGCCGCTCGACCAGAACACGCCCGAGCCGCCTGGCTGCATGTCCGGTCCAAAGGACCCGGACTGCCCGGCTCTCTTCCTCGGCTTTGGCCTGGATCTGGCCACGGGCGCCACGACCGGGACTCAGCAGCTCTTCCGGCTGCAAAACCCGTAGGGTTCTGGCATCCCTCCGGGAGGGTCTGGAAGGGTCAGGCTGTTCGAGATACCCTCTTACATCCGCCGGTTGGAAAAGCGTGGGGAAACCGGGTTTCCCCACGCCCCTGCCGGTGAGAAAAGGGGGGTGGGTTTTTCCCCGCCCCTGCCGGCGGAGCGAGAAGCGGGGCCAGCGGGTTTCCCGCCCCTGCCGGCGCGGCGAGAAGCGGGGCCAGCGGGTTTCCCGCTCCTGCCGATGGGGAGAGAAGCGAGGAAACCGGGTTGCTCTGCCCCTGCCGACGGGACGAGAGCGGGGCCAGCGGGTTGCCCCCCGGGCATGCGGCGAGCGGGGCCACCAGGTTGCCCCACGCCCCTGCCGGTGAGCAAAGGGGGGTGGGTTTTTCCCCGCCCCTGCCGGCGCGGCGAGAGCGGGGCCATCAGGTTGCCTGGGCATGCGGCGGGCGGGGCCAGCGGGTGGCCCCCCGGGCATGCGGCGGGCGGGGCCAGCGGGTGGCCCCACGCCCCTGCCAATGTAGATGGTGTGGGTTGCGCGTATGAAGGGAGCGCCCCAATGTTCAGTTTCCACCAGATCGTCGGGATCTGCCTGGCGTTGGCCGGGGTGATCCACCTGCTGATCGCCCCGGAGCACTACGCGCATTCGCCGGCTCATGGCCTGCTCTTCGGGGCGATTGGAATTGCACAGCTTGGCTACGTGGGGCTGTGGTGGCGTCGCTTCGGGCCGGCGCTGCGCCTGCCGGGGTTGCTGCTCTCAGGCGGGGTGGTGGCCCTCTGGTTGCTGAGCCATCTGGCGACGCCGTTCGCCCACGGGCCGCATCCGGTAGACTGGGCCGCCGCCACGACCAAGCTGGCCGAGACCGGCGCTTTTCTGACCCTGTTGCGGCTGGACCACGCGGGGGCCTTCGGGCGCCGACGCGGCAACCCGGCAGCCCTGCTGGCACGCAGCGCCGCCCTCTGCCTGGGCAGCGGAGCACTCGTCTGGGGCGGCGCCCTCGCCGCTGCTCCGGCGCTCCCCCACCTGGCCGAGGCGCCCGGTCACAGCCACGACGGGCACAATCACGTCCATAGCGATCTGACGTCGTCGGGATACGCGGCAGCACCCGCGGCGGCGGAGGAGACCTACGCCTGGAACCTGCCCGCCGGCTTCCCGCTGCCCTATGTGCCGCCCGACAACCCGATGACAGCCGAAAAAGTTGAACTGGGACGCTTCCTGTTTTACGACAGGCGCCTCTCGGCCAACGGCACAATGGCCTGCGCGAGTTGCCACCAGCAGGCCCTGGCCTTCAGCGACGGGAAGACCACGCCCCACGGCTCAACCGGCGAGCCGTTGCCGCGCAACAGCCAGGGCCTGGCCAACGTGGCCTACTACAGCACGCTTACCTGGGCCAACCCGGTGTTGACAGATCTGGAGCGCCAGATCCTTATTCCGATGTTCAGTGAGTTCCCCGTCGAACTGGGAATAACCGGGCACGAGGCCGAGGTCCTGGCTCGCTTCCGGGCCGATCCCCGCTACCAGACCCTCTTCGCCGCAGCCTTTCCGGGCGAGGCCGATCCGTACACCTGGGGCAACATCGTCAAGGCCCTGGCCTCCTTCAGCCGCTCCTTGATCTCGGCTGACTCGCCCTACGACCGCTACCTCGCTGGCAATCTCGATGCGCTTTCAGGGGCGGCGCTCCGGGGCATGGATCTGTTCCTCTCCGAGGAGCTGGAGTGCCACCACTGCCATGGGGGCTTCAACTTCACCGGCTCCATCCGCCAGCGCAACACGGTCTTTGTCGAGGCGCCGTTCCACAACACCGGGCTGTACAACCTCGACGGGCGCGGGGCCTACCCGCCGAATAACACCGGCGTAGAAGCCGTCAGCAATCGCCCCGAGGACATGGGCCGCTTCCGCGCGCCCAGCCTGCGCAACGTGGCTCTGACCGCGCCCTACATGCACGATGGCAGCATGGCGACGCTCGAGGAGGTCGTGCGCTTCTACGAGGCTGGCGGGCGCTACATCGCCGATGGCCCCTACGCCGGGGATGGCCGGCGCAGCCCGCTGAAGAGCGGTCTGGTAAGCGGCTTCACGCTCACCGATCAGGAACGAGCCGACCTGATCGCCTTCCTCGAGGCCCTGACTGATACGACCTTCATTACTGACCCGCGCTTCAGCGACCCCTTCGCCGCCGAAGCGCGGGTTGTTCCGTAAGCGCGGGGACCTTTCGCGGCGCAGGCCCTGCATTGCGTTCCCCACCAGCGCCCTCCCGTGAGCACGGGAACCTCACGCTCAGGGGTCGGCAACGCCTGCCATCAGTCCCGTGGATGGGTCGTGTCAGGACCTTGACTACTAGTATGCTAGCATGTTAGTATTCTAGTATGGCTGATGAAAAGAAACAGCAGTTCAACGTCTATCTGCCGCCCGACCTTATTCGGGAGCTGAAGCACATCGCCGTTGACCAGAACGTCTCGCTCTCGGCCCTGGTTGAGCGGGCGCTGCGTGGCTTCCTCGCTGGCGGCATGGCGGGTGGGGGCGTCCCTGGTGACGTTCCCCCTCTATTCTTGATGCCGATCGTCTACACGCGCGACGTTGACCGCGCGCTCCGCTTCTACGAGGCGCTGGGCTTTCAGCTTACCGCCTGTGACGAGGACTATGCCCGGGCCGAACTTCGCCTTGGCGCCTCCTGGCTGGTTATTCACGCACTCGAACCGACGCAACCACTGCCTGCTGCTCCTCTGATCAGCCTCACCCTGCACAGCCACGAACCGCTCGAAGATGTGCTGGTTCGCATCGCTGACCGGGGGGTCTTACCGAGCCAGATGATCACCGACGTTGCCTCCGGGCGCACGATGAGCTTCCGCGATCCCGATGGGCGTGAGATCGAAATCGTCGAGCGTAATCGGAATCTCTACACCTGACGATGAGCCTATGATGCTCCGCTCGGTCTCCCTATCCGCAATCAGTAATCCAGAATCTACAATCCGCAATGAGATTACGCCCCATACTCACCTGTGGCGCCTGCGGCGCGGCTCCCGAGAGCGCGCAGGCCCAGACTGGCAAGAAACGCCGCCGCGCTGACCAGAATGATCGTCGCTCCCGAGGTCAGGTTCAGCGTATAGGAGAGCCAGAGGCCGAGGGTGGTGAAGAGTATGCTCAACCCGCTGCCCAGGAGCATCATGGCACGCATATCGCGCACGAACTGGCCGGCAATCGCCGCCGGGATGGTCAGCAGCGCGATAAGCAGGATCAGCCCGACCACACGCATCAGCATCACCACGGTCAGGGCGATCAGGCTGATCAGCAAAAGCGTAAGGGCGCCAACCGGTACGTTGGCGATTGTGGCGTAGGTCTCATCGAACGAGAGCGCCAGCAACTCTTTGTAGAGCAGCGCCACCAGCGTCACGATGACAACGTCGAGCGCGAACATGAGCCAGAGATCGCCGGTCGGAACCGCCAGAATGGAACCGAACAGGTAGCTCAACAGATCGGCCTTGTAGCCCGGAGTCAGATCGATCAGGATGATTCCGATGGCCATGCCGATGGCCCAGAGCACGCCGATCAGCGTATCGGCGCGCTGGCGCGTGCGCCGCTGCACCAGGCTCATCCCGAGGGCCGCAAGGAGGCTGAAGCCTACCGCCCCGAGGACGGGGCTGAAGCCGAAGAAGTAGCCAAGTCCGACTCCACCGTAGGCAGCGTGGGCAATCCCCCCGCTGATGAAGACGATCCGGTTGAGCACTACGAAGGCGCCAATCACCCCGCAGGCGATGCTCACCAGCAGGCCAGCCAGCAGGGCATTGCGCATAAATTCGTACTGAAGGGCCTGAATCACGGGCGTTCCTCCTGCTGTTTGCCGGATGGGTACACTGCCAGAACGCGATGGGGCGTGCCATGGGCGATCAGTTCAACCGGGCAGGGGTAGGCGAGATCGAGCATCTCGGCAGTTACTTCCTGAGCGCCATGGTAGACCAGGCGCCGGTTGAGACAGCCGACGCTCTTCACATACGATGAGATCGCCAGCATATCGTGGGTGACTAGCAGGATGCTCATCTGTTGTTCGTTTAACTTGCGTAAGATCTCGTAGAGATCGGCGCGACCCTGAGGGTCCACGCTGGCAGTAGGCTCGTCGAGGATTAGCAATTGTGGCTCAGCAGCGAGGGCCCGGGCGATCAGCACCCGCTGACGCTGGCCGCCGGAGAGCGTCCCGAAGGGCCGGTCACGTATGTGCCAGGCATCTACCTGCTCCAGCGCGGTGTGCACGGCCGCGTTGTCGGCGTCCGTGTAGCGCCGTCCCGGGCCACGCCGGCTGAGGCGGCCCATGCGCACCACCTCGTGGACACGGATGGGAAACGCCCGGTCAAAGGCAAGGGACTGCGGGACATAGCCGACCATGCGCCGCCCTCGGACGGGGGGCTGGCCGAAGAGACGCACTTCGCCCCGCATGGGCGCCAGCAGGCCGAGCAGCACCTTGAGCAGGGTGCTCTTTCCGCCCCCGTTGGGGCCAATCAACCCGATAAAGTCGCCGCGATTGATAACCAGGTTGATATCTTCCAATATCGGCTCGTGCTCATAGGCCGCCCACAGGCCCCGTATCTCGGCCACGGGCGGGGTCTCCATCTGGGTTGCCATACGCTATCACCACGCTTCCCGGAGAAAGCCGCGTGCCTCTGTGAGCACTCCGGGTCATAACAGTACCAGACCGGGAGGCGAGGGCGCGCGTCTTTGCCTCCCGGTGCTATCTCACGGACTCTACTTCAACACTCGCGCGAAGGTGTCGGCGACGCTCTGGAGGTTGCTGAGCCAGTCGGGGTTAAGCGGGTTGATCAGCAATACTTCGCCGCCGATCTGGCTTGCGATGGTCTCGGCGGCCCGGGTGCTGAACTGCGGCTGGGCGAAAATGACCTTGATCTGTTCGGCCTTCGCGCGCTCAATGAGGGCGGCGAGTTCGGCTGCGCTCGGCTCCTGGCCGCCGATCTCAATCGGTATCTGCTCCAGCCCGTAGTCACGGGCGAAGTAACCCCACGAGGGATGGAAGACCATAAACTTGCGCTGGCTCACCCCTTCGAGGGTCTGGCGGATGCTGGCATCCAGCGCGTCGATGTCGGCCTTGAAGCTATCCAGACGACTCTGATAGGCCGTCACATAGCCCGGGTCGAGTTCAGTGAGTGTGTCGGCAATGGTCTGCGCCTGCACCTTGACCAGCGACAGCGAGAGCCAGATGTGCGGGTCAAGGTTCTGGCCGCTGGCGCCCATGGGCATACGTTCGATCCCCTTCGTGGTGTCAACCATGCGCATTGCCGGATTGGCGGCCTGAATACGCTCCAGCCAGGCCTTTTCAAAGGGCACGCCGATGCTGAAGTAGGCTTTCGCCTGGCTCAAGGCCGTTAACTGTTCCGGCTTCGGCTCGTAGGTGGCGGGCGAAGCGCCGGGCTCGACCATTACCGAGACTTTCACCCGATCGCCTCCGACACGCTCGACGAAATACTTCTGCGGAAGAATGCTGACCATCACCTGGAGTGGTTCCTCGGACGCGGCCACAGGCGCCGTCGCAGAAGCGGTAGCAGGTGCGGCCACATTGGACTGACCGCATGCGGTGAGGCCGAGGAGTATGATGACGAGGGTGACAATAACCCGCAACGCTGTTTCCATATGAGCCTCCATGAAATCGGGTAACCGAGCATACGTGATCTGGATTGCCACGACGGCACACCATATACAATGAGATGCTATATCAAGAAGATTGCAATAATTGAAAGTGTGTCGCAACTGTGCAGTGCAGTTTCTTAACGCGGCGCCGGTGATGGCGCTCTGCCTACCCCACCGGCGTGTCCCGCCCGATCCAGCGCAGCAGGATCAGGACCAGGCTGGCAATTGCCAGCAGCACCAGGGAGAGTTGCAGGGCGATGCCCAGGTTGGTCTCGAAGCCGACGAAGATCGCCAGCGGGATCGTCTGGGTGCGTCCCTCGCGGTTGCCGGCAAAGATGATCGTCGCGCCGAACTCACCGAACGCGCGGGCCCAGGCCAGGATCAACCCGCTCCAGATGGCCCGCCGCGCCAGTGGCAGCATGACATAACGAAACAGCTGCGTTTCATCGGCCCCCTCGACCGCGGCGGCCTCGCGCAGCTCTGGTTCGACCGCCGCGAAGCCGATGCGCGCCGCGCGCACGTACAGGGGCGCGGCGACGAAGACCTGCGCCACGATCACCGCCGCCGTGGTGAATGGCAGCCGGATGCCAAGCGCATCCAGCGGGCGCCCCAGGATGCCGTTGCACCCGAAGGCCAGCAGCAGGGCGATGCCGGCAATCAGCGGCGGCAACACCAGGGGGAGATCGATCAGCAATTCGATCCACGCTTTGCCACGGAACGACCAGCGCGCCAGGGTGTAGGCCAGGGGCGTGCCTACCAGCATAATCACCCCGGCGCTGATGCTGCTCGTCACCAGGCTCAACCGCACCGCCCGGTGCAGCGACGGGTCGCGCAGGTACACTTCCATCGCCCCCGTCAGCGCCGTCCAGATCAGCGCCCCCAGGGGGATCCCCAGCAGGCCCACCAGCAACCCGCCGGCGCCGGCAAAGGCCCAGACCCAGCGCGTTCGCGTCGGGTCCGGGCCTGGCCGTCTGTAAGCGGTCCGGTTCATGGCTGCGCCGGCAACAAGCCGTGCGTGGAGAGCACGTTCTGTCCGGCGGGCGACAACACCAGCGCCACGAAGTCCGCGGCTTCCCCGGGGTGGGCCGCCGCCGTGACCGGCGCGATGGTGAAGACGACGGCGACGTTGGCCTCCTGGGGGATCTCCAGGGTCTTGAGATTAGGGGCCGCGACCGCGTCGGATACGTAGACGACGCCCGCGTCGGCTTCACCCAGGCTGATCTTGCTAACGATGGGCTTGACGCCCAGTTCCGTTGAAACTACGTTTGCCAGCACGCGCTCCTTGAAGTCGGGGGCGATGCTGGCGTTGAGTTTTTCGAGCATGGTCAGCGTCGCGTTGCCGATCGGCAGATCGGCCGCAGCGATGAGCACCTGTACTCCGGGTCGGGCCAGATCGGCCAGGGTTTCGATCTTCCCGGGATTATCGGGCGGCAGGATGACGACGAGCTGGTTGCGGGCAAAGGGCCGCACCTGATCCGCTACGACCAGTTGTTTCTCCGCCACGGCATCCATATCCTTGCGGCTGGCCGAAATGAACACGTCAGGGGTCGCTCCCTGTTCGAGTTGTTCGCGCTGGGCGGGCGAGTGCCCCAGTTCGAGTTCGACGCGCACTCCTGCGTGGGTCTTTTCAAAGTCGGCGGCCAGTTGCTTGACCGCCTCGGTCAGACCCGCCGGGGCGAACACGGTGAGAGTTACCGCGGAAGCGGGCGTGGCCGGGGCGGTGGTGGCGGGCGGGGCCGCTGGCGTGGCCGGGGCGGTGGTGGCGGGTGGGGCCGCTGGCGTGGCCGGCGCCTCGGCGACCGGTGAGGCGGGCGGCGCCACGGGAGCGGCGCCGCAGGCGGCCAGCAGCGCCAGCAGCGCGCAGTATAGCAATGGACGAAGTCCCATTATCACTTCTCCCTTCAGATCTGGAGGGACGCGGGGAACTTCGGCTAGGGGCGGTGCGCGCACCGCCCCTACTTCCCCGCCGGCAGGGGCGTGGGGAACGCCGGATTCCCCGTCCTCCGCAAAGGCCCGAGGAACGCGAGTTGCCGGGAGCGCGAGGCCCTCTCAGCCCCTCCCGCAGGAGGCGTCCGGATAGGCTTTTAGTAATCGAGGATCTTATCCGCCTCCAGGATAAGGTCCGCCAGTTCCGCATCGTCGGTGGCGATACGGGCGCCCGGGCGCAGCGTCTCGGCGCTCAGGCCGATCGCGGCGGCGCAGTGTGGACAGACAAGGGCGTTGCCGCCAGCCTGGACGAAGGCGTCGTAGATCTCGCCGAGGGGTTTGCCGCGGCGCGTCGTAATATCGAGCGGTTGGCGGGTGTCAACGATGCGCGCCCCTTCGAGGTCCAGGAAGAGCGTCGTCTGGGCGCCCTTTGCCTGCAACGCGGCCCCGAGCCGCAGGGCCATTGCCGCCGCCGTCACGTTATCCGCCGCGTGGGTCAGGTGAATGACGATCCGTTGTGCCATGGTCGTTGCTCCTTGCCATTGTTGGGGAAGCGGGATTCCCCGTAGCGGGACTCACAACGCGTTCTCCTGGGAGGGGACAACTCTTCCAGGACCTGCGCACAACCCGCAAGGGTCACGTTACCGTCTTTCTCCAGACGGATATGGGCGTGGTAAGGCGAGGGGTCCTCACCCACCCCCCTGCCCCCTCCCTCTCCACCGGCGGTGGAGAGGGAGGGGGGGACTTAGAACTCCTGTGGGTAAGTGGGAAAACCGGGTTTCCCCACGCCCCTCCCCTCGGGGCGGGGCTGGAAGGGCGTAGCCCTCCCAGAAAAGGGATCGGATAACCAGGTTATCTGGATAGGCTCTTAAATGCCGAAAAGGCGCGGAGGCGGCGTCGGGGGCGCCAGGGCGAACGAAGCGCGGCGATGGCGTGGAGGGGTCGCCAGAACGGCGATCAGGAGGCTGAGCGGGCCGATCAGCAGCGCCGTCCGGGTCAGCGCCTCGTAGAGGGCGCGTGGGGAAGGGGGGGCGGGACGGTTGTCGGACGCTGCTTGCGCGCTCGTCTTTCCGTGCTCGCCACAGAGGAAGTAGCTGATCGCCGGCCGCTCCACAATCAGGGAGCGTAAAGCGCAGTGAATGACGCAGCAGAGCGGGCCGAGCAGTCCGAGGTTGATGGCGACGATCACGGCAACGACGGACACGATGCCGCGCAAACCAGAGGCGCCTCGTGGTACGAGGCGACGGTGCGCATCAGGACGCAACTCAACTGGTTGGCACAGGTCCATGCCTGCCTCGGAGTGAACCGGGTCGCCAATCCTGGCGTAAAGGGGGCCGGGAAGGGCCAGTCCCGCGACACCCCCGTGTTGGGGCGGGGAAACCGATCGTGTTCACATCTACCGAACACGTTCGTACCGTCGAGAGCGCGGAGGGGAGCAAACGGCTTCAAAAAGCTCATCCTCTGCGTGCTCTGCGGTAAATGGTAGTCTGTGAAGTGAGTTTCCTGGCCTTTCTGTCCCCCTTCCAGCCTCCCCCCGTTGGGGGGAGGTGTCGGACCTCCTCCACCAGCGAGGGAGGGTTGGGGAGGGGGTGGGTACGGCACATAACCTGGTTCACAGACGAAAGGTCTGGAAACTACGGGAAAACCTGGTTCCCCCCTGTCTCTACCGTCGCGCCGGTCCTTCCGCCCCGGCCGCCGGCAACTGGGGCACAGCGACCGGGTGATCCTCGTCGTCGAGGGCCACCAGGACGCAGTCGGCCTGGCAAGCCAGCACCCGTTCGTCACGGTCCATCGGCTCCCACCACATCTCGACGGCGACGTGCATCGAAGTGCGCCCGGTGCGTTTGAGGCGCGCAATCAGTTCGACGATCGACCCCTCGCGCACGGGGTAGTGGAAGTTGACCTCGCCGATGTGCACAGTCACCACCTTGCGCCGGCACCAGCGCGTCGCACAGATGAACGCTGCCTGGTCGATCCAGGCCACCGCCTGACCGCCAAACAGCGTTCGGTAGTGATTGGTGTCGGCGGGGAAAATCGGCAGGACCATGCGCGTTTCGGCGCGGTTGGCCTCAGCCATTGGCCGCCTCCTCAAACGTCTGAGCCAGGGCCCGGGCCCCCGCCGTCACCGGAAGAGTCCCGGCAACGACCGCGGCCTCAATCTCCGGCAGGTGCGCCTTCACCGCCGGGTGGTTGAAGAAGCGCGAGCGCAGGTAATCCTCGATGAGCGCATGGAGCCAGTCGCGGGTTTGCTGGCGCCGCCGCTCCTCAAAGACGCCCGAGGCACTGGTGACCTCGCGGAAGCGCTCGATCTCCGCCCAGATCTCGGCGATCCCCTCGCCGGTCACCGCCGAGCAGATGCGGGCGCGGGTCTTCCAGCCGGGGGTGGCGGGGGCCAGGTAGTGCAGGGCCTTGTTGTAATCGGCCTGGGCGGACATGGCGCGGATGCGGTTCTCGCCGTCGGCCTTGGTGATCACCAGGGCGTCGGCCAGTTCCATGATGCCCTTCTTGATGCCCTGCAACTCGTCGCCCGCCCCCGCCAGCATCAGTAGCAGGAAGAAGTCCACCATGCCGCGCACGGCGGTCTCGCTCTGGCCGACGCCCACGGTTTCGACCAGGATCACGTCGAAGCCCGCCGCCTCGCAGACCAGCATGGTCTCGCGGCTCTTACGGGTGACGCCGCCGAGGCTGCCGCCGGTGGGCGAGGGGCGGATGTAGGCGTTGGGGTGCCGCGACAGGGTCTCCATGCGCGTCTTGTCGCCGAGGATGCTGCCGCGGGTGACGCTGCTGGACGGGTCCACCGCCAGAACGGCGACGTGATGGCCCCGTTCGCAGAGCATCACCCCCAGGGCTTCGATGAAGGTGCTCTTGCCCACCCCCGGCACGCCGGTGATGCCGACGCGCAGGGCCCCGCCGGTATAGGGCAGCAGGGCCTGCAACACCTCCTGGGCCTGGGCCAGGTGCCCTGGCGCGTTGCTCTCGATCAGCGTAATGGCCCGGGCCAGGATGGTACGGTCGCCGGCGCGCACCCCCTCAACGTAATCGGGGACCGTCAGGTGACGGCGTCGCGCCACCGGTTTTGAACCCGCGCCGCTGCTCTGACCGGGAAGCCCGTCGTGGCCGCCGGCCACGCCGTCCATCACCGACGAGGCGAAGACCGCGTCCTTCGGCGGCGTGGCCGGTTGCCACTCGGGGCGATGCCTGCCGTTGCTCATGGGTCGTTCCTTGCCTCGGCGCTCGCCGAGAGGGCCGGATCGCTCTCCGTCGTCGTCTCGCTCGCGTGGAGCCGGCGGCGCAGTTCATTGAGCAGCTTCTCGGCGGCGATGGGAATGATGGTGCCCGGCCCGAAGATCAGCGCTGCGCCATGCTCGCGGAGGAAGGCGTAGTCCTGCGCCGGGATCACTCCGCCGATGATCACCACGATATCCTCGCGACCGAGCTTGCGCAACTCTTCAACCAGTTGCGGCAGCAGGGTCTTGTGGCCGGCGGCCAGCGAACTGATCCCCACCACGTGGACGTCGTTTTCCACCGCCTGGCGGGCCACCTCCTCCGGGGTCTGGAAGAGCGAGCCGATGTCCACGTCGAAGCCCATATCGGCGAAGGCGGTGGCGACCACCTTGGCCCCGCGGTCGTGGCCGTCCTGGCCGATCTTGGCCACCAGGATACGCGGACGCCGGCCCTCTTCGTGGGCGAAGGCATCGGCCAGGGCACGCACGCGGTTGATTTGCTCGGCGTCGCTGTACTCACTGCTGTAGATGCCCGAGATGGCGCGGATGGTGGCTTTGTAGCGGCCGAAGACCCGCTCCATGGCCATCGAGATCTCACCCAGGGTGGCCCGCGCCCGTGCCGCCTCGATGGCCGCCTCGAGCAGGTTGCCCTCGCCGGTCTCGGCCACGCGGGTCAGGGCGTTCAGCGCCGCCTGCGTCCGGGCCTCGTCGCGCTCGGCGCGCAGCTTCTTGAGGCGCTCGATCTGGGCCTGGCGCACGGCGGTGTTGTCCACCTCGAGGATCTCCAGCGGCGGCTCGGAGGCCAGGCGGTACTTGTTCACCCCGACGATGGTCTCCTGCCCCGAGTCGATGTGGGCCTGGCGGCGCGCGGCGGCCTCCTCGATGCGCAGCTTGGGCAGCCCGGCCTCGATGGCTCTGGCCATGCCGCCGAGGGACTCGACCTCCTGAATGTGGGCCCAGGCGCGCCGCGCCAGTTTGTCGGTGAGGCTCTCCAGGTAGTAAGAGCCGCCCCAGGGGTCCACAACCTTGCAGATCCCGGTCTCTTCCTGGAGGAAGAGCTGGGTGTTGCGGGCGATACGGGCCGAGAAGTCTGTGGGCAGGGCGATGGCTTCGTCAAGCGAGTTGGTGTGCAGCGACTGGGTGTGGCCCAGGGCCGCGGCCATGGCCTCGATGCAGGTGCGGGCCACGTTGTTGAAGGGGTCCTGCTCGGTCAGGCTCCAGCCCGAGGTCTGGCAGTGGGTGCGCAGGGCCAGGGACTTATCGTCTCTGGGGTCGAACTGCTTGATGATCTTGGCCCAGAGCAGGCGCCCGGCGCGCATCTTGGCTACTTCCATGAAGTAGTTCATGCCGATGGCCCAGAAGAAGGAGAGACGCGGCGCGAAGCGGTCAATTGGCATCCCTGCCTTGATGCCGGCGCGCACATACTCCAGCCCATCGGCCAGGGTGTAGCCCAGTTCCAGATCGGCGGTGGCCCCGGCCTCCTGCATGTGGTAGCCGGAGATGCTGATGCTGTTGAATCTGGGCATGTGCTTCGCGGTGTAGGCGAAGATATCGGCGATGATGCGCATCGAGGGCTCGGGGGGGTAGATGTAGGTGTTGCGCACCATGTACTCTTTCAGAATGTCATTCTGGATGGTGCCAGTGAGCTGGTCCTGGCGCACGCCCTGCTCCTCGGCGGCGACAATATAGAAGGCCATCACCGGGATCACTGCGCCGTTCATGGTCATCGAGACCGACATCTGATCGAGCGGGATGCCGTCGAAGAGGATTTTCATGTCGAGGATCGAGTCGATCGCCACGCCCGCTTTGCCCACGTCGCCGACGACACGGGGATGGTCCGAGTCATAGCCGCGGTGGGTGGCCAGGTCGAAGGCCACCGAGAGGCCCTTCTGGCCCATGGCCAGGTTGCGCCGGTAGAAGGCGTTGCTCTCTTCGGCAGTCGAAAAGCCGGCGTACTGGCGCACCGTCCAGGGCTGAGTGACGTACATGGTCGGGTACGGCCCGCGCAGGTAGGGCGGGATGCCAGCGGTGAAGCCGAGGTGCTCGAGGCCCTCGAGGTCGGCGGCGGTGTAGAGCGGCTTGACATCAATCTGCTCCATTGTCCGCCAGACCAGGTTCTCGAGGGGTTGCCCGGCCTCCTGCTCGGCCAGGGCGCGCCACTGCGCCAGGTCGGGCGCGGCGGCGTCGTCGCGGTAGGCAATTTTGGTGAAATCGGGGGTGGTCACAGGGCCACTCCTTTCAACTGCTGAAGCCGGGCCAGGGTCGCGTAGCAATCAGCGCGCAGGTGGATGAACTCGTCAACGCCCGCCGCGCGGTGCGCTTCGATCTGTTCGGCCGGGTAACCGGCCAGCACCACGGTCATGTCGGGTTGTCCTTGCTTGAGCAGCCGCACGAGTGGCGGCACAAGCTCGGGGTAGGTCTCGTCGGTCGAACAGATGACCGTAATCGAGGCCCCCGAGGCCTGGGCGGCCTGAGCCGCCTCCTCGACGGTCTGGAAACCGGGGCCGGCGATCACCTGGAAGCCGCCGGCCTCGAAGAAGCCAGTCGAAAAATCGGCGCGGGCCTTATGTTGCGAGACTGGACCCATTGTAGCAAGAAATACCTTCGGGCGCGAGCCGGTGCGGGCGGCAAATTGCGCGGCAGCGGCTTGCAGGGCCTCGAACTGCTCGGCCCCGCGATGGGCGGCGATGGGTTCGACGGTGATGCCGGCGTCACCGCCAGCGGCCAGGGCGGCGGTCAGCGCCCCCAGGGTCGCGCCGGCGCGGGCAGCGGCGATGGCCGCCGGCATGGCCTGCTCGGGCGCGGCGGCCATGGCGCGGGCCAGTTCCTCGAGGGCGGCCCGGGCGTCGGCGCCAGCGCGGAAGCGTTGCAGGGCCTCGGTGCGCTCCGCGTGCAGCGCGGCGTGGTCCACCGCGCGGGCAGTGAAGGGCTGCTCCTTGAGGTTGACGTACATATTGGCGCCGACGATCACCTCGCGGCGCAGGGCGATCTGGTTCATGCGCTCGACGCGGACGGAGGCCACCTGCGCCTGTGGGAAGCCCGCAGCCAGGGCCGCGGCCATGCCGCCCTGCTCCTCGATGCGCTGGAAGAGCGCCCAGGCCTCGCGGGCGATCTCGTCGGTCAGCGTCTCCACCGCCGCCGAGCCGCCGGCAGGGTCCACCAGGCGGTAGAAGTTGCACTCCTGTTCCAGAATGATCTGCACGTTGCGGGCGATGCGCCGCGAGAACTCATCGGGCAGGCCGATGGCCTCGTCGAAGGGGCTGACGTGGAGGCTGTCGCAGCCGCCCATCACCCCGGCGAAGGCCTCGGCGGTGGCGCGCAGCATATTGTTGTAGGCGTCAGCGCGGGTCTTGGTCCAGGCCGAGGTGCGCCCGTGCAGGCGCAGCTTCTGGGCCTGGGCGTTGCCGCCGAAGGCTGCGACTACGCGCGCCCACAGCATACGCGCAGCGCGCAGGCGAGCGATCTCGATGAAGAAGGACGAGCCGAGGGAGAAGGCGAACTGCATCCGCGGCGCCACCGTGTCTACGTCCAGGCCGCGGGCCTGCATGGCGCGCAGATACTCCACGCCGGTGGCCAGGGCGAAGGCCAGATCCTGCACCGCGCTGGCGCCGCCGTTGTGGTAGGGGTGCAGTTCGACCTGAATAGTGCGCAGGCCGGGCGCATGGGTCGCGGCCCAGGCCGTCAGCCAGGCCATGGTGTCGTAGCTCCGTTCGAGCGAGATGGGCAGCGCGCCGACGCTCGCCAGGGCGCCCAGGGGGTCGGCCCCGATGCACCCCTGCACCTTGCCGAGTTTGAGGCCCTGGGCCTCGGCAGCGGCCAGGATCAGCGCGGCCAGCGGCAAAGCGGTGGCCCCGGCGGCGAACAGCATCGGGGTCTTTGCCAGGGGGATCTCGGTGAAGAGCGTGGTGAAATCGTTGTGCGTGGCGAGCGAGGCGCCGCCCTGTCCAACAGATTCAGGTGGCGCCTGGTCGGGGTCCTGGCCCAGGAGGGTCGCCTGATCCAGGCGCACGTGGAGGGTGGTCAGGCCACGGGGCAGATCCTCGCGGACGGCCTGGTTGACCTCGGCGGCAGTCGGGTAGAGCATCTCCTGTGCCACCTCCCACGGGCGGATCAGGTAGCCGAGCGCGCGCGTGCCCCGCACATACGCCGGCAGACCGGGCAACGAGGCGGTGTGGGGCAGGCTGGCGGTGTCGGCGAGGTTATAAATGGGCTGCAGGGTGATACCCTCGTAGGTCCGCGTCAACAGCCGCTTCTCGAACGGTGCGCCCTTCAGCGTCTTCTCGGCGGCGGCGCGCCAGGCTTCGGGGCTGGCGGGCTCAAACTCGGCGAAGAGACGCTCCGGGGCGTCGGGGCTGGTCGCCTGGATGTCCTGGGTCATGGATCCACTCCTTCATCGGCGAAGCGGGCCGGCCAGTGCTCAGGGCTCGATCCGTGCGCCCCGAGCGCCCCCTGGCGCGACCCTGACGGGCCATCACACATGGCGCAGGCTGAAGAGCAACGCCTCTAGATCTTCCGGATCGATGCGCACGGTCGAGAAGAGATCCGAGAGTTCAAAACCTTCACGGGTTCGGCGCACGTACAGGTCATGGTTCCGCGAGACACGGCGAAAGCCAATTGCGCACATGCGCTCGGTGATAGAAGCCTGCGCCCAACGATCATAATCGAAACTGAGCCCGTTCGCCAGTAGGGAAAGGGACAATTCTCGGGCTCGATCGGCGGCGATCGGCTCGAGCAGGTGCAGCGCGCATGCGGGGGCGCGCTGGATCCAGGTGACGAACTCCTGCTGATTGCGCTGGACGCGTTCGTGCAACCTGTCCAGCTCGGTACAGATATCGCTCACATCACAGCGTAGCATGGAAGCCTCCCGTGAGGGGCGCGCCAGCAAGGGCGCAGGACTGGATGCCGAGGTTGCGTTCGAGTTCAGCGCGGTCGAGCCGCAACAGTTCGTGCGTAATGACTCTGGGGTGCGCAGCGGCCACGATCTCGCGGCAGCGCGGGGTGGTGAAGGGCCGGTGCTCGTCGATCCGCGCCACGTGGTCGCGGGCCAGGACGTACCGTTCGGCGAAGGGCAGCGCGGCGAAACCGTCGGGCAACGCGGGGTCGCTGCGCTGGTAGGCGCCGGAGAGACTGAGGCTGAGGTGCAGCCCTTCGATCCGCGCCCGCACTGCCGGGGAGAGTCGGTCCAGCCGTTCGAGCAGCAGATCAACTGCTGCATCTTCATCGGCCACGTCGGGGCAGGTGTTGATCAGGTGGCCGGTATCGAGCACGAAGCCCCAGTTCTCGAAGCACAGGCGTTGCACGAACGCCTCGGCCAGCCCCGGATCGGCAAATGTCAGACCGGGCCACCACAGGTTCTCGAGCCACAGGCGCACCGGCGGTTCGCCGCCGGGGAAGGTTGCCGCCGTGGCGTTGAGCAGGTCAATGGTCGCATTGACCACCGCCTCGGCGCTGAAGGCGTAGCGCCGGGTAAAACTCTCCTCCAGGGTGACGTGACTGACGTGAAAGACGGCATACTCAGGGCGCAGGGCCGCCGCCTGGCGCCACAGACGCCGCTGAAGGGCGACCATGTGCGAGGCATCGCGGGCGCCCCCGGCGAGGAACTCGCGCTCCTCGGAGGAAACAACGGCATCGGCGCCGGCGTGCCAGATCTCCAGCCAGCGGATCCAGTAGGGCAGATGGACACCCCGAACCAGGCCCGCCGGCAGATCAGGCGGCGAATCATCGCCGATCAGCAACTCGATGCCGTCAAGCCCCAACCGGGTGACAAAGGCGCGAACCTGTTCCCAGTCGCGCTCGAACTGGTCGATATGGATCGCGTGGATTGAGAAGTTGATCAGGTGTTGCATGGCTCCCGCAGATGGTCTATGCAGAACCCCGGCCTCAGGCGAGCAACGGGGCACGACACGGTCGGTCTAGAGGGACCATCAGGCGGGAGACGGTCACGGGGCGTGGGTCATGTTCATCCTCCCTGGCTCGAGAAGGGTGAAACAAACAACATCGCGGCAGGCGTCCTGGCTTCCGGCGTTCGATGGAACGCCCGGTTACAGTTGCGGCACAGCGCTGGACTCGCACCAGCTTCCACCTTTACGCCCTGGCATCCGGGCTATCGGGTCACCGCGACGGTGAGTTGTACGGGTACGGGTGATGCGGGATTATACCACGTGTTGTTCTGAAATGGGAGGGGGTTCATCAAGCAACTGGACCAATACTATCATAAGGTTGTGGTTATTTAACCAGAAAGCGAGGGATGGGAAGGATCACTCCTTTCCGTCCCTCGCTTTCAAGGACGTGACCGACGCACTGCTAAGAATCGGCCAGCAGTGGGGTAAAGAAGGCATCCCCAAACGCTACCGTTTCCTCCAGACTGAAGAGACCGGTGTATTCAGTATCACCGGACTGCCACTCCCTGGCCTTATCCTGATCCTTGAGAAAGATCATCTCGGTGCACATGCTATGTGCAGCGTGGCAGGTGGTGGGCGCGGCCCAGCGAATGCCCACCAGCGCGCTCGCAGGCCGGGCCTCGAGAATTGAGCGCCCCTTCTGGCGGATATGGATCGGTTCGCCGCTCATACGGCATGCCGAATTGATCTCCACGTCGGCATCAAACATTGGTCCGACAGTCAGGGCATCAAGCGCGCACATGGCGTTGATGCCAACGCCGTTGACGACCAGGTGATGCGGGGTGGCTTCGAGGGTCACCGGATAGGCGCCGACGATCTGCCCTTCGGCATTGAGAATGATCATATCGTCCTGATTAAGGCGCTGGAGGGCGGCTTCGAGTTGCTCGGCAGGCATATTCGCGGCGAAATCCGTGCCTTCGAGGGGCTGGCCGCGCTGTACGATTGCTCGTAGAATGGTCTGATACAGCCTGCGGGTCGCCGGTTCCAGGGCCGCGAAGCGAGCATGCAGCGGGAATTGCTGCTCAAGCCGCTGTACCGCGGTTGCCACGACTTGTTCCTGGGAGGTGGTCATAGCTCTTTCCTTTCCTGAGAGGCCCTATTACCGTTGTGGTTCTCCGTCATGGGTATTCCATCGCTCCGCATGCCGGGCGGCTGATGGTTTTTGCGCATCCGCTCCAGCCCGCGCAGGCGTCAGTGCTGCGGGCTGAGAGCGGGCCAGCCCCTGCGGGGCCGGGCGCCGGGCGGCTAGCGGAGATGGCTCTGCCTTTCCAGATCCTCCCCGCCAGCCAGGCGGTCAAGAACCCAGGTTTCCCTGCTCACACAAAGATTGCATTGAGAAGCAGCCCCAGCACCATCACATACATCGCGAACCAGCCCACGACCCTGATGGTGGCGCTCCGGCCCAGCAACCGATTGAGCATGGCCCACTCGGGGATTGATGACACAGTGGTGGCCATCATAGCCGCCACGAGTGTGCCTGTCGGGACAATCTGGTGCAGGGCCACGAGGATGGGGGCGGTCGAGGCGGCGTTGATGTCAAGGGGCAGGCCAAGAATGACGGCCAGGATTGGCCCCCACCAGGCCGCCCCGGCCCGGGTGAGACCCTCAACCAGAGTGAGGTTGAAATTGACCAGCAGGCTCGCCAGCAACCCGCTCAGCAGCACTACCCACAACAGGCGCCGGAAGAGTTGCCAGGACTCGCGATGGGCGCGGAGCAACAGACTTTCCTGCGGGGCGTCATGTCGGGGTTGCAGCGGGATGATCTGGCCGATAAACCGTTCGGGTTGCAGGCCCAGCAGGGGAGCTATGTAGGCGGTGAGCAAGGCCGCGATCACCCCGGCCAGCAGGTAGATCCCGCCGCCGAGCGGCCCGGCGATGACAAACATAAAAATGATCGCGAACTCGTTGAGGGCCGGGCTGGCAAAGAGAAAGGCCGCCGAGGCCCGCTGGCTGGCCCCGCCGGCGACCAGCCCGGCGTAGATGTTGGTCACTGTACAGGAGCACACCGGCGTGAACATGCCCAGCATGGCCCCGCCCCCCGCGCCAATGAGATCATTGCGTCCCAGGGTGCGGTCAATCCACCGCGTGCCGATGCTAAGGCGCAGCAGGGTCATCGCATAGGTGGTCAGGAAGAGAATGATCGGCAGCTTGAACCACTCGTAGATGGTATACGCCGCTGTATACTTCAGATCCAGCGGACCGAACGGCGTCGGGATGCGCCACTCTGGCATCCATGCTGTCAGCGCCGCGCCGAGGGCCTTGCCCGCATTGGCGATGGGCGCCTCGAAAACCGGAATCACCCGATTGAACTCGGCGCCGGAGAGCCAGGCCTGAAAGCTGGCATACAGCACCTGGCTCACGATCAGGATCAGCAACCCGAGGGAGATAATCGGCAGGAAGCGCTCGATGCGGTTGATCAAGATCCGGTGGTGCATAATCGGTTCTGCTCTTGATAAATGATACTAAATATCACTTGTGGTAGGGATAGTAACGCCGTGCGTACTCCCTGTCAAGCGCCGGACGTGATCAAAATCTGCATGAGAATCAGATCTCCCGAAGATCCCCCACCGCACCCCCGTACTTGACCTGCCGGCGAGATACGACTATCCTCGGATCAATTCGCCCGATGCGCGGTATCCGCGTTCCAGCCCTCCAGCAGGGGCGCGGGGAAACCTCGTTTCACCGCCATCCCCTTTATTAGGTAAAAAAAGGAATGTAACCCATGACCAGTACAACACCCACCGGCGCCATCAGCCAGTTTCTGCGCCATCACTTTCGCCATTTCAACGCGGCAGCGCTCATTGACGCCGCCGAGGCCTACCGCGCCCATCTCGACCAGGGCGGAGCGATGCTGGTGACCCTGGCCGGCGCGATGAGCACCGCCGAACTGGGCCTCTCGCTGGCCGAGATGATCCGCCAGGAGAAGGTGCACGCCATCTCGTGCACCGGGGCCAACCTGGAGGAGGATATCTTCAACCTGATCGCCCACGATTTCTACGAGCGCGTGCCGCACTACCGCGACCTCAGCCCGGTGGATGAGCAGGCGCTGCTCGAGCGCCACATGAACCGCGTCACCGACACCTGCATTCCCGAGGAAGAGGCCTTACGGCGGCTGGAAGGGGCGCTGCTTGAGGAGTGGACGCGCGCCGACCGGGCCGGCGAGTGCTACTTTCCCCACCAGTTCATCTACCGCGTCCTGCGCTCGGGGGTGCTGGAGCAGTACTACCAGATTGACCCGCGCGACTCGTGGGTCTACGCGGCCATGGAGCGTGATCTGCCGATCTATGTGCCGGGCTGGGAAGACTCGACCACGGGGAATATGTATGCCGCCCACTGCATCACGGGGGAGATCCGCAACGTCCATACCGTGCGCGGCGGGATCGAATATATGATTGACCTGGCGGACTGGTACACCCGCACCGCGGCCCGGCGCTCGATCGGCTTTTTCCAGATCGGCGGCGGCATCGCTGGCGACTTCCCCATCTGCGTGGTACCCATGCTGCACCAGGACCTGCGCCGAACCGATACGCCGGTCTGGGGCTACTTCTGCCAGATCAGCGACTCGACCACCAGCTATGGCTCGTATTCAGGCGCCGTTCCCAATGAGAAGATCACCTGGGGCAAACTGGCGGTGGAGACGCCGAAGTTCATCATCGAGTCCGACGCGACTATCGTCGCGCCGTTGATCTTTGCGCTGGTGCTGGGGTGGTGACGGCGGAGTTGCTCTGCTAATGCCAGGCATGCCAGGGCGCGGGGGAACCTGGTTTCCCCGCGTCCTCCATCAACTGGCGCTCCATCGCCGCTCCGAGACATGTCCGTATGAATGTAGCGGTGGTTCCGGCACAGTCCCCAGAACCACCGCTCTATGATCTCCGGGGTAGCGTAGCCGCCCAACGGGTTTTTTTGACTCTGGCCGCGCAGCCGCCAGAGCCATCAAAAAAGCAGGGGCCGGGGCCTGGCCTGGGGACGTTGCATGAACCGCGACTGGCCCCTTGCTGAGTATTGACAAAAATTGAAGATTAGTATATACTAACTTCTACAAGTTGCCTTCACTCATATCCAGTTGCCAACGGGACGAACCCGGAAAGTTGTGTATATGCTCCTCGACGTTCGCTCGCTTTCCTACGCCGTTAACGGTCTCCGGATCGTTGATGGCGTTTCGTTCTCCCTGAGCTACGGCGAGGTGATGGTACTGGTTGGTCCGAATGGGGCCGGGAAGAGCACCCTGCTTGGTCTCCTGGCCGGCGATCTGCGTCCAGCCGCAGGTGAGGCGCTGCTCGAGGGCGTGTCCCTTACGCAACTCTCCGCCCTGGAACAGGCCCGCAGCCGGGCCGTGCTGCGCCAGCGCCTCGGGGTCGCTCTGCCGTTCACGGCCTACGAGGTGGCGCTGATGGGGCGGCACCCGCGTCTCAAGGCCGGTGTGGAACGCCCGGTTGACCATGCGATCACCCGTGACGCGCTGGCGTCCGTGGAGATGTTGCCCTGCGCCGGGCGCGCGTTTCCGACGCTCTCGGGTGGCGAGCAAACCCGCGTGAGCATGGCGCGCGTGCTGGCGCAGCAGGCCCCCCTGTTGCTGCTGGATGAGCCTACCGCGGCCCTCGATCTGCGCCACCAGCATGGGGCAATGCATCTGGCGCGGGCCATTGCCGCTCAGGGAGGCGCAGTGCTGGCGGTGCTGCACGATCTGAACCTGGCTGCCTGGTACGCCGACCGTATCGGAGTGCTCCACCGGGGCCGGCTCGTGGCCTGTGGCTCGCCGTGGGAGGTGCTGCGCCCCGAAGTGCTTGGCCCGGTCTACGGAGTTACCGTCGTTGTTATGCCGCATCCGCACGCGGATGTGCCGGTGGTGTTCTCGCTTCCTAACCTGGACGCGGCGCAGGACGCCGCGCGATCGCTGCCAGCGCCGGAACGTTCCCGGGCGCACGCTGCGGATGTGAGCCGGTCATCATAATGCGCATAACGTGCCTGGACGGCTGATATGACTGAGCAAAGTGCCAGACCAGAAGTTGCCATTTGTCGGTCGGCTTTCCATCGCGCTACGTTCTGGTGCTCCCTGCTGTACGTGATACTTCTGGCGGGCTGCGGCGCGGCCACCTCAACGACCGGCGTCGCAGCGCCGCCAACCGCCCCTGCTCCCCCCGTCTCCCCTCCACCCGCCGGCGCGACGGCGGCGCCCGCCGTTGCGCCGGTCCCCTCTTCTGATGCGGAAGCGCCCCGCTTGCCAGTCACCGTGACGGATTATCAGGGCCAGCAGGTCGCCATTGACTCCATCGAGCGGATCGTCAGCCTGAACGGGGACATCACTGAGATTATTTTCGCCCTGGGGATGGGGGATCGGGTCGTCGGCGTGGATAGCAGTTCGACCTATCCACGGGAAAAAACCAGGGAGCTGCCGAATATCGGCTATCAGCGCCGGTTGAATGCTGAGGGCATTCTGGCTCTGTCCCCCACCCTGGTCATTGGTGATGAAACCGCCGGTCCTCCCGAGGCCCTGGCGCAGATCCGCTCCGCCGGCGTGCCGGTGGCGCTCACGGCCGATCCGCCGGATCTGACGGCGCCGCTGGTCAAGATCCGCTTCGTGGCCGCGGCCCTTGGCGTACCCGAGCGCGGTGAGATGCTGGCGGCCCAGGTTGAACGGGAGATCGCCACCGCGCGCGCCGGGGCCCGCGAACTGCCCGCTTCCCCCAGGGTGCTCTTCCTCTATCTGCGCGGTACGGACGTGCAACAGGTGGCCGGGAGCGAAACGCCGGCCGACGCAATGATCCGGGGCGCCGGGGGCGCGAACGCCGCCGCGGAGGCGGGCATCGTCCAGTTCAAGCCCCTGAGTCCCGAGGTTGTGGTCGCGTCCCAACCTGACGTAATCCTCTTGCTGGCGAAGGGGCTCGAGTCGGTTGGCGGAGTCGAAGGGTTGCTGCGCATCCCCGGTCTTGCCGACACCCCCGCCGCCAGACACCAGCATATCGTCGCGATGGACGATCTGTACCTCCTGGGTCTGGGGCCGCGCACCGGACAGGCGCTGGCCGATCTGACGATCGCCTTTCGCGCCGCGATGCTCCAGGAGGCGGGACGATGAGCGCCACCAGCCAGACGATCCCCGTCGCCGCTGCGCCACGCCCCCGGGGCAGGCGCGTGCTGATACCGCTCTTGCTGGCGTTCCTGATCGTGTCCCTGTTGCTTGGAGTTGGCCTTGGCCCGGTACTCGTGCCGCCCGAGGCGGTGGCGGCGATTCTGTTGAGCAAACTTGGGTTGACGCTCGATGTTCCGGTCACTCCGCAGCAGACGGCAGTGCTCTGGAACATCCGGCTGCCGCGAGTGTTGCTGGGAGCCCTGAGTGGAGCGGCGCTGGCGGTCAGTGGGGCGTTGCTCCAGGGCGTGTTCCGCAACCCGCTGGCCGATCCGGGGCTGATCGGGGTGAGTAGCGGCGCGGCCCTCGGCGCCGTTGCGGTGATCGTCTCCGGCCTGGCGCCACTGGGGTTGTTCACCCTGCCCTTCGCGGCCTTCGTGAGCGGAGCGGCGACGACGCTGCTGGTCTATCGCCTGTCGCGGCGCCACGGGCGTACCGATGTGGCCACGCTGCTGCTGGTGGGCCTGGCGCTCAACGCGGTTGCCGGGGCGGCCACCGGCCTGCTCACCTACCTGGCCGATGATGCGGCGCTGCGCTCGATTGTCTTCTGGACCATGGGCGGCCTGGGCGGCGCGCTGTGGGAGACGCTGCTGGCTGCGACTCCGGGCATCGCCCTGGCATTGCTGCTCGCTCCGCGCCTGGGCCGGGCGCTAAACCTGTTCGCGCTCGGCGAAGTCGAGGCGCGCCATCTGGGGGTGAAGGTGGAGCAGGTCAAGCGTGCGGCCGTGCTCCTCGCGGCTCTGGCGACGGGCGCCTCGGTTGCCCTGGTCGGCCCGATTGGCTTCATCGGGCTGATTGTCCCGCACATGGTGCGGCTGGCAGCCGGGCCGGATCACCGGCTGTTATTGCCGGCCGCCGCACTCGGCGGCGCCAGTCTGCTGATCCTGGCCGACCTGGTGGCTCGCACGGTCGCCGCTCCGGCCGAGGCGCCAGTCGGGCTGATAACCGCGCTCGCCGGCGGCCCGTTCTTCCTGGCCCTCATTTTGCGCTCGCGCTGGCGCTACGGGTGGGAATGAGCGCTTGCGGAGTTGTTAAAAACCAACGGACATAGTGCTAATCCCTGCCCGGGCTGGAACGGGAGCGGTTGCAATGGCCTTTCACCAGGCGCCATTTCGAATCCTGGCCCACAACGGGCGCAACTGGTACATCCTGCACCTGGGCGACGGCCGTGTGCAGCTCGACTTTGGCTCCTTTGCCGTGGCTTTTCCACGCGAAGCCTTTCAGTTGATCCACGGCCTGGTTGAGGCGGCCGTGTCGGAGCCGACCCTCCCTGGTTGTATGGCGCATGCCGGCGTGGAGCGCAGCGTCTGGTTCGATCCTCAGCACGGCACGATCCTGCTGGTTTTCGAGGGGATGATCCTGCGCTTCCTGCCACACGAAGCCGTGGCCTTCGTCAGTCTGTGTCGCGAGGCGGGAAACAGGCTCGGCGTCAACCCTACGCCACCGTCTTCGACCTTCAGTGGTTTGAATTGAGAAGTCTGGAAAGAGAGCCGTGAAATGGCGCTCAGAAAGCTGGGCAAAATGCTGATCGGCCTGTGGATGGCCGGCGTGATGATCGCGACCTTTGTAGTGATCCCCTCCTACCAGGGTCTCGGCGACGCCGGGCGGATCGTGATTCTGCACGTGCCCACCGCCTGGGTCGCGGTGGTCGCCTTTACTGTCTCGGCGGTCTTCAGCGGGTTATACCTCTGGCGCCGCCGCCCCGCCGACGATCATCGGGCAACCGCCGCGGCCGAGAGCGGGCTCCTGTTTACCCTGCTGGCGACGCTTACCGGGATGATCTTCTCGCAGGTGGCCTGGGGTATTTTCTGGAACTGGGATCCGCGGCAGGTGACGATCTTTATTTTGCTGCTGATCTATGCCGCGCTGTTCGTTCTGCGCGCGGCGATTGACGATCCTGAGCGACGGCGTACCCTGGCGGCGGTTTACGCCCTCTTCGCCTTCGTCACTATGCCGTTCTTGATGTTCGTCGCGCCGCGTATGGCCGAGAGCACCCTCCACCCGAACTGCGCCTTCATTCGGGGTAGCGACTGCGACGGCATTACGCTCCAGGTGGGCCATGTGGGAGTGCTGGGCGATCAGAAGGTCCAGTTGCTCGATCTGCAGCAGAACGGTGATCTAGTGACCGCTCGGGTGCAGGTGAGCGCGCCTGGACTGGCGAGTGAAACCGTTCTGACGCCAGGCTTTGATCTGGTGGCCGGCACGTACACCGATCGGCCCACCATCCCCGGCCAGCGCTTCACGCTGGCGCTCGAAGAGGTGGATATGGCCAGCGGCACGGTGCGCCTGAACATCGAGGCGCCCGGGACCGGCCTCCTGGCCAATCAGCGCACGCTGTGGGTCTTCCTGGCGGCCAATCTTGGCTTTACGGCCCTGTTCGTGTGGATGTTCCTGGTTCGGGCGCAGGTGCTGGACCTGGAAACCGCCGTCGAGCAGCGAAAGGTGGCATGGGCATGACCGAAGGAGCCACAGCCGTATACATCGCCCTGGCGACGACCCTGGTGGTCTGGGGAACGATTGCACTCTACCTGGGGCGGGTCTACGCGCGGTTGCGCGAACTCCGGCGCGGCATCGAGGCGCCGCCGGAGCCGCCAGCGTCCTCGACTGGCGCCTCTGTCGCTGCGAGCGGATCATCAGCCGTGCCGCCCGTGCCTGAGACTCCGGTTACGACTGACCAGCAATACCAGTGGCTACTGGCGCTGGTCGCGCTCCACTGCGGCTGCGGCGGGTCGGTGTGGTTGCCCGGCCCATGCTATCCGCTTTCGTTCCAGGTCCGGTACACCCAGGAGGAGCGATGAGACGCGTGGCGCCGCCCCGTCGGTTGCTTGCCAGCGATGGACGTGGCTGGCAGGTATGCGAACTGCTTGATGGGACCATCCATCTGACGCTGGGACGTCCAGGGCTGGTCTTTCAGTGGGATGAGTTTATGGCCTGGTTGCACCTCCTGGAAGCGGCTGCCAGATCGCCTCCAGATGCTGGCGCGCCCCTCGCGGCGCGCAATCCGTCGCGAGCGGTGAGTTACGTAGAGGCGCTGGAGCGCTATGTGATGCTGTTTGACCAGTTCATCATCATCGTAAGTCGCGTTGACCTGCAGATGCTGGCGAACCTCTGCCGGAAGGCCTACGATGCGATGAGCGCGCAGCGCTTGACTAATGCGCCGTCACCGTTCACGTCCACCATATGGAACTGAGTAGTCTGTAACGTGAGTTTCCCGGCATTTCCGCCCCCCTCCCGGCCTCCCCCGTCGGGGGGAGGAGCCAGACGCCCTCCCCCAGCGGGGGAGGGTTAGGGAGGGGGCGGGGGTTAGCGAAAAACGTTGTTTACAGACTACTGAGGCGGCTGTAGTTAAAAAACGCTCGCCTCGTCCCAGAGTTGGGGTTTCGTGTCGCTGTCTAGACAGGAGTGTCAGGTATGGTTCGCGCAACCCGTTCGATCGTCGCTCGGCTGGCCCTCTTCCTCGCGCTCGTGCTGCTGGCCATTGGCAGTGGCGGCGGCCCGGCGGCGGCGCAGTCGGCGCCGCAGGTCGTCAATATCTACTCGGCCCGCCATTACGGGGCGCTGGAGAGCGTGTTCCGGCGCTTTACCCAGGAAACCGGCATCGAAGTGCGGCTCTCGCAGGGTTCGGTGCAGTCGTTGCTTGAACGGCTGCGGGCCGAGGGGCGCGCAACCCCGGCCGACGCCGTGCTGTTCATTGACGCTGGCGGGCTATGGATCGCCGCTGAGGAGGGCCTGTTGCAGCGCGTCGACTCGGCCGTCCTGCGCCAGAACATTCCCAATGCGCTGCGCGACCCCCAGGATCGCTGGTTTGGAATGACCCAGCGGGCGCGGGTGATCGTCTACAATGCGAACCGCGTCCGCCCTTCCGAACTCTCGACCTACGCCGCCCTGGGTGATCCAAAGTGGAATGGCCGGCTCTGTCTGCGTCCCAGTTCGCACATCTACACCCAGGCGCTGGTGGCGAGCTTTATCGCCCTGCACGGCGAGCGGGTCACGGAGGAGCAGATTATTCGTCCGTGGGTGCGGAACAATCCCCGTTACATTGATAGCGATACGCGCATTCTCGAAACCATCGCCGCCGGGGGCTGCGATGTGGGGATCACCAATCACTACTACGTGGCCCAGCAACTCGCCCGCAACCCCGATTTCCCGGTGCGCATCTTCTGGCCGAACCAGAATGAGGCCGGCGCCCACGTCAATGTTTCGGGCATGGGCATTACCACTGCCGCGCGGAACCGGGACAACGCCATTCGGCTGCTCGAATGGCTCTCCACCGACGGCAAGGGCCAGGGCGCGGCGCCAGACACGCTCTCGGGCGGCAACTTTGAGTATCCGGCCAATCCGGTCTCGCCGGTGCATCCCATCGTTGCCGGGTTTGGCACGTTTAAGATTGACCCGATGGGCAAGTTCGAGTATGGTCGCTTCCAGCCCGCCGCGATCCGGTTGATGGAGCGGGCCGGGTATCGGTAGGCGGCGCCTCTGATGGTTTTGAGAGGGATGGGGGAAAGCCGGGCTTCCCCCATCCCCGCCCGTTGGACGGTTCTGAAAAGGCATGGCCTTTCCTGGGGAAACATGTGTTTCGTCGTGGAGTTGTGGGTTAAACCAGGCATAGGGTGGCTATGGGATATGTATATCGTTTGCTGCTGATCGGCCTGGCCGCCGTAATCATGGCCCCCCTGCTGCTGGTGGCGGCGAACCTGCTGCGGCTCGATGCCACGAACTGGCGCCACCTGTGGGAGACCCGTCTGCCGACTATGCTGTTGCAGACCACCCTGCTGGTTGTGGCCGTCGGCGCGGGCACGCTGGCCCTCGGTACGGGTCTGGCCTGGCTGGTCAGCGCCTACCGCTTTCCGGGCCGCGGCATCGTGTCCTGGCTGCTGGTGCTCCCTCTGGCGATGCCGAGCTATGTGCTGGGCTTCGTGTTCATGGCCACCTTCGACTACGCCGGCCCGGTGCAGACGACCCTGCGCGCCTGGTTCGGCCCCGGGGCCTGGTTCCCCGAGGTGCGCTCCATCGGCGGGGCCGCGCTGGTGCTGACGCTGGTCTGGTATCCCTACGTGTATTTGCTGGCGCGGGCGGCCTTTGCCGAGCAGTCCTCGGTGACCCTCGACGCGGCCCGCGCGGTGGGCCTCAGCCGCGCCGGGGCCTTCGCGCGGCTGGCGCTCCCCCTGGCCCGGCCCTCGCTGGTGGCCGGCGTCACCCTGGTGGTGCTGGAAACGCTGACCGATTTCGCGACGGTGCGCTATTTCAATGTCATGACCCTCAGCGAGGGAATCTTCCGCGTCTGGGAAGGCATGATGGATCGCGATACCGCCATGCAACTGGCCACGCTGCTGCTCCTGGTCGCCCTGGGGCTGATGCTCCTGGAACGCAGCCTGCGCGGCCAGGCGCGCTACACGCAGGCCGGCGGCGCAGTGCAGCGCATGCAACCTGTGCTGCTGCGGAGCTGGTGCGCGGCGGCCGCTCTGGGGATGTGTCTGCTCGTCCTGGCGCTGGCCTTTGGCCTTCCGGCGACGCAGTTGATCGCCTGGACCGTGGCCGAAACCCGCCAGCCGACCCTGCCCACCGCCGATGGGGTGGCCTGGCGCTACATCGGCGTGACCCTGGCCCTGGCCGGCGGCGCCGCCCTGCTCACGACACTGGTCGCCCTGCTGCTGGCGGTGCTGGGACGGCTCGAAGGCAGGCGCTGGCAGCGCGTCGCCGTGCGTCTGGCAACCTCCGGATACGCCATGCCCGGCGCGGTGGTGGGCGTCGGCGTGCTTACCTTGCTGGCGACGGTCGATCGGGCGCTGTTTGGAGACGAGTTTTCTGCCGCGCTGGTGCTGACCGGTTCGTTAACCGGCCTGCTGTACGCCTACCTGGTGCGCTTCCTGGCGGTCGCCTACGGCAGCGCCGACGCGAGCGTCGAGAAGGTGACGCCGCGGATGGTGGAGGCAGCGCGTTGCCTGGGCGCCGGTCGGGGACGCATTCTCTGGGGCGTTTACACGCCCCTGGTGCGCGCGGGCCTGCTCGCCGGCGCCATTCTGGTCTTTGTGGACGTGATGAAGGAACTCCCCGTCACCTTGATGCTCCGTCCATTCGGTATGGATACGCTGGCCATCTGGACCTACATGCTCGCCGCCGAGTCGTACTGGCAGGCGGCGGCGATACCGGCTCTGCTGATTGTGCTGGTGGGCGTGGCGCCGGTTGTGTTGCTGGTGCGCGCCGGGGATCGAGGTCGAGTGGCGCCATGACACTAGCAATTTCCTTGAACAACGTGTGGAAGACCTATCCCGGGGGGCCGCGCGCGGTCGCCGGGGTGACGCTGGAGGTTGCCGCGGGGAGTGTGCTGGCCCTGCTCGGTCCGAGCGGCTGTGGCAAGACCACGCTTCTGCGCCTGATCGCCGGTCTGGAGCGTCCGGATCAGGGCGTCATTCAGGTGGGCGAGCGCACCGTGGCCAGTGAGGGAGTCTGGGTCGCCCCGGAGCAGCGCCGGGTAGGGCTGGTCTTCCAGGAGGGGGCCCTGTTCCCGCATCTGACGGTCGCGGAAAACATCGGTTTTGCCCTGAATGGCCGGCCCCGCGGGGCGCGCGAGCAGCGCCTCGCCGCGTTGCTGGCCCTGGTGGGGCTTGAAGGGCTGGGGAGCCGCTATCCGCACCAGCTTTCCGGTGGGCAGCAACAGCGCGTCGCGCTGGCTCGCGCCCTCGCGCCCGAGCCAGCGGTCGTGCTGCTCGATGAGCCGTTTGCCAGCCTCGACCCCGCCTTACGCGGCGAGTTGCGCGAGGAGGTGATGCAGATCCTGCGCGCGGCGGCCACCACGACCGTCCTGGTTACCCATGATCAGGAGGAGGCCTTGAGCCTGGCCGATCAAATCGCGCTCATGCTCGATGGTCGCGTGGTGCAACACGCCTCGCCCTTCGTGATCTACGACCGCCCGGCCACCCGTGCCGTCGCCGACTTTATCGGCGCGGCCAACTGGCTGCCCGGGCACGCCGAGGATGGGTGCGCCCGCTGCGCGCTGGGCATCGTTGCCCTGGCCGCGCCGGTGCAGGGGCCGGTTGATGTGCTGGTCCGGCCCGAACAACTGTGTATGGCGCCCGACCCCGCCGGCGCGTGGCGAGTGCAGGAGATACGTTTCTTCGGGCATGACACCCTGGTCACGCTGGTCGGCGACACGGGCCTCTTGCTGCGCGCCCGGCGCCTCGGGCAGGCCCATGTGAGCGCTGGAACGTCCGTTCAGCTTCAGGTATGCGGCGCGGTCAGCGCCTTTCCGCGGGAGCAGGAGCCATGATTACCACCGCCAACCGGATCTATGTCCATCCGGACTACGCCGATCGTTTCGAGGAGACCTTTCGCACGCGCGCCCGGCTGGTTGATCGCATGCCCGGCTTTGTCAGCAATCAGTTATTGCGCCCGGTCAATCCCGGCGACCCCTACGTCGTTTTGACCGTCTGGGAGAGCCGCGCGCACTTTGAGTCCTGGGTCGGCTCCGAGGCCTTTCGCCAGGGCCATGCCCGCTCGGGAACGCTGCCGAGGGAAGCGTTTACGGCCCCGAACGGGCTCGAACTCCACGAGATCATCCTCGACACCACGCGCCCGGATCTTGCGCCAGAGCCGCGCGGTGTACCGTTTCGAGCCCACGCGGAAGGAGAGGTCTGATGTGTCAGCAGATTACCATCCTGGCTGCCGATGATGCGGCTCATCGGATCGCCCAGTGCGAACACGGAACCATTCATCTCTTCTGGGTGCGGGTGAACATCTTTCTGATCCCCGAAGACCTGCTCAACCTGCTGGCGCTGCTCCAGAGCTGGAGGCCCAACCAGCCCTACGCCGAGAGCGAAGGCTTTGCCGTGCGCCGTATGGCCGGGGGATACGTGCAACTCTGGTGCGCCTGCGCTGGTCTGTTGCTTTTCGAGCACGAGTTGATGCAACTCCGTGATTTGCTCTGGCGAGCGGCGGGGAAACTGCAACTCCTCAACACCGCGCCGCGGCGCCCAACCCGCCACTGGCTCGATGAGTATCTGGTGATGACGGAGGTGTCCGAACGCAACGAAGCCCGGAACTAGCTTTTCCGTGGAAGGTTGGCGCAACGGCGCGAAGACGCAAGGGTTTAGCAGCGTTGGTTTCGCCGCTTTGCGCTTCCGCGCCAGCGCGTCCACTTCGAGGTGCTGCCTGACATGGGAGGGAGGCTATGGCACAACCGGCAAAGGCTTCGTTTTTCCCTTCCGCGGATCGCTCGTCCTGGCAGGCCTTACTGCTGAGCGGCGGTGTCTTTATCATCTTGATCGTGTGCAGCCTGATGTTTGGCCCGGTGGCCCTGACCCCCGGCCAGGTCGTGACGGGGCTGTTTGCTCCGGCCGCTGATCCGCTGGCTGCGGCCATCGTGCGCAACCTGCGGCTGCCACGGGTGCTCCTGGCCGGAAGCGCCGGGGCGCTGCTGGGCGTCGCGGCCCTGCTGCTGGGTCGTCTGAGCGGCGCGCAGGCGCGTGACCCCGGCTGGAGCGGCGTGCCGGCGCTCGGCGCGCTGGCCGCGGTCGTCCTGCTGGCGGCGGCGCCCGCGAGCGCGGGGTGGGCGCTGGCCCTGGCCGCCGGCGCCGGGTGCGGGTTGGGCGTGGCGGCGCTGGCGGGCGCCCACCGCCGCTGGCCCCTTTCGCCGCGCCGCGTTATGGCTCTCGGGCTGGCGCTGGCCATCGTGGCACCGGCGGTTGCCTTCGTCTTACTGATCCGCGATGTGCGCCTGGCGACGTGGGCGCGCTGGTGCCTGGGCAGTCTTGAGCAGCGTGACTGGGCCACCTGGCAGCAGGTCTGGCCGGTGGCGCTCCTGGCCTTGCTGGCGCTGGCGGTATGCCATCTGCGTCCCCATATCCCGATCGTGCCGGGGATCGCCGCAACGCTTGCCGCCACGGCGGCGACCCTGGCGGCAGGCGCCATTGGTCTTATCGGCTGGCTAGCCGGGCGAAGGGCCAGCCTGGTGAGCCTCAGCAGTGGCTGGCAGCTGGTTCTGGCCGCGCTCATCGGGGCCACCTTCTTGCTCGGCGCCGATCTACTTGCCCGCGGCCTCACGGCGCTGCTTCCCTCGCTGGGACTGATCAGCGAAGCGCCGGTGGGCGCGTTGCTCGTTGTGGCCAGTCTGGTGGTCGGGGCAGCGACGTTCAGGAGGCGCCGCGCATAGGCCCCGGATGGGAGGGTCTGGCAGGAGGTTGCAGTTCTGCCGAGAAAACCGCATGCAAGCAAAGGAGGCGCGATGAGCTTCCGCACGGTCCGCACCACACCGCTGCGCGTTATGGACGACGCCCATACCGGCGATCACAACCTGACTCCCGCCGAGCGGGCGTATCTGGAGGTGATCGCCTATCTGGAAGCCCGCCGTGAGCCGGTGCTTTCCGTCTCGATCGCCCGCTGGTTAAAGGTGCGGCCGCCCACCGTCACCCATATGCTGCAGCGGCTGGAGCAGAAACGCTTGATCTGGCGTGACGGCGGGCACGGCATCGCGCTGACCTCTGAGGGCGCAGCCATTGCGGAGCGCATTATCTGCCGCCATCGCCTGCTGGAGTGTTTTCTCCACGACGTCGTGGGCGTGCCCTGGCACGAAGTGCACCGTGAGGCCACCCTGCTCGAGCCCGTCCTGTCATCGGTGCTAGAGGCGCGGATCACGGACCTGGTCGGGCAAGCCACCGTCTCGCCGCACGGCAACCCCATTCCGGGCCGCGGGACGCCGCCGCCCGATGATCTGCCGCTGGTCATCGCGCCGGTAGGCGACTGGTTCGTGATCACCCGGATTGACGAGGAGGCGGGTGAGGACAGTTGCACGCTCCAGTTCCTCTGGACCCACGGGCTGGTGCCTGGCACGCCCCTGGTGCGCATGCACGATGCCCCCGGCAGCGTGCGCATCCAGCGCGCCGGACGGCGAGTGACCCTGTCGCGCCGGACGGCGGGCTTTCTGTGGGGCGTCGTTAGAAAGTCAAGCAAGAGCAGCGTATGATGTTCGCGAACTACGGACGGCCCTGGTTGGGCCTCTGGCGGGTATAGTATGTCAACGCCTTCAATCAGACAGCCGGTTCGTCTGCGTCCCATCGCCTTGCCGACCGAGTACGGGGGCTGGGGGTTGCTCGGCGCGCCCATTCTGCTGGGCCTGTGGGTGGCGCCCTCGGTGGCGGGCGGCTGGCTCAGCCTGGCGGCGCTGGGGGCCTTTCTGACGCGCCAGCCGCTCAAACTGGCCGCGGGCGATTGGCGGCGCGGCAGGCGCTTCGCACGCACGATCTGGGCCGAACGGTTTATCTTGCTGTATGGTGGAACGGCTCTGCTGTCGTTCCTGGCGGCGTGGTTTACCGCGGTTGCGCCATTCTGGATGCCTATCGTCCTGGCAGCGCCGCTGGCGGCGATCCAGTTGCGGTACGACATCCTCAAACAGAGCCGGGCCCTGACGGCCGAATTGTGCGGGGCCGTGGCCATCAGCGCAACGGTCGCCGCAATGGTGATGGCCGCGGGCTGGGAGTCTCGCCCGGCCTGCATGCTCTGGCTGCTCCTGGCGCTCCAGGGGAGCACGGCGATCATCTATGTCGGCGCAAGGCTGCGGCTAGCGCGGGGCGAGGCGGCCCGCGTCTGGCCGGCCCATATTGCCCATCTCCTGGCCCTGCTCATCGTCCTCGCGCTGGTCTGGACCGGCCCGGCGCCCCGGCTCAGCGCCGTGGTCTTCGCCGTGCTCCTGGCGCGATCCCTCCTTGGAGTGCTCCCCCGCAGTTTGAAGACCCCCACGCCTCTCGTCGGCTTGCAAGAACTTGGCTTTGGCCTGCTTACCGTGGCGGGGATCGCCCTTGGTCTACGGTTCGGATGGTGACGACTTTCCGGCAGGCCAGTAGCGCTATCGCTGTCCTGGAGACGCCTATGGTCGCGGCAATGCATACGTCATCCTCCACGGAGACTGCTGATCCTCGCCGTCTCTACTTTAACCCGCAGCCTCATTTTCTAACGGTGTCGGACAACCTGCATACCACCTACTCATTTGATGGTGAAGGCCGCCTGCTGGGCGCTTATCTCGACGGCATCAGTTACCGGCGCGGTCTGGGCGGCGATATTCTGATGAAACAGGTCGTCGCGGGACGCGCCAAGCGGCGGCGCATGCTTTCGACCTTCGAACGCCGGCAGTTGTTGTCGCTCGTCTCCGCCCATGTTGCGGCCATTCGCGAATGCGCCCAGGCAACTGCCAGCCCCGAGGTGTGCTCCTGGCTCGATCGCGCCCTGACCTGGGACGTCGAGCGGCTTGAGGCCGAGCGTGACGCCTTTCAGGAGATCTACAAACCGATCAGTATCCTGCCGCCCGATCAGTATCTTGCCCTGGTCCTCCAGGCCGCCGAGGGCTGTAGTTGGAACCGCTGCACCTTTTGCTCGCTGTATCGTGACCGGAAGTTTCGCATCAAGACGCCCGATGAGTTTCGCCAGCATATCCGTTCCGTCAAAGCCTTTGTCGGGGCAGGGCTGCGTATGCGCAAATCCATTTTCCTCGGCGATGCCAATGCGCTGATTATTCCCCAGGCCAGGTTGCGGGAACTGCTGGCCGTCGTTCACCAGGAGTTCGTGATCGGCGACAAAGGGTTGAAAGGCATCTATGCCTTTCTCGATATCTTCGGCGCGGAGCGCAAGACGGTCAGCGACTACCGCGAGTTGCGCGATGCCGGGGTGCGGCGCATCTATCTGGGTCTTGAAAGCGGGGACGAGACGGTTTTTCGGCTGCTCAACAAACCTGGTTCGCCGTCCGCCTGTATTGAAGCCGTGCAGGCGATCAAGGCCGCCGGTCTGAACGTGGGCATTATCCTGCTCGCCGGCGCCGGCGGCGAGCGGCTGGCGCCGGCGCACGTCACCCACTCGCTCGAAGCGCTGGCAGCCATGGGTCTGAGCGAGGGCGATCTCGTGTACATCTCGCCGTTGATCGTTTCTCCTACCGGTCCCTATGCCCAACAGTTGGATCAGGCCGGCAGTCCCTGGCTCGATCAAGCGGCGATCAATGCCCAGCTTGCACGCCTGAAGGATGGCGCGCGGGCGCTCTGCGATCCTCGCGCCAAGGTGGCGCTCTATCATATCGAGGAGTTTATCTACTAGAGTCGCTCTTACGACAGTTGAGCCTGTTGGAGGGCCCTGGGGAAACCGGTGTTCCCACGCCCTGGCCCGCTGCGACGGGCGGGAAATCCGGCCTTCTGGGAGGGGATCCTGTTCCAGGCTGCGGCGGCGATCTTCGTTATCGGCAGCTACTTTCTGGCGGAATACCTGCACCGGCGGCGGCAGCGCGTGCCAGCCTCCGGGTCAACCTTGCAAGAGGCATAGTTTGCCTGTTCTCATTATCCCCCAAAGAACCGCGCCACCGGCGTCGGGAAATTGGCGATGACCCGCGACGGCAGGCGGGCCTGGCCGCGAAACACCCCCTGCGAGCGATAGGAACCCTCTTCGAGCACGAGCACCTCGACGGTCTGCGCGTGCAGATCGACGATCCAGTACTCAGACACCCCGGCGCGGGCGTAGGCGTCCTGCTTCTCGCGTCGGTCGTAGCCGGCGGTGCCCGGCGAGGTCACTTCGACCACGATATCTGGAGGGCCGCTGATGCGACTCGGGGTGATCAGATGGAGGCGGTCAGCGCTGATCACCAGGACATCAGGTTGCACGACGAAGCCAGGGGCCAGTTCTACATCCGTTGGTGCGCTGAAAACCCTGCCCAGGCCGGCAAATTGAACGTGCATCGTGAGAAACGTGGCGATCAGATTGGTTACGCTCTGGTGTTCGGTGCCGGTGGCCGGGGTCATATACAGCACTCCATCGATCACTTCATAGCGCTGATCATCAGCGGGCAGCCGGGCGTAGTCAGCATACGTCCAGCGGCCCTGGGGCGGGCCGGGGACGTGACTGGCCGGCTTGACGGTCGGGAGTGTGTCAGTGAGAGGCATCAGGTGTCTCCGTATGGCTCCGGGCAAATCCGTTCTGGCGCCATGATGGCATGCCCTTCTTCCCGCAGTGGGGTTTGGGGCGGCCAGGCCGCCCCGAAGGATTGTTTTTCGGTGGTTCGGGCCTGACCACCAGAAACCTGTAGTCTGGGCATTGTCCACCTTGCATTGGCCCGGCTGTTTGACGCTGAGCCTGGAAGGGCGTATCATCCGTCAGTACGAGGGTTGGCTTTGCTCTCCCGTACCTGATCGAGGGAGGGTCTGGGGGCGTGAAGCCTTCCCGAGACAAGGCTCATTTCCCTCTCTTGTTGTACGGCGCAGCCGAATAATGCCAATCGTCATTGTCAATACGCGGCCCGAACACTTCGCGTACCTGGCGGCGCACCAGCGGATCTGCTTTCCATCCATTCCTACCGATGACTGGATGAACGCCGAGCACTTCGCGGCCCACGTGCAGGTCTTTCCCGAGGGGCAGCATGTGGCCCTCGACGGTGACCGCGTGGTTGCGCAAAGTTCCACCCTGCGCGTCAGCGCCGAACTTGCGTTCGCGCCCCACACCTATCGCGAGATCACCGGCGCGAACTTCTTCACCACCCACGATCCGGCAGGCGAGTGGCTCTATGGCGCCGATATGAGCGTGCATCCCGACTACCGGGGGCAGCGCATCTCCTCGATGCTCTACGACGCGCGCAAGGCCCTGATCCGCCGCCTGGGGCTGCGTGGCATGGTCGCGGGCGGCGCGCTGCCCGGCTACCACCACTACGCCGGGCGCTTGAGCGTTGAGGAGTATGTCGCCGAAGTGGTCGCCGGACGGCTGGTTGATCCCACCTTAACGACCCAGTTGCGCAATGGCTTTCAGGTGCGCGGCATCCTGTATGGCTACCTGGGGGGCGGCGACCTGGTGGAAGATGCGACGTGGCTCGTCTGGGAAGCCTGAGTGGTTTATGAATCAACTGCATGTCTGCCAGGCCGGCGATTTCTGCGCCGTCAACGACCTTGACGCCATCAGCCGGCACCTCGACACGCCGGAAACGGTCGTCTGGCTGGATCTTGAGTCGCCCGACGATGAGGAGATCGCCCTTCTGCAGCGCGAGTTCAACTTTCACCCCCTGGCGATTGAAGACGCGGTGCGCGACCACGAACGCCCCAAGATCGAGCGGCACACCGATTACTACCTGCTGATCTTCTACGCCGCCTCGTACAACGGCGCGAATGGCGGATCGGCCGGAACTGGCGACACGAATGGCGGCGACGACGCGAAACGTGAGCCGCAGATTGACCTGCGGCAACTGAGCATCTTCGTCGGAAAAAACTTCATTGTGACCATCCGGCGCCAGTCGATCCCTCAGGTGGCCGAGACCATGGCCCGCTGGCGGATGCCCACGATGCCGTTGGGCAACAGTGTCAGCGGTGTTCTCTACGGTTTGCTCGATACCATTGTTGATGATTATTTCACCCTGATGGATCAGGTCGCCGAATGGGTCGAGGACCTGGAGGATCTGATCTTCAGCCGTGAACGCCAGGATGCCATCCAGGAGATCTTTAGCGTCAAAAAGGATCTGCTGCTGTTCCGCCGCGTGGTGGCGCCGGAGCGCGATGTGCTTAACGTGCTGCTGCGCCAGGAAGTGCCGTTTGTGCAGCCCGGCGAACTGGTCTACCTCCAGGATGTCTACGATCACCTGGTGCGGGTAACCGATAGCATCGATCTGTACCGCGAACTGCTCACCAGCGCCTATGACAGTTATCTTTCGATCCAGTCCAATCAACTCAACCAACTGGTCAAGGCCCTGACCCTGGCTTCGATCATCTTGATGAGCGCCTCGCTTATTGCCGGCATCTACGGTATGAACTTCGAGAACATGCCCGAACTGGCCTGGCGCTGGGGCTACCCGATGGCCCTGGGGATGATGCTGGGCGTTGGGGTCGGGCTGGCGCTCTTTTTCCACAGCCGCAACTGGTGGTAGTGTTGAGCCGAAGCATTGGCGCAGCCAATGCCTCGGCCCAAGTTCGGGGAGTTGGTGGAAGTTCAGGTGCCCGTGGATCTGCTCGTCAACGGCGCGCTGTGCGCCGAAACGCTGCAACTCTCCGAGGGCCAGGTGGTCGAGTTCAGCGCCACGCCGCCGCCCGGCGCGACCCTGGCGCTGTGGGCCGGCGCTGAACTGCTGGAGCCGTTTCTGCGCCCCGGTGAGGCGACCTGGCGCTGGCGCTGGCAGGCCCCCCGGGCCGCCGGGGCGTACCCGCTTCGCCTGCGGGGCATCTGGCCCGATGGGCGGGTTGAGGAGCAATGCTATCGCCTGCGGGTGGTGCCGGGCAAGCTTGACCAGGAACGCTACGCGGCCCTGTGCGCCGATCTGCAGCGCCTCGGGCGCGCTCTGGTAACCGCCCTGAGCGGCGGGGTCGAACCCCTTGCGCCGCAATCGGCTGTGTCCCCCTGGTCCACTGACCCGGCCGAGGAGTTTCACCGCCTCTTCGGCGCCGAGTTCGACCGCTTTACCGCCGCGGTCGAGCGCCTGGCCGCCCGCCCTCCCGACCGGCTGCGCCCCGTGGTGCGCCAGGTGCGGCTTGGTCAACTGCGCTCCGCGGCAGGGCTGCGCGCCGTGCGTCCCGAGCGCGACACGGCGCTGATCAGCGCTTCACTGGCGGGCTACGACAGCTACGAGGCGCGTCTGTTGCGCGGGCTGCTCGATGATCTGGCTCGACGCCTGGAGATCCTGACTGCTGCTGTAGATCTGCCCGTGGCCCTGGCGGAGCGGGCCGCCGCGGTCCGCGCACGCCTGCGCGCCCTGTGCGACCAGCCCTTCCTGGCCGGCGTGCCGCCGCTGGACGGCTATCGCGGCCCTACGCCCCGCCTGCTGCGCGATCCCGACTACCGCCTCGTCCATCGCTTCTGGCGGCTGGCGCGCCGTCGGGGTGAGGTTCGCTGGGAGGAGACACCCCTGTCCGTCCCCCTTGCCGATCTGCCCCGGCTGTACGAACGCTGGTGCGTGGCGCGCGTTGCCCTGACCTTGCTGGAATGGCCCGGTCACACCCTGATCAGCCAGACGCTGCTGGCGACAGGGGATGATGAGGCGCGGCTCGGCCTGCCCGAAGGCGAATCGCTGGTGGTGCTGGCCCGCCCCGACAGCAGTCAACTGCGCCTGCGCTACCATCCCCGCTACCGGCCCTTTGCTGAGACGGGACAGACCTCCGCGCCGGGCATCGGTTCACTGGACCGGCACACCCGTGTTCCCGACCTGGGGCTGGAGATCTGGCGCCCCGGCGCGGCCCCGCGGCTGCTGGCGCTCGACGCGAAGTATCGCCTCGACGCCGCCGGTGGCGTGCCCGCCGAGGCCCTGGCCGAGGCCTACAGCTACCTGGGCAGCCTCGGCGCGCCCGACGGCGCGCGCGCTGCCCTGGGTGTCGCGCTGCTCTACCCGGGGACCGGCGCGCCCGAATCCTACCTCAGCGGCGTCGCCGCGCTACCCCTTCTGCCGGGTGAGAACACGGCGCTCGCGGTCTGGTTGGCGGAGTTTTTTTCATCTGAGACCTGACCGGTCCGTAGCCCCCGGCGCCAGAAGACCCGTCGGGAGGCGTAGTCCCCAGACTCCACTGTCTCCGGCGAGAGGATTAGAGCACTGACCGAAATGCTTGATACAATCTAGGTGACAACCGTATGGCGGGCCCGGCTTGCAAGCACGTAGCCTTGAGGGACGAAGGAGAGCGCCGCAATGAAAGCCCCATTGTTCAGCCTGCCCCTTGACGCGCTGGCCGACTTTTGCCGGCGCTGGAAGATCCGTGAGTTGGCACTGTTCGGCTCCGCGCTCCGGGATGACTTCGGTCCGGATAGTGACATTGATCTGCTGGCCACCTTCGCTGACGACGTGCAGTGGAGCCTGCTTGACAGCGTGCGGATGAGCGAGGAGCTTGAACAACTGCTGGGTCGCAAGATAGACCTGATCAGCCGGCGCGCCCTGGAGCGGAGCGCGAACCGCACCCGTCGTGACGCTATTCTGGCGGGCGCCCGTGTCATTTATACAGACCCGGAGGCCGCCGATGTCGCGCGATGAGACGACCCTGGCTGACATTGCTCGCGCCGCGCAACTGGTTGTGCTGTTCGCTAAGGGTATGACGGCTTCGGTTTTTGCGCGCATGGCTTCGCTCTCCCATGCTCCTCGCTACCGCGGAGTCGCTCTATGCACCTATCCCGTCGTTACCTGACCCTGTGGCGTCTGATCCGTGACGTGACCCTGGCCCTCTACCCCCTGACGCTGGTGCTGTTTGTTCTGGTGACGCTGATCGCCCCCCAGCGGACAGGCATTGTGGCGCTGGCCCAGGTGTTCGTCCATTACCTGTTTGCCGCTGCTCTGTTTCTGGTACCCCTGGCGCTGCTGCGGAACATGGTTACGTTGCGTCTGGCCCTGGCGGCTGCCAGCGTGACCTTTCTGCTGGTTTACCCTCCGGCGCTGAACCTTGCTCCGCCCCCGCCGAGCGACCAGGAGGTGACGGTACTGGCCTGGAACCTCTACTTCAACCGCGTTCCCGACGAAGAGGTGCTGGCCGTGCTCGACGCGCGCCAGCCCGATGTGGTGGCCTTCCAGGAGGTGAACGCTCAGGCCCTGGGCGCGCATGCCGCCCTGGCGGCGCGCTACCCCTACCAGGTCGTTCGTCCCGAACGCGACTCGTTAGGTACAGCGATCCTCAGCCGCTTCCCGGTCCTCGAATCGGGCGTGTTCGAGGGTCCGCAGGCCCCCGAGATCACCGTGCGGCTGGCCTGGGCGCGGCTGGAGGTTGATGGGCGCCCGGTGACGATTGTCAATGCGCATCCCGTGCCGCCGCTGATCCGGGTTGATGGCTGCTGGCCGGTCCTTTGTTACAATACGGGCATCCGCGATCAGCAGATCGGCGCCATCCGCGCCTTCATTGACGACCTGCAGGCACGCACCGGCGATCCGCTGATCGTTGCCGGGGACATGAATGTGACCGAGCGCGAACGGGCCTACTTTGACCTTTCCTCCGGCCTGCGCGACGCCCATCGCGCCGCGGGGACCGGCTTCGGCTTTAGCTGGCGCCCGCGCGCCATCAGACTGCCGTTCGGGCTGATCCGCATTGATTACATGTTCACGAACGACCTGGTTCGCCCGCTGGCTTTTGACACCGACTGCACCTTCCGCGGGAGCGATCACTGTCTGAATGTGGGGCGTTTTGGGTTGTAAGAGGTAGGATTTCATTCTTTCAGGCAGGTGTGGAGGGTGTGGCCCTCCACGAACTGCTCGTTTTCGCCCGCGGTGGGCAGGCGCCCCGGCAAAGCAGGCGCGTTTCCGCCGCCGCGGGCGGAAAACGGGTTTGCGGGGAGGCGCATCCTCCCCGCGCCTCTCCGCCAGGAGGCGTTTTGCATGCTGCTATTACCTGCTACCTCTAAGCATCGCAATGCAGTTGCCTTTCTTTGTGTACGGCACCCTGCGGCCCGGCAGGGTAAGCTACCGGCAGTACCTGCTCGGGCGCACGAGCGCCGAAACACCGGCCACGCTGCGCGGAGCAGCCCTGTTTACCCCCGGGCCGTTCCCCTTCCTCACCACCGTTCCCGAACTGGCGGCCCCCGACGATACGGTCCGTGGCGACCTGATCGCCGTTCTCCCCGCCTTCTACCCGGAGACCCTGGCCGCGCTCGACCGGCTGGAGGGGTTCGTCGCCGGGCAGGCGACCAATCTGTACGAACGGGTGGCCCTGGAGGTTGAGACGGCGGACGGCATGCGCCAGGCCTGGGTGTACGTCGCGGCGGAGCGGGCGCTGCGGCTCATTCGCCAGGGGCGCATGCGCCGCATACCCGACGGCGACTGGCGCCTGTAACGAGACTTCGTCTCGGCGAGGGCCTGCGGCCCCGAAATCGTTCGCGTTCCGTTGCGGCACAGAACGCGGCCAGGAGAGAATTAACCCCTCCTGGCCTCCCCTATACGATGCACAGGGGCTCACACCATTCGCAGCACGAGATGCTCGACCGCCTCGGCCAGTTGCCGCAGGTTGCGGACCACGTGTACGCTGTTGCAGAAGGGGAGATATGCCGGCATGTCGCTATCGCCCGTGCCCCAGTCGCGGGGCGACTCGGGGGTGAACCAGATCACCTGGCGCGCGCGGTCCTTGATCTGGCGGAGATGGGCCAGGCCAGGGTCGCTGCGATTGTTGCGCCCGTCGCCGAGAATGAGAATGGTGGTGCGCCGGTCCAGCGTGTGGAGATGGTGGCGGGTGAATTGTTGCAGCGCCGCCCCGAGATCGGTGCAGGTGTAGGCGGCGTCGATGCGCTTGAGGACCGTGGCGACGGCTTCCGCCGGGCGCGCGGCGTTGAAGTCGGCACTGATGTCGTACAGTTCGGCGATGTAGGCGAAGGCGCGCGCGCGGCGCACCTGGTCGTGCAGGGCGTGGACGAGGTGGAGCATGAAGCCGGCGACCTCGCGCATCGAGGTGCTGAGGTCGCAGAGGATCACCAGCCGCGGTGTCAGCCAGCGCCGGCGGCGCAGGTCCACCGGCACACCGGCGTAGCGCAGGCTGGCCCGCAGCGTACCCCGAGGGTCGAGGGCGCCCCGGCGGGCGCGGCGGCGGCGCAGGGCGGCGCGGGTGCGCAGATGGGCCGCGAGCCGGACGACCTCGCTCCGCAAGGCGGCGCGCTCCCCGCTATCGAGCAGGTGAAAGGGGCGCTCGATCAGTTCCTCGCGCGGAAGGGGCGCCCCCCGAGGGACGGCGGCCCGGCGTTGCATACTCAGGGCCACAGCACGCCCGATCTGGCTGGCCTGGACCTCCTGGTTCTGCCGCGCGGTCCGGGCGATCGCCTCCAGCGCCTGTGTATGCATCCCCTCGGCCCGCAGGCGTTCCAGCAGGTCGTGCAGCAGCGCCTCCAGGCGCTCGAACTGCAACTCACGCAACGCCCGCCGGGCCATCCACGGCTCGAAGATCGCGGCGCTGACCTCCGGCGGGGCCACGCCGGCCAGTAAGGCATCCAGTTGCGCCTCGCGGAGCGGCTCTCCGTTAACGATGGCGGTGAAGAGCCAGGCCAATGGGATGGTGGGTGCCGTGGCGGCCACCTCCTCCACGACCCGGCGCAGGTGCGCGCCTTCCGCGGTGCTCAACGCGCCGCCGTCATCGGGCGCGGCCAGCGAAATGCCGTTGTTGCCGAAGTAGAGCGCAAACAGCCGCTCAAACACCGGCAGATCGGCGCGCTCCTTCACCAGCGTGGCGCGCAACGCCCCCCGCAGCAACCCTGGCTCGGCCACCCCGGTATGTTCCAGCGCGCGCAGGGCGTCAAGGCTCTCGGCCACGCTGACCCGCAGGCCCGCCGCGCGCAACGCGGCGATGAACTCGAGGATGCGTTCGTCCATGTTATGTATCGTTCGTTCCGGGAGTCTCTCCCCGTATGCCGGGGGTGGGGAAACCGGGTTTCCCCACTCCCCCTCCACCCAGGCGAGGACGGAGGGTTCCGGGGAGGACTGTGCCTACCCCGGCCCTCCCCGCGGGCCGGGGCGTGGGAACCCGGTTTCCCCACCCGGCTCGAAGCGGCGGTTCGTGGTGGTATGGTATCATACAGGCACGCAGGCTGAGGCGGCGATGGTCGTGGAAAGCAGGGGGGTATGGCCAGGCGATCAATCGTAACCGTCGGCCTGGTGCAGATGCGCTGCACCGCCGATCCCGATGAGAACATGGCGCGGGCGATTGCCGGGGTGCGCGAGGCCGCCGCCCGTGGCGCCCAGGTGATCTGCCTGCCGGAGTTGTTTCGCTCGCTGTACTTCTGCCAGAGCGAAGCGTACGAGCCCTTCGCCCTGGCGGAAGCGGTTCCTGGCCCCGGCACCGAAACCTTCAGCGCCCTGGCGCGCGAACTGGGGGTGGCGATCATCGCCAGTCTCTTCGAGAAGCGTGCCGAGGGGCTTTACCACAATACCGCCGCGGTGCTCGACGCCGATGGGAGCTACCTCGGCAAGTACCGCAAGATGCACATCCCCGATGATCCGCTCTACTACGAGAAGTTCTACTTCACCCCCGGCGACCTGGGCTTCAAGGTCTTTCCGACGCGCTTCGCGCGCCTGGGGGTGTTGATCTGCTGGGACCAGTGGTACCCCGAGGGCGCGCGGCTGACCGCCCTGCGCGGGGCCGATATTCTCTTCTACCCGACGGCGATAGGCTGGCATCCCGCCGAGAAGGCCGAGCACGGCACCGCCCAGCACGAGAGTTGGGAACTGATCCAGCGCTCCCACGCCGTTGCCAACGGTTGCTTCGTGGTCAGCGTTAACCGCGTGGGCCACGAGGGCGACCCTGCCGGCGGGATCGAGTTCTGGGGGCAGAGTTTCGTCAGCGACCCGCGCGGCACGGTGCTTGTCCGCGCCCCGGCGGACGAACCGGCAGTGCTGGTGCAGCCGCTCGATCTGGGCATGCTCGACATCCAGCGGACCCACTGGCCCTTCCTGCGGGACCGCCGTATTGACGCCTATGGGGATCTGACCCGGCGTTTCATTGACGAATGAAGACACCACGCCAGCTTGGCTACCGCATGCCCCCTGAGTGGGACCCGCACCAGGCGACCTGGCTCTCCTGGCCGCATAAAGAGGCCAGTTGGCCGGGCCGGCTCCACGACGTGCTGCCCGTCTATGCCCGGGCGGTAGCCGCTCTCAGCCGCTCCGAGCCGGTGCATATCAACGTGAACGACGCGGCGATGGAAGCCGCGGCGCGCGCGCTGCTCGCCGAGGCGGGCGCTACGGGCGACATCCGCTTCCACCGCTTTCCGACCAACGATGCCTGGTGCCGCGACCACGGGGCGATCTTTCTGGTGCGCGAGGAAGATCCGAAACTGGCCGCAGTGGACTGGGACTTTAACGCCTGGGGCAACAAGTATCCGCCCTACGATCTCGACGACGAGATCCCGCGGCAGATGGCCGCCTACCTCGATGCGATCTGCTTCCCCGGCGGCATGGTCCTCGAAGGCGGATCAATTGATGTGGACGGAACTGGTCTCCTGTTGACCACCGAGCAGTGTCTGCTCAACCCCAACCGCAACCCGCACCTCAACCGCGACGAGATCGAAACGCGCCTGCGCGAGAACCTGGGGGTGGAGAAGATCCTCTGGCTGGGAGAGGGCATCGCCGGCGACGACACCGACGGGCACATTGACGACATCGCGCGCTTTGTCGCCCCTGGCACGGTGCTGGCCGCCGTCGAGGAAGATCCGCTGGACGAGAACTACCATCCGCTCCAGGAGAACCTGCGCCGCCTGCGGGCCATGACCGACCTCCAGGGGCGCCCGCTGACGGTGCTGACTATCCCCATGCCGCCGCCGCTGGTGTACGAGGGCCAGCGCCTGCCGGCCTCACACGCCAACTTCTATATCGCCAACCGGGTGGTGCTGCTGCCCACCTTCGGCGGTGCGAGCGACGCCCGCGCCGCCGAGGCGCTCCAACGCTGCTTCCCCGACCGTGAGATTGTGAGCCTGGATTGCACCGCCGTCGTCTGGGGTCTGGGCGCCTGGCACTGTCTGACCCAGCAGGTGCCGATGGTAGAGTAGGGTTGCTCGTCTATCTGTGGCTAGACGGGCGCAGCCCCGTTCTTCGCTCCGCTCGTCGCAACCCCTGGTCTTCGTATGTATAGCTCCCCCGGCTCAGGTATGGTAGACTGGTTTACCAACCTCAACCCAACCCTGCAAGCCCTGGCGGGAGGGATCTTCACCTGGGGAGTTACAGCGCTTGGGGCGGCAATGGTCTTTCTGCGGCGCGATCCGCCAGCGGCGTTTCTCGATGCCATGCTCGGCTTCGCCGCCGGGGTAATGCTGGCGGCCAGTTTCTGGTCGCTGTTGCAGCCGGCGATCGAACTGGCGGCAGCGCAGGGCGCGCCACCCTGGCTGCCCGCCACCGCTGGCATTCTCGGTGGAGCGGCTTTTCTGCGCGTTGCTGACCGACTGCTGCCACACCTGCACCCTGGCCTGCCCCTCAGCGCCGCCGAGGGGCCGCCCACCGTCTGGCGGCAGTCAACCCTGCTGGTGCTGGCGATCACCCTGCACAACATCCCCGAGGGGCTGGCCGTAGGCGTGGCTTTCGGCGCCGCCGCCGCCACCGAAAGTGTGGGCCTCTTCAGCGCCGCCGTGGCGCTCACCATCGGCATCGGGTTGCAGAACTTTCCCGAGGGGGTGGCGGTGGCCCTGCCCCTGCGCCGGGCCGGGGTTTCGCCTGTGCGCAGCTTCAAAGCGGGGCAACTCTCAGCCGCGGTCGAGCCGGTGGCCGCCGTGCTGGGCGCCTGGGCGGTGCAGGTCATCGCCCCCCTGCTGCCCTACGCCCTGGCCTTCGCCGCCGGGGCGATGATCTACGTCGTCGTCGAAGAACTCATCCCCGAATCCCAGCGCGGCGGGCGCACCGATATGGTGACCGTCGCCACCATCGTCGGCTTTGCGGTCATGATGGTGCTCGATGTGGCCCTGGGGTGAGCCGCGGCAGGGGTGTGGGAAAACCTGGTTTCCTCCCTCTCCTTTAACCGGTGCTTCCTGGCGCATACAGCGTCTTCGCGCATGCTCACAGCGAGAACGAGGTTTGCCGGGATCGCAGAAGATGTCCAGATAGGCTCTAACTCATGGGGGAGAGGCGATGAGCAGTGCTCTGATAATACCTGAGGCTGAACTGGTCGCGTTTTGTCGTCGTTATCGGGTGAGTCAGCTTTCCCTCTTTGGTTCGGCGCTGCGCGAAGACTTTGGGCCGCAGAGCGATGTGGACATACTGGTCGAGTTTGAGCCTGAGGTTGCAGTGGGGTTTCTCACTCTGAGCCGGATGGCGCGTGAGTTATCCGACCTGTTGGGAAGACCCGTGGACCTTGTGCCCCGGAGTGGTCTCAAACCCTCGATTCGCGAAGCCGTGCTGCGTGGAGAGCAGGTAATCTATGCGGCCTGAGCGTCTCTATCTGACCGATATTGTGGATGCTGCCGACGCCATTGCCCGCTTCCTGCGCGGTGTAGATGAGGCTGCTTTTATGCAGGATGAACTTCGGCAAAGCGCCGTGCTGCAGAAACTCATCGTCATAGGAGAGGCAGCCGCTCGTTTACCCCGCGCTTTTTGTGAAGCACATTCCGAAATCCCCTGGCCGGACATCGTAGCTTTCCGTAATATCGCCGTACACGAGTATTTTGCTGTAGACTGGCGCATTGTCTGGGTGACGGCGACGCAGGAGGTTTCGTTGTTGCGACAGCAGATTGGACGCTTGATTGAGGGGGTTGACGATGATGGCTGAATCTCCGAATCATGGTTGAACTGGCGGACGGCGATGGGTTACGTCCGCCACACGTGCCATTGTCGCCGGCCCACGATGCCTGTTCGCCAGCGTTATTGACGTTACGTTACACTCAACTGATGTCCGTCATAACTTGATTCCCGACCCTACGCCTACACCAGGGGAGATAGCCACAGTGAAAAAGCTGATCAATGCTCCCGAGAACGTCGTTCGGGAGGCGCTGGCGGGCATGGCCGCGGCGCATCCGGACCTGCTGCGGGTGCATGTTGACCCCGACTACATCGTGCGCGCCGATGCGCCGGTGCGGGGCAAGGTGGCGCTCGTCTCCGGCGGGGGCTCCGGCCACGAGCCGCTGCACGGCGGGTTCGTCGGCAAGGGGATGCTCGACGCGGCCTGTCCTGGCGCGATCTTCACCTCGCCGGTGCCCGACCAGATGCTCGCCGCGGCCCGCGCCGTCCACGGCGATGCCGGTATCCTCTTTATCGTGAAGAACTATACCGGCGACGTGATGAACTTTGAACTGGCCGCCGAACTGGCCGCCGCCGAGGGCCTCCCGGTGGCCTCGGTGGTGACCAACGACGATGTCGCGGTGCGCGATAGTCTCTACACCGCTGGCCGGCGCGGAGTGGGGGTGACGGTGCTGGTGGAGAAGATCGCCGGGGCAGCCGCCGAGGCCGGCGCCGATCTGGCGACATGCCAGCGTATCGCTGCGAAGGTCAACGCTCAGGGGCGTTCGATGGGTATGGCCCTCACCAGTTGTACCGTGCCCCACGTTGGCCGGCCTACCTTTGACCTGCCCGATGACCAGATGGAGATCGGCATCGGCATCCACGGCGAAGCAGGTCGCACCCGCCAGCAGTTTGCCTCCGCCGCCGCGATCGCCGAACTGCTGGCCCGGCCCATCCTGGAGGATCTGCCCTTCCGGCGCGGCGATCAGGTCCTGGCCTTTGTCAACGGCATGGGTGGCACGCCACTGATCGAGCTGTACGTGATGTACCATGAGTTGAGCAAGCTCCTCGCCGGTGAGGGCATCACCATCAGCCGGAGCCTGGTGGGCAACTACATCACCTCGCTGGAAATGGCGGGCTGCTCGTTTACCCTGCTCAAGCTCGATGATGAGTTGACCAGGCTATGGGACGCGCCGGTGTTGACCCCCGCGCTCCGGCGGGGTATGTAGTTCATCGGGAAACCTGGTTTCCCCACACCCCGCCCGCGGGAAGGGTCCGGGCGGGTTGCGCCCTCCCAGAACGCCCCTCTCTTTAACATCGTTAGCGTGCGCGAAGCGCATGGACGGCTGATGGTTCCACAGAGGAGTGGCTTCCATGCAGATCGAGTCCGATTGTGTACTGAAGTTTCTTGAAGTGGTTGCCGCCCGCATCAAGGAGCAGCGAGACTATCTCACCGAACTGGACGCGGCGATTGGCGACGCCGACCACGGTGTGAACCTGGACCGGGGCTTCAGTGCGGTGATGAGCAAACTCCCCACGCTGACTGGCCGCGACATTGGTTCGATCCTCCGTACCGTGGGCACGACCCTGGTCTCGACGGTGGGCGGCGCGAGCGGGCCGTTGTATGGCACGGCGTTCATCCGCGCCGGAGCGGCTACCGCCGACCGTTTTCAACTCAGCTCCTACGAACTTGCGCATGCCCTGGAAGCGGCGCTGCAGGGCGTTGAGGCGCGGGGCAAGGCGACGCGGGGCGAAAAGACGATGGTTGACGCCATCGCCCCGTTTGTGGAGACGATGAAGGAAGGCATAGAGGCGGACGAGGATCCCCTCATCGCCCTGCGAAAGGCCGTGGCGGCGTGCGAGGAGGGCATGCGCGCCACCATTCCGATGCGCGCCACCAGGGGCCGCGCCTCCTACCTGGGCGAACGCTCCATCGGCCACCAGGACTCCGGAGCGACCTCGGCCTGCCTGATGGCGCGGGCCTTGCTCGATGTGGTTGAGGGCCGTGACGCAGGGTGATGCTCCATCCTTCCGGTGACCGGTGATGTGGAGGTGTGGAGCGGTGGAGCTGAAGGCCAGATTGACACGTGCTCCACATCTCCACGGATCGGTTAAACAGAACGAGGGTCTATGTCAAGGTTTGTCGCCGCGATTGACCAGGGCACTACCAGCACGCGCTGCATGATCTTTGACCGCAGCGGAAATCTGATCGCTTCCGATCAGCGCAAGCACCAGCAGATCTACCCTCAGCCGGGGTGGGTCGAGCACGACCCGGAGGAGATCTGGCAGCGCACCCGCACCGTGGTCCGTGGCGCGCTCCAGAACGGCGGGTTGACCGCCCGCGATCTCGTCGCCGTCGGCGTGACCAACCAGCGCGAAACCACGCTGGTCTGGAACCGCCATACGGGCCAGGCGGTCCATAACGCCCTGGTGTGGCAGGACACCCGCACCGCGCCCCTGGTCGAGGAACTGGCCCGCGCTGGCGGTCAGGACCGCTTCCGCGCCCGGACCGGATTACCCCTGGCGACCTACTTTTCCGGCCCCAAGATTGCCTGGATCCTCGACAATGTCACCGGGGCACGCGCCGCCGCCGAGGCGGGCGACCTGATCTTCGGCACGATTGACACCTTCCTGACCTGGTGGCTCACCGGCGGCCCCCGTGGCGGCGTGCATGTTACCGATGTGACCAACGCCTCCCGCACCATGCTGATGGACCTGGCCACCCTCGACTGGGATGAGGAGATCCTGCGCCTCCTGGGCATCCCCCGGGCCATGCTGCCCCGGATCATGCCCAGCAGTACGGTCTACGGTTACGCGACCGATCTGCTGGAGGGCGTGCCCGTGGCCGGGTTGCTTGGCGATCAGCAGGCGGCTATGGTCGGCCAGACCTGTTACGCCCCCGGCGAGGCCAAGAATACCTACGGCACCGGCTCGTTCCTGCTGCTCAACACCGGTACGACGCCGGTCGTCTCACGGCACGGCCTGCTCACCACGGTCGGCTATCAATTCGGCGACGCGCCGGCGGTGTACGCCCTGGAAGGCTCGATTGCCATCACCGGCGCCCTGGTGCAATGGCTCCGCGACAACCTGGGCCTGATTACCTCCGCCGCCGAGGTGGAGGCCCTGGCGAGCCTGGTGGAGGATACCGGCGGCGTCTACTTCGTGCCCGCCTTCTCGGGCCTGTTCGCGCCCTACTGGCGCTCCGACGCGCGCGGGGTGATCGTTGGCCTGACCCGCTACGTCAACAAGAGCCACCTGGCCCGCGCCGCGCTGGAGGCCGCCGCCTACCAGGTGCGCGACGTGGTGGACGCGATGGAACAGGACTCGGGGGTGCGCCTGTCGGCCTTGAAGGTGGATGGGGGCATGGTGGCCAACAATTTGCTCATGCAGTTCCAGTCCGACATCCTCAACGTGCCGGTCGTGCGCCCGAGCATCATCGAAACCACCGTCCTCGGCGCGGCCTACGCCGCCGGGCTGGCGGTAGGCTACTGGCGGCATCTCGATGAACTGCGCGCCAACTGGAGCGTGGATCGCACCTGGCATCCCCGGATGGACGCCCACAGGCGCGATCTTTTGTACCAGGGCTGGAAGAAGGCTGTTATACGCACCTTTGAGCCGTAACCCTCTCCCCCCAACCCCCTGACCCCCGCCCGATAGGAGGGTGTGGGAGCGTCTGGCCCTCCAGGGCTACTATCCCATCGTCGCGCGGGGCAGCCGCAGGAGCAACAGGAACACCATGCAACCCATCGAAACCGATGTCCTCGTCATTGGCGGCGGCGCCACCGGCCTGGGCTGCGCCCTGGATCTGGCCCTGCGCGGCATACGTACCGTCCTGGTCGAAAAGGGCGATCTGACCCACGGCACTACCGGACGCTACCACGGCTTGCTGCACTCCGGGGGCCGTTATGTGACGAAGGACCCCCGGTCGGCCAGCGAGTGCGCCCGCGAGAATGCCATTCTGCGCCGGATCATGCCCCACTGCATCGAGGACACCTCGGGCTTCTTCGTCGCCACGCCCTGGGATGACCCGGCCTATGGGGACGTGTTCGTCACCAATTGTCGCCGTGCCGGCGTGCCCGTGACCGAGATCAGCCTCACCGAGATGCTGCGCCGCGAGCCGCTGCTGAATCCGCGCATGTCGCGGGTCTTCGAGGTGCCCGACGGTGCCGCCGACTCCTTCCTGGCGGCCCGTTCGGTGGCCCTCGCCGCCCGTGAGGCCGGCGCGGAGATCCTGACCTACCACCACGTTGTGGACCTGATCCGCGTGGGTGACCGCGTCGTGGGCGCCGTGGCTGAGGACCTGCGCGATGGGGCGCTCAAGCGGATCACCTGTGCCTGCGTGCTGAACGCCACCGGCGCCTGGGCGGGCAGGATCGCGGGCATGGCTGGCCTGACGGTGACAGTGGTGGCCGGCAAGGGCACGATGGTGGCAATGAACCACCGTATGGTCAACACGGTCATCAATCGCTGCAAACTGCCCGACGACGGCGACATCCTCGTGCCCATTCACACTGTCGCGGTCATTGGCACCACCGATGTGCTCGTGCCCGACCCCGATGTCTACCGTATCGAGCCCAAGGAAGTACACCTCATGCTCGATGAGGGCGAGAAACTCGTCCCACGCTTCAAAGAGTATCGCGCCCTGCGGGCCTGGGCCGGGGTGCGCCCGCTGTACCGGGAGAGTGAGGCGGTGCGCGATCGTGATATTCCGCGCACCTTCAAGCTGCTTGACCATGAAACCCGCGATGGGGTGGGCGGGATCGTTTCCATCGTCGGCGGCAAGTGGACCACCTACCGCCTCATGGCCGAGGAGACGGTCAATCTGATCGCTCGCCGTCTCGGCAACACCCGGCCCTGCCGCACGGCTACGGAGACGCTGCCGGTACCGCCCTTCGAGCATCACGGCCCTCCTGTAGCCTCCGGCGGCACGCGCCACTACTGGCTCGGCAAGTCCCTGGCCGCAGTAGAGGCCAGGCATGCCTACGGGGACCTGATCTGCGAGTGCGAACTGGTGACTCGCGCACGGCTGCTGGCGGCGATTGACAGTGGTGCGAAGAACCTCGATGATCTGCGCCGCGATGTGCGCCTGGGTATGGGGCCATGTCAGGGGGGCTGGTGCGTGTACCGCGCTGCGGCCCTGCTCTACGAGCGGCGCCATGCCGCCGGGCTCAGCCATGCCCACGCCAACCGGGCCGTGCTGCACATGCTCCAGGCCCGCTGGAAGGGCCTGCTCCCGGTGCTCTGGGGCGATCAGGTGCGCCAGGCGCGCCTCGATGAACTGATCTACCTGGGCGTGCTCGGCGCGCAGCACCTGGCGCCATTCACCGAACCTGGCGGCGGTCTGGTCACCGAGCATCCCGCGGTGGCAACCGAGTGAGGCGCGGGGAACCCTGGTTTCCCCACGCCCCTGCCAGAGGGACGGGCCGGGGTGAGCGCAGCCTTTTCGGGAATACCCCGCCCGCCCGCGGGGAGCTTGTGGTACGCACCATCACCAGATCCAGATTAAAACCCTATATACAGCAATCCAAAATCGTAAACGATGCACTACCATACCATCGTCATCGGCGCTGGCCTCGCCGGCCTGATAGCCGCCCTCGGACGCGCGGGGCAGGGCGAGCGCGTGCTGGTGCTGGCGAAGGGCCATGGCGCGACCCACTGGGCCTCGGGCCAGATTGATCTTCTGGCCGGTGACGCCAACCCCCTGGCCGCGGTGGAACGCCTAACAGTCGAGCGCCCGGACCATCCCTACACCCTCGCGGGGACGCGGGCGCTGGAAGCGGGTATCGCGCGCCTGCGGGCGCTCTGCGCCGACGCCGCCTATCCCCTGGCGGGCAACCTCCACCAGCGCCTGCTACTCCCCACGGCCCTGGGCGCGCTGCGTCCCACCACCCTGGCCCCGGCCACCATGGTCGCCGGCGAGTCGCGGCAACTCGCCGATGGCCGCCCGACGCTGATCGCCGGCTTCCCCGAGTTGCGCGACTTCTTTCCACCCCTGGCGGCGGCCAACCTGCGCGCCCAGGGCTTCCCCGCCGATAGCTGCTACCTCACCCTGCCGCCGAGCGGCCGCCGGCAGGGCTTCGATCCGCTGGTCCTGGCGCGGCTGTTTGAGACGGTGGAGTTCCGGACCGAGGTAGGCCGGCAACTGGCCGCCGAGGTGCGTCGCGGCGGCTACGCGCGGGTGGGGTTGCCCGCCGTCCTGGGCCTGCGCCACGCAACAGAAGTGGTGCGCGATCTCCAGGCGCATGCCGGGGCGCTGATCTTTGAAATCCCCACCCTGCCGCCCTCTGTGCCGGGTATGCGTCTCTACCAGGTGTTGGAAGAGGCCCTGCTGCGCCTGGGCGGGCGCACCCAGTTGGGGGCCTTCGTCCGTCGGGGCGAGGGGCGCGACACGACCCTGGAGGCGGTATACTCCGAGGCGGCCGCTCGCGAGCAGCGCCACACCGCGCGGCGCTGGGTGCTGGCGACGGGGGGCCTGGCCGGGGGCGGTCTGCGCGCTACCCCCGAGGGCGAGCTGCGCGAGACGGCCCTGGGCCTGCCGGTGCGCGCTCCCAACGGGCGCGCCGGCTGGTTCGCCCGGCGCTTCCTCGACCCGGCGGGCCACCCCGTCTTCAGCGCCGGCATCGCCGTGGATGGCCAGTTGCGACCGCTCGATGCCGCCGGGCGCCTAGTCTATGCCAATGTTGCGGTCGTCGGGGGCGCCATCGCTGGCTACGACCCCATCCGCGAAGGCTGCCTGGAAGGAGTGGCGATTGCCACGGGCTACGCGGCTGGCACGCTATGAGACCGGTTCCCATCGGGCCGGGGCGTGGGGACGCCGGCTTGCCCCGCCGGCCGGGGCGTGGGGACGCCCGCTTGCCCCACCGGGCCGGGGCGTGGGGACGCCCGCTTGCCCCACCGGGCCGGGGCGTGGGGACGCCCGCTTGCCCCACCGGGCCGGGGGCGTGGGGAAACCCGCCTGCCCGGCGGGCCGGGGCGTGGGGACGCCCGCTTGCCCCACCGGGCCGGGGCGTGGGGACGCCCGCTTGCCCCACCGGGCCGGGGCG
>CAKZSI010000006.1 GCA_937918935.1 uncultured Chloroflexales bacterium | reverse complement strand
CGGCGGTGAAGGCCCGAACCACGGGCGGCGCACCGGGCGCGGCTATGTCCCAGACCGCCAGTCGCTCGGCGCCAACCGCCATGAGATGCGCGCCATCAGGGGCAAAGGCCAGCGAGGCCCCCGCAAGTCCGGGCGCGACCTCGGCGGGCACGGCGAGCGACGGCAGCTCGCGCCACTCCCGCAGGCCCCAGCGGCGCACGACCGCGCCCTCGATTGCCGCGACCTGGCTTCCGTCAGGGGCCACGGCGACTTCGGCCAGCTTCCCCAGGTCGCGAAGCTTCTGGCCGCTCCCCACGTCCCACAGGCCGGTCCCGCCGCCATTCTCCTGCACGATTAGCAGCGGAGCGCCAGGAACAAAGAGCAGCTTTTCGACCTGATAGGCGATACCGGTGAGCGTCTGGCTGGTGGCGCCCGAAGCCAGGTCCACCACGGCGACGCTGAGCGCCGCTGGCAGGGTGGCGAAGTCTGCCCGCCCGACGGCCAGGAGGCGCCCGTCAGCGGAGAAAGCGACGGCCCCGGCGGAAGGGTCAGTCAGCGTGCGTACCTCGCGGCCCTGGGTGTCGATGATGACCAGGCGTCCATCCGAGGCAACGATCGAGTTCGAGGTGCTCCCAACCTGTTCGATTCGGGCAGTGTGGAGGGCCAGGAGTGCGCCGTCGGGCGCGATGGTCAGGTGCGTCATGAGGGGGATGGGTGTGGATGTAGCACGATCCGCGGCTACGTCCCAGATCAGCAGTTCCTCCAGCGGCGCCTGAGGATCGAAGCTCCGCAGCAGGAGCCGCTGGTCGGGCAGAGCGCCGGCGGCCAGCAACGGTGGCTGAGGACCGAAGAGGGGGCCGATCTGGCTGGTGGCCAGTTCGAAGATGGCCAGACCCAGATCGGTGGAAAGGGCGATGCGCCCATCATCGAGCCAGAAAGCCGCCCGCAGCCTGCCAATCCCGCCGAGCGTGGCCAGCGTAACGGCCTGAGCGGCGTTGGCGGGGGTCAGGGGGAGCAGCGGGCCGGCCAGGGGCTGCCCGGTGAGCCGGTTGAGCGGAACGATCGGCGGTCGCGGGGGCAATGGCGGCGTGGCAGTTGGCAGAGGCGCCAGACCGCTGCACCCGGTGAGCAAGAACAGTAGCCAGCACCAGGGCCAGCGCCAGCGGAATTGTGGCATTGGAGGAACCCTTTCTTCAATGCACCCGGCCTGACATAATAATAGCCGAAAATCCAAAATCTCAAATCTCAAATCGTATCACCCTCGGCGGTGGTAAAAAATCCGGCTCGCCGACCAGATCAGAATGATGCCCAGCCCGATTTTCAGGATCGCCGAGGGGGCGATGCCCACCAGCAACCCGCCGATGATCGCGCCGATCACCGAGCCGGCCCCCATCGGCGCAATGGTCTCGCGCAGGTCGTGCCGCGTCTGGTAAGCGCCCTGGCCAAGATAACGAACGACGCCCATCAGCACCGTGGGCAGGCTTATCAACAGGCTCGCCGAGCCGGCGACCTTGATCTCCGCGCCGTAAGCAAAGATCAGGGTCGGGATGATCAACTCACCCCCTGCCACGCCCAGCATGCTGCTGACCAGGCCGATCACCAGCCCGAAGAGCACGCCCGTAACCACACGCCAGAGCGGATCGTCGGGCGCCAGCGCCGGCGCCTGCGCCGGCAGCAGGCCCTCGATAATCAGCAGACTCCCGATAATCAGCAGGAAGACCAGAATCACCCGTTCCAGCCTCTCATTCGGCAGCCACCCGACCAGGGCCGTACCGATGAAGGCGGTGATCAGGGCCCCGGCGATCATCGCGCCCATGGGCAGCAGCAAGGGTGTAAGGGGGGCGAAGCTCAACGTGCGCCCGCGGATGGCAAGCGCGGCGAGCACGGTGATCAGGCTGACCGCCACGTTAAGCGCCACTGCGCGCCGCGCCACGTAGCCCAGCGGCCCGGCCAGCACCGGCAGGCGAAACTCGGCCCCGCCCAGACCGATCAGGCCGCCCAGCACCCCGATGGGAATAGCGATGCCGAAGGCGTACCAGGGCCGCCCGTGGCCGCGAGTCGTGGGCAGGGCATCCGCGTATTCTTCTGGTGCGTTGGCTATAGCGAGCCTCCTTCATTGATTGATTGTGTCCATTGCCGAGAGCAAGCCTGGCTGCCCGCTTGAACGCGCCTGAGCGGTATGGTGGATCTTCCCGGCGAACCAGCCGATGCGCGCCTCCGCGCGATCATCAAACCGGGGGGGCACATAGGGCTTGATGTCCAGCAGAAGTGTACCGTGTGCTCAATCAGGTGATCATAAGAGGAAGCGGCTCTTCTGCCTCTAAGATATCCCGTCGGGCGTAGGGGCGTCTGGCCCAGGAGCGTACGCGCGCATTCCTCAGTTATGATATCCTGTCGGGCGTAGGGGCGGTCCTTACAGCCACCCCTACGGCCACGACGACCAGTCCATCCGACGGCGGGGGTGAGAAACCCTACGGCATGGACGTTGTCATAGACGCCCGGAGATGCACGACCGTTGCCGGCAGGGTCACGGGCGCACGAGTTGCGTGCAAAACATTATGCTGCACCCCCTCTCGGGCGGTCTGGACGCCCCAGACCTCGCCGCGGGAGGCGGAGTTCGTATCAGTCCTGGTAAATGTCGCGCCGGGATTGACGCATCGTATTATACATGATAGGCTACAAATACTCAAAGATTGAGTAATACACGAATAATAATCCGGAGACAGTCCCGTGCCGATGGTGCGTCAGCCGCTCAGTGTTGAGTACGCCTTACTCGGCCTTGTCCGTGAACGACCCATGCATGGCTACGAGATCTATCAGCGCCTGCGCGCCGGCCAGGGTCTGGGCCTGGTGTGGCAGGTTAAACAGGGGTTGCTTTACGCCATGCTCAACCGTCTCGAAGAGGACGGTTTGCTCACGGCTACCCTCGAGGCGCGCGGCGCCCGCCCGCCACGCAAGCTCTGGCAGCTCACGCCGGAAGGAGCGCGAGTCTTTGCGGTGTGGCTGCGACAGCCGGTAGAACACGGGCGCGACGTTCGCGTAGAGTTTCTGGCCAAGCTCTTTTTTGCCTGGCAGGATGGCGCCCTGGCGACGCACATGCTTATCGAGGCTCAGCGCGCCATGACCACAGACCTGCTGGCAAAGCTTAAGGAGCGCGCGGCAGCACTCGAACGCGAGCGGAGCTATGACTGGCTGGTGCTGCGCTATCGCATCGGGCAATTGGAGGCTGCATTGCAGTGGTTTGACGAATGTGCTGGTGTATGAAGGGAGGGTCGCCTGGTTCCACATGTGGCCCTGGCTGATGCTTGCGATGCTCGTGTTCCTCTCCGCCTGTGGCGGAGGAGCGGCAACTTTCCTGAGCGCCCCGACACCGGCTGAGGCGACCACGACCCCTATCGCTATCTTCGCAGGAAACCTGGCCGGGCCCACCCAGACCATGCCGCTGGCGATCTACTCGGGCTTCGAGCGCAACCTCCAACTGGCGATCGTGCTTGCGCTGGTGCTCCTCGGCGTGGCCTTTCTGGTTCTGTTGATCGTGAAGGGATGGCTTCGACAACGGGTCGAAGCGCCGTAAGCAAGGAGGTGTGTGATGCGGTTGAGCGCGCGCAATCAGTTCCCGGGAACCGTGGCGCAGATTACCGAGGGCGCGGTGATGGCCGAGGTGGTAGTGCGGCTCGATAGCGGCGAGGAGGTCGTTTCCCTGATCACGCTTGGTTCGGTGCGTAGCCTCGGACTGGCCGTCGGCAGCAAGGTGCGCGTGGTCGTCAAGTCCACCGATGTGATGGTCGCGCTCGACGAGTAGCGCTGGAAACCGGGCCAGGCTCAGGAAGCTCCACAAGGGCCATACTGGTCTGTAAGTTTGCTGGTTTCTCCGCCCGCCCAGCTTCTCCCCATCGGGGGGAGGCGCCGGGCGCCCTCCCGGCAAGGGAGGGTTGGGGGGGAGGGGGGTAGCGAAAAATTCCGTTTACAGAACAGTACGCTCCCAACAAAAGGCTGTGGTGAACACACGTCCCCTACGGGAGGGTCCACGAGGGCCGCGCTCTCGTGGACCCTCTTTGCTCTCGTCATCAACGTGTGGTTGCTCACCTGAATCTTAGTTGTTACTTAATATTCATTTTATACCCGCTTAACCTTCTGGCGCTAGGGTAGTAGGTGCATCCTACTGCTTCATGCCTGCCTGTGCGGAACCGCTGTGCCTGGAAGGAGAGGGGTATGTTCAGGAGCCTCGGGTTGGTGTTGCTGGTGTTCGGCGTGCTGCTTTCGGCGTGTGGTGGCGGTGGCGGCGCTGCTGGCGGTGGCGCGGCGAGTGATGCCACGTCTGGCGAAATCACCGTGTATACGGCCCTGGAAGACGATCAGATTGCCGTGTATCTTCCGCTCTTCAACGAGAAGTACCCCAACATCAAGGTCAACATCGTGCGTGACTCGACCGGCGTGATTACCGCCCGGCTGCTGGCCGAGAAGGGTAATCCGCAGGCCGATGTGGTGTGGGGCCTGGCTGCTTCCAGTCTGCTGCTGGCTGATCAGCAGCAGATGCTTGAACCTTACGCCCCTGCCGGCCTGGAGAAGATCCGCGTCAACTTCCGCGACAGCGCTAACCCGCCCCACTGGGTGGGCATTGACGCCTGGTTCTCGGCCTTCTGCGTCAATACCGTCGAACTGGCCGCCAGGGGTCTGCCCATGCCTGCGAGTTGGAAGGACCTCACCAACCCGGTGTACCGCGGCATGATCGTCATGCCGAACCCGAACTCCTCCGGCACGGGCTACCTGTCGGTCTCGGCCATTCTACAAATGATGGGCGAAGAGGAGGGCTGGAAGTACCTCGATGCCCTGCACGAGAACATCGCCGCCTACACCCACTCCGGATCCAAGCCCTGCAAGATGGCCGGCGCCGGCGAGACGGTGATCGGCGTTTCGTTCGACTACCGCGCCATCAAGCAGAAGGCCGATGGTCAGCCCATCGAGCCGGTCTTCCCCACCGAAGGCTCCGGCTGGGATATCGAGGCCAATGCCCTGGTCAAGAAGGCCAGTATCAAGCCCGCAGCTCGCACCTTCCTCGACTGGGCCATCAGTGACGAGGTGATGATCAAATACGCCGCCAGTTACCCCGTCACGTCCGCCGAAACCACGGTTGGCGTGCCGGAAGGCTACCCGCCTGACCCGGTCAGGCAGTTGATCGCCAACGACTTCAACTGGGCCGCCGCCAACCGCGATCGGGTCCTGACGGAGTGGATGCGGCGTTACGATACCAAGTCCGAGCCAAAATAATGTGCCCCTGAGATGGGGAAACCGGGTTTCCCCATTCCTCTGCCCGTGGCAGGGTCCGGGAGGGCCACGCCCTCCCGGAAACATCTCCTCGCGGGGGGAGGCAAGGGAGGTCCTCGGGGGCCGCAGGCCCCTCTAACCCCCGCCGAGACGAAATCTCGTTGTAGTACTACCTGTGTCCAAACCGACATGGCCCACGCCTACTTACAGATTGACCACGTCAGCAAACGCTTCGACCGTACCGTGGCCCTCGATGATGTCACCCTCGCGATCGGCGAGGGGGAGTTTGTGTTCTTGCTGGGGCCGAGCGGCTGCGGCAAGACCACGCTCCTGCGGATCATCGCCGGGCTGGAAGAGCCGAGCGCCGGGCGGATCATCCAGGTCGGGCAGGATGTGACGCGGTTGCCCCCGTCCAGACGCAATTTCGGCATCGTCTTTCAGTCGTATGCCCTGTTTCCTAATCTCACCGTTTATCAAAACATCGCCTATGGCCTGGAGAACCGGCGCGAACCCCGCGAGAAGATCCGCGCCCGCGTGGCGGAGATGCTGGAACTGGTGGGCCTGCCGGAGTACGCTTCCCGCTACCCTGCGCAACTGAGCGGCGGCCAACAGCAGCGCGTCGCGCTGGCACGCGCCCTGGCGATTTCACCCGGTCTGCTGCTGCTTGATGAGCCGCTCTCGGCGCTGGACGCGCGGGTGCGCGCCAACCTGCGCATCGAGATTGCCCGCCTGCAGCGCCAGCTTGGCATTACTACGGTGATGGTCAGCCATGATCAGGAAGAAGCTCTGACTATGGCCGACCGCGTGGTGGTGATGGAGCGGGGCCGGGTTGTGCAGGTGGGTGAACCCGAGGTCATCTACCACCAGCCGGCGACGCCCTTTGTGGCTGACTTTGTGGGGTTAATGAATTTCCTGCCGGCGGTGGCGTGTGGCAACCATCGGGTGAGGTTCCAGGATACCGTCCTGGAACTGGGCTATGGCCTCGAACAGCCCGCCGGTCAGCCGGTGACACTGGCGATCCGTCCCGAGCAGGTGCAGGTCGCGCGCAACGGGCAGGCCGTCAATGTGCTCTGGGCGCGGGTGGAGGAGATTGAGTTCATCGGGCCATTCTACCGCCTGCACCTGCGCCTGGGCCACGAAGCCCCGATGATTGCCTATATGCCGCCGGAGCACTCCTCCGAAGCGGTCATCAGCGCGGGCATGACGATCCCCGTCGAATTGCCGCCGCAGCACCTGCGGGTCTACCCGGCCAGTGCGTGAGTTTCCGCTGCGGCGGGGAAGTGTGCAGGGCGCAGCCCTCCGCGATCCGTTGGTTCCACCCGCGGCGGGCGCGCGCCCCGGTGAAATCTGGACCGGTCTGCCGCCGCGGGCGGAAATGAGGTTGCGGGGAGGCTTAGCCTCCCCGCGCCCGCCCATGAGAGGGTAGAAGGTGTTCCCGGGCGGGCGCAGCCCTTCGGCGGGCGGGGGCGCGGGGAACTCCGGGTTGCCCGCCTCTCCCAATGGTTGAAAACGAGCCGTCCCGGGCGGGCGCGGTCCTCCCGGGGGGCGGGGGCGCGGGGAACCCCGGGTTGCCCGCCTCTCCCAATGGTTGAAAACGAGCC
>CAKZSI010000005.1 GCA_937918935.1 uncultured Chloroflexales bacterium | reverse complement strand
TTTGCACATCTCGACTGCTTGCAGGACGAACTCGAAGCCGTGCTTGCGACCTACACTCCCGAGCGACTGCAATCACTCAGTGGCTACCCCTACCTGGTGCAGACCGAGCTTGCGATGACCTCCTAGGGAATTGGTATTATGTGTTGGTGGTTTGTCCTGCGGACCTTGCAGAGGCCCTGTTCCAAACCCTCTCGCATTCTGGTGATCCTTGCGCCTTCGTGGTACGATACCTGCACAGCGATCGCTTCCCTCGAAACGAAAGGCACAACCCGCCCATGGCCCCCGCAACCCTGATGGGCGCCACGGTGAAGCGCAAGGAAGATCCGCGCCTGATCCGCGGCGCCGGCGCCTACGTCGCCGATCTCAAGCTCCCCGGGATGCTCCACGTGGCGCTGGTGCGCAGCCCCTACGCCCACGCGCGCATCCGCGGCATTGACGCCAGCGCCGCGCGATCCATGCCTGGCGTGGTCACGGTGGTTACGGGCCGCGATATGCTGGCCGTGTGCGAGCCGCTGCCACTGGCCAGTTCCGGCGAGGGCGGCGAAAGTGGCGGCGAGGTCTACACCGGGCGGGTGCGCCACGTGCTGGCCGTCGAGCGCGCGCGCCACGCGGGTGAGGCCGTCGCCGCCGTGGTCGCTGCCAGCTACGCCACGGCGCTTGACGCCGCTCAGGCCATCGAGGTGGACTATGAGCCGCTGCCGGTGGTCAGTGACCCGTTGCAGGCCCTGGCCCCCGGCGCGCCGCTGGTTTTCGAGGGGCTCCCGGACAATGTGGATCACCGCCGCCGGCGGCAGAGGGGCGATGTAGAGGCGGCCTTTGCCGCAGCTCACGTGGTGGTGCGGCAACGGATGCGCAACCAGCGCCTGGCCGGCTTCCCGCTGGAGGGGCGGGCCGTGCTGGCCGCCCCCGATCCGGCTACGGGTGGCCTCACGCTCTACTCCAGCACACAGACCCCCCACCAGGTGCGGGGCGAGGTGGCGATGGTGCTGCGGCTCAGCGAAAATCAGGTGCGGGTGATTGCCCCCGACGTCGGCGGGGGCTTCGGGGTAAAGATCGGCAGTTATCCCGAAGAGCATCTCTGTGCGGCCCTGGCACTGCGCCTCAGCGTCCCGGTGCGCTGGGTCGAAACCCGCCTCGAGCACATGCTGGCCACCACCCATGGCCGCGCCCAGATCTGCGACCTCGAGGCCGCCGCCGCCGCCGATGGAACCATCACCGCGCTGCGTATGCGCATCGTGGCCGACCTCGGCGCCTATCCCCTCGCTCCCGGTCTCCCCGATCTAACCACGGCGATGGGCGTTGGCGTGTATGCCATCCCCAATGTGGACCTGGAGGCCATCAGCGTCTACACCAACACCACCCCGGTCGCGGCCTACCGCGGGGCCGGGCGGCCCGAGGCGGCCTACTACATCGAACGCGCCGTTGACCTGGTGGCCGCGGAACTCGGGCTCGATCCGGCGGAGGTACGGCGCCGCAACTTCATTCCGCCCGAGGCGTTTCCCTACAAAACGCCCACCGGGCTGACCTACGACAGCGGCGAGTACGACCGGGCGCTGAGCAAGGCCCTGGAGCGGGCAGGCTACGCCGAACTGCGCCACGAACAGGCTCGCCGACGCACCGATGCCGACCCGGCGACGGCACTGCTGGGGATCGGCATCGCCTGCTACGTGGAAATGTGCGGCTTCGGCCCCTACGAAAGCGCCCAGGTGAAGGTCGAACCGGGGGGCGCAGTGACCGTCAGCACCGGCATTTCGCCCCACGGGCAGGGCACGGCCACCACCTTCGCCCAGATCGTCGCCGATCGCCTTGGCGTGGATTTCGACGCCATCGTCGTGCGCCACGGCGACACGGCCACCACGCCGATGGGCATCGGCACAATGGGTTCGCGCTCCCTGGCTGTCGGCGGCGGGGCGCTGATGCGCGCGCTCGATCGGGTGCGCGACAAGGCCTTCCGGATCGCCGCGCTGATGCTCGACGTTGATCCCGAGGAGATCGAGCTGTGCGAGCGCTGCTACCGGGTGCGCGGCGCGCCCCGGCGGGCCGTGTCGCTGGCTCAGATCGCCGCGCGGGCCTACAGCCGCAAGTTGCCTGCCGAGATTGACTGCGGCCTGGAAGCCACCGAGTACTTCCGCCCGCCGGATCTGATCTACCCCTTCGGCGCGCACGTCGCCGTGGTGGAAGTTGACCGCGAGACCGGCGAAACGCGCCTCCGCGACTACGTCGCCGTGGACGACTGCGGCCCGCGCATCAGCCCGTTGATCGTCATCGGTCAGATCCACGGCGGGCTGGCCCAGGGCATTGCTCAGGCTCTGCTGGAAGAGGTCGTCTACGACGCGAACGGGCAGTTACTGAGCGGCTCGCCGATGGACTACGCCGTTCCGCGGGCCGACTTCTTCCCACCCTTCACCCTGGATCAGACCGAAACGCCTACGCCGCTCAACCCCCTGGGGGTGAAAGGCGTAGGCGAGGCAGCGACGATCAGCTCGACGCCGGCCGTCGCCAATGCCGTGATTGACGCCCTGGCCCACCTTGGCGTGCGTCACCTCGACCTGCCGCTGCGCCCGGAGAAGGTGTGGCGGGCAATGCGCGGCGAGTAGCGGCCCTCAGGGCGTGGGGAAACCTGGTTTCCCCACGCCCCACCTGGCTACGGATGCGTCACTCGAATATCTACCACCCGCTCAACGACGGGCGTAATCAGCGTGCGCACCTCATCGGGGGTCAGACCGGCGACCTTGAAGGTCACGGTGCTATGACCGGGGCTCTCGCCGGCAAAGGTGCCAAGGGCGATGATATTGCCCCCGGCGCTGGCGAGGGTCTGCGTCAGGCGGGCGAGCTGGCCCGGTTCGTCGAGGACGCGCACCTCGCAGCGCACCCCGGCATCACGCGCGCCCATCAACTCCAGAAAGATCTTGAAGAGATCGGTCTCGGTAATGATCCCCACCACTTCGCCGCCGCGCACCACCGGCAACCCGCCGACGCGACGATCGACCATGGTCCGCGCCGCTTCCTCGATTGGCGTATCTTCGGTGATCGTAACGACCTCGCGGGTCATGATCTGATCGACGGTGAGCTTGCTGAGCAGGTAGTTCAATTCCCAGACGCTCAGGGTCGTCGCCTGCGAGGGCGAGGCATTGAGGAGATCCTTCATCGAGACGATCCCGACCAGTTTGCCGTGGGAGACCACCGGCGCGCGCCGAATGCGCTCGGTGCGCATCAGGTGCAGGGCATCATTGACCGTCGTCTCCGGTGTAACGGTGATAATCGGGCGCGACATCCGCTCGCCGACAAGCATGGCTACCTCCTCGTAGACCATCCGGCACTCTCGAATCACAATGAACAGGCCGTTAGACGGCCCTCGGTTTACTATAGCACATTCCCCCGAGGTTGCCAGTGCGAACCCCGAGACGTGCGATGCGAAAGCGATGCATCGTTCCGCGCGGAGCGAAGTATAATGGTTTCGCTGCGCGGGTGTGGGCAAACCAGGTTTCGGCACACCCCTGCCTGAGGAGAGGGCCGGGAGGGCTGCGCCCTCCCGGAACATAACCGGACCATCCGGTTCATAGGCACTGAGCCGTCGAGGAGGACAGCATGGATGAGGTGGTAATCGTCGGCGCGGCCCGCACGCCGATTGGCAAGTTCAACGGCGCATACGCCAGTCTCAACGCGACCGATCTGGGGGCCGTGGCAGTGCGCGCGGCCGTGAGCCGCGCGGGGATCGACCCGGCCAGTGTGGACGAGTGCATCATGGGCAACGTCGTGAGTGCGGGGCTGGGTCAGGCACCGGCGCGCCAGGCGGCGATCAAGGGCGGCCTGCCCGACAGTGTGAGCGCCTTCGCCGTGAACAAGGTCTGCGGCAGCGGCCTCAAGGCGGTCATGCTCGGCGCGGCGCTTATCCGTTCCGGCGAGGCTGAGGTGATCGTAGCCGGCGGCATGGAGCATATGAGCAACGCCCCCTACCTGCTCCCCGGCGCGCGCCACGGCTACCGCCTCGGCAATGGCGAAGTGATTGACGCCACCGTCCACGACGGCCTGTGGTGCGCCTTCGAGCACCGGCATATGGGCAATGCCGCCGAGTGGATCGCTCGGACCTTCAAGGTCACCCGCGAGCAGCAGGACACCTTCGCCCTCCAGTCGCACCAGCGGGCCATTGCCGCCATTGACGGCGGACGCTTCGCCGATGAGATCGCGCCCGTCAGCGTGCCCGGCCCAAAGGGCCAGATACTGATGGTGGACACTGACGAATGTCCCCGGCGGGACAGTTCCCTGCCGGCCCTGGCCCGGCTGCGCCCCGCCTTTGAAGAGAACGGCACCGTCACCGCGGGCAACGCCCCTGGCATCACCGACGGCGCGGCGGCACTGGTGCTAATGAGCGGATCGCGCGCCGCCCGTCTGGGCCTGATGCCCCTGGCGCGGGTGGAACACGCCGCCCAGGCCGCCGTGCCGCCGCGGGAGGTCTTCACCGCGCCCCCGCTGGCCATCCAGCGGCTCATGGATCGCGCCGGCGCCACTGTGGACGATTACGATCTGTTTGAATTGAACGAAGCCTTCGCAGCCCAGGTGGTGGCCAATATCCGCGCCGGTCATCTGGACGTGGATCGGGTCAATGTCAACGGCGGCGCGATCGCCCTCGGGCACCCCATCGGGGCCAGTGGCGCCCGCGTGCTGGTGACGCTGATCCACGCCCTGCGACAGCGCGGGGGACGGCGGGGCATCGCCTCCCTCTGCCTCGGTGGTGGCGAAGCCGTGGCCCTCGCAGTTGAGGTTTTCTGATAACGGAGAATCCTGGTTTCCCCGGGCCTCTACCCGCCGGCAGGGGTTCGTCCATGCGGCAAAGCCGCGGAGGGACCGAGATGGATCGTCTCACACCCGAACTGATCCTGCATGATCTGGGCACCACGACCCTGCCTCGCAGTGTCCACTGCTACGACACGGTCGGTTCGACCATGGATCTGGCGCGCGAGTGGCTGGCTACGCACCCTGAGGACCCCGGGCCGCTGCTCATCACCGCCGAGGTGCAGACAAGCGGCCGCGGGCGCCTGGGCCGCCGCTGGGAAGCCCCCGCCGGCGCCGCGCTGCTGACCTCGCTGGCCCTGCGCCCTTCCTGGCTGGCCCCCGAACGGGGCGTCACCCTGGTGTGGATGGTCGCCGTGGCCCTCTGTGAGGCCATCGAGTCAGTCACCGCGCTGCGGCCCGCCCTCAAATGGCCCAACGATGTGCTGCTCCCCATTGGCGCCAGTGTGCCAGAACCGGAAACTCCGGACGGCGCAGGTGGCGTCCCGGGGGCGCAACCAGGCTGGGCCAAAACCGCCGGCATCTTGCTTGAAGTTAGCCTGGGCGCGCGGGGCCTCGACTGGGCGATTATCGGCTGCGGCGTCAACGTGAGTGCTGCCCCGCCGCCCGAGTCCTCGCACTACCCTGCCACGAGCGTTGCGGCCGCCGCCGGTGCACCGGTGGCGCGTCTGGAGCTGCTGCGCGCCTTCCTGCGTCGCCTGGACGACTGGTACGCCCGCCTCGGGGCGGGCGACGAGGCCGCGCTCTTCGCGGCCTGGCGCAGCCGCCTGCTGACCCTTGGCCAGGAGGTGCGGGTCGAAACACCCCGCGGCCCGGTAACTGGCCGCGCCGAGAACGTGGGTAAGAACGGCGCCCTGCACGTGCGCGATGGGGCGGGAACTCTCCACGTGATCGCCACTGGCGACGTGGGGCTGATGTGAAGATCGGCGGAACCGGTTTTCCCCGCGCCCCTGCCCGTGACCGGATTTGAGGCCGTTCTCAGTCCAATTTCAGCCGATTTCGCGTTAGTCCGTAACTATCCTGTGGTATAGTAAGGGCCAATGCCTGCAACCTTGGTGTGGAGATCAGGAGGTATGCCCCTTTTACTCCGGCGCCTCGTATACAGCGCCCTTCTGCTCATCAGCCTGATAGTGGCAGCCACGATGCTGCGTCTCGCCCTGGAATGGCGACAGGCTCTGGCAGACATCGACTCGATGATTGTCACTCCTGCCGCCATCGCGCTACCCGACACGCCAGCCAGCCTTCTGGAAGACCAGGCGTCCCCTCAGCAAACTGGTACCGGCAACTCCGGCCAGATCGACCCGGGGCCATCCCAGGCGGCCGCTCCGGAATCTGCTGTTCCTGCGGAAGAGTCCCTGCCCCCCCCTCAACTCAGTCAGGAGACGTTGAACATCCTGCTGCTTGGCACTGACGCCCGGCCCGGCGATACCAACCCGCCGCGTACCGACGCACTCGTACTTGTGCGTATTGAACGCGACAGTGGTCGCGTCAGCATGCTCTCTATCCCCCGTGACCTGTGGGTATCCTACCCTGGCGGCGGCGAGGGCCGCATCAACGCGGCCTATGCCCGTGGCGAAGCGCGCTTCGGGCCGGGCGGGGGCGCCAGTCTGGCCAAGGCCACCGTCAGCCGGCTGCTCGATGTGAAGGTTGACAATTTCGTGTTGATCAACTTCCAGGGCTTTGAGACCCTGATCGATCAACTCGGCGGCATTAGCGTTGACGTGCCCGAAGCGATCTACGATCCAGCCTATCCAACCGAAGACTACAGCACCATCGAGGTGCGCTTCCGGCCGGGGCGCCAGGTGTTCGATGGCCAACGCGCCCTGATCTACGCCCGGACGCGCCACGCCGACAGCGACTTCGGACGCAACCAGCGCCAGCAACTGGTGTTGATGGCGATTTTCGAACGGATCCGCGAGCGTGGTTTGCTGCAACAGCTTACCAGCCTCGATGACTACACCCGCGCCCTGCGCGGATATGTCAAGACCGATCTGAGCCGCTCGCAAATGCTGGAGATCGCCAGCTTTGCCCGAAGCGTAGAGGGCGACAACGTGCTGCGCTACGCCATCGACTCGCACAGCGTCGTTGACCTGCGTGATCCAGCCACCTTCGCCGCTGAGCCAGCGGCCCTTAAGCGCCTCGTCGGGCAGTTCACCGGGCGGGCGGTCTCCACTGCCGGGGGGCGATAGGATCTCAAAACCGTGTAAAGTCTTATGAGGCAAGGGTGCGGGGAAACCTGGGTTCCCCGCCCTCCTTATTGCCGGGCACTATGAACGACACCGTCCAGAGCGGCGCGGCTGCACGGGGCATTCTTTCCGCCGCGCTGCTCATTGCGGTCGGGAACATCCTCAGCCGGGCGGTCGGGTTCATCCGTGAGCCGATCATCGCCTACTACTTCGGGCGTGGCGTGGCAGTGGATGCCTTTCAGATCGCCTGGACGGCGCCGAACACGATCTACGACATGCTGATCGCCGGAGCCGTCAGCGCCGCGCTGGTGCCGGTGTTCTCGGAGTATGCCGAGGGTGACCGCGACGAGTTCTGGCGGGTCGTTTCGGGCGTGCTGACGATGGCCCTCGCCGCGCTGACGGCCATCGTCGCTCTGGCCCTCTGGCAGGCGCCCTTGATCGTGGCGCTCCTCACCCGCCCCCAGGAGGGCGCCCTGCGCGATCTGGCCGTCCCACTGGTGCGCCTGCTGATGCCGGCGGTGCTGCTGATGGGCATCTCAGGGCTGGCAACGGCGGTGCTCCACGCCCAGCGACGCTTTCTGTTGCCGGCCTTCGTGATGGTGGCCTTCAACCTGGGAGTGGTGCTGGGGATCGTCACGCTCCAAGAGCAACTGGGCATCAACAGCCTGGCGGTGGGCGCCCTTATCGGCGCGCTGGCCCAGGTCGCGCTGCAACTCCCTGGCCTGCGCGGAGCGCGCCTGCAGCCGGCTCTGGGCGTCGGGCACCCCGCGGTGCAGCGGATCATGCGCCTGTATGCGCCGGTGGCACTGGGGATCGGCTTTTCGATCATCGGCACGCTGATCGATCGCTGGCTGGCTTCGGGCTTCGAGGGCGCCCTCAGCACCATGCGCTACGCCACTACGCTGATCCAGTTCCCCCTGGGCCTGGTGGCTTCGGCGGTCGCCCTGGCCGTACTGCCGACCCTGTCGCGCCAGAGCGCCGTGGCCGCCGAGTCGGAGTTTCGGGCCACCCTGGCGATGGGGTTAAAGGTCGTACTGCTGCTGATCCTGCCGGCAACGGCGGGGCTGACGGCCCTGGCAACGCCGATCACCAGCCTGGTCTTTGAACGTGGCGCCTTTGGCCCCACCGACACGAGCATCACCGCCCTGGCCCTGTTGCTCTACCTGCCTGGCTTGCCCGCCGCCGCGCTGGATCAGGTGCTGATCTTCGCCTTCTACGCCCGCAAGAATACCCTGACGCCCAATCTGATCCAGGGCGCGGCCATTCTCTGTTATCTGCTGACGGCCCTGCCGCTGCTCTGGTTCACCCAGGCAGGCTTCCTGGCCCTGGTGATCGCTAACTCGGCCCAGTGGATCGGCCACGCCCTGATCACCTTCGCATTACTCAGCCGCGCGGCGCCGCTGCGCGGGCAGCGCCTGGGCGAAGCCGCGTTTAAGGGGGCGCTGGCCAGCGCGCTGATGGCCGCAGCCGTCTCCGGAGTTGCGGCGGCTCTGGGCACCGCGCCCGCCCTGCTTGTCGTGGCGATCGCCGGGGGTGCCGGGATGCTGCTCTACCTGGCGGTGAGCGCCACCCTGCGCCTCGAGGCCCTGGGGTTCTTTGTGGGCGCCCTGCGGGCGCGCCTGTAGCAGCAAACGTCTTCCTGGGAAGGGGCGACCCTCCCACCTCCGTATTCGGGAGAAGTGTGGGGAAACCAGGTTTCCTCACACCCCTTCCACCACACGCGAGGAGTTATCCCGCCAGCCGCTCGGCAAGTTCCTCCATGCGTCGCAGAAAACGCGCAACGAACTCCGTCGCGTCGAAGGACTCCACCAGGCGCACGTTCGGCGCGCACCCACTCTTGCCGCCAACATCGCCCACTGTCTTGCCCAGAGTCAACTCGCTCGTCAGTTCCACCTCCACATAGATATCTCGCGTCTGCGCCAGCTCGGGCCACCACACCAGCGCCAGAGCTGCCGGGTCGTTGATCGAGCAGCCCGCCCAGCCAAACTCCCGCAGGTGAAACTCGATGTAGTAGCGAGTCGCCTCGGCGATGAAACGGGGGATCGGGCCGCCGCGCGCCAGCAGCCGGTCTACGTCGCCCTGGCTCAGACGCACGTCGCGGGTGATGTCCCACGGCATGATCGTCAGCGGTATGCCGCTGGAGAGGACAATCTGGGCGGCGTGGGGATCGGCGAAGACATTGAATTCGGCCAGGGGCGTGATGTTGCCCTCGGCGCGGAAGGCCCCGCCCATGAAGATACACTCGCGGACCGCCTGGGCCAGGCGCGGCTCTTTGCGCAGCGCCAGGGCTACGTTGGTCAACGGCCCTATCGCCACCAGGGTCACCTCGCCCGGGGCGGCCATAATCTCGCGGATCAGCAGGTCCACCGCGTGCTCAGCCACGGGTTGCGCCGCACCCCACGGCAAACGGGCATAGCCCAGACCATGCGTTCCATGGGTGTCATGCGCCGTTACCGGCGGGCGTAGCAGGGGCCGGTCACAGCCCGCCGCGACCGTCAGATCCGGCCGGCCAGCCAGCCCGGCTATGGCCAGCGCGTTGGTCACCGCTTCGACCAGGGTACAATTGCCATGCACAACCGAAAGGGCGGCCAGATCAATTTCGGGCGAGGCCAGTCCGAGAAGGATCGCCAGGGCATCGTCAATGCCCGGATCCGTGTCAAGCAGCACGCGACGGGGAGGTGGAACGTTCATCGGGGTCTCTTGTTCTGGAACACCTGAGCCACAGGTTGCGTTGCCCGGCCTGTTGCCTATCCGTTCGGGAAGGAGCAGAGAACGCAGCCTTTTGCCATGGATCTGGCCTGCCGCCGCAGGTGGAGCAAGAGGGTGCGGAGAGACTACACCTCCCCCTGGCCCTCCAAAACAGGATCGGCGAATCTGGGATACCAACGTACTTGCAACTATAGCACAGATGCGGCGCATGTGGCCGCCTCCTCAGCCGAACAGCGGCATCCGAAGATTACCTTCCCCCAGGTCTGAACAGTTACGTATACAGCTCGCGTTGACGCTCACGCCCCGCCATGCCATAATGAAGCGGGAAATGAGCTTCGTAGACGAGCACCTGATGCGCGCCTATCTGGACATCGAAACGACCTTCACCGGCGCGATCAGCGTCATCGGCATCTATCGCCCCGACTACGGCGCCACCCAACTCGTCGGTGGCGGTGTTACTGACCTGAACCTGTACGGTGCCCTGGAAGGGGTTGCCACCCTTGTTACGTTCAATGGCAGCGGATTCGATCTCCCGGTGATCCGCAAACGCCTCCTGGCGGATCTACGGGCCGAATATGCCCACCGCGACCTGCTGCACATCTGCCGCCAGCACGGGTTGCGCGGCGGGCTGAAGGCGGTGGAACAGCACCTCGGCATTCGCCGCGATACCACCGGGATCAGCGGCTGGGACGCACCGCGGCTCTGGCAACGCTACGAGGCGGAGGGCGACCGGGCGGCGCTGGAAACGCTGCTGGCCTACAACTATGAAGATGTGGTCAATCTGGCGGTCCTGGAGGCCCTGCTCGACGGCGATACGGTCGTCGCGCCGGACCCCGGCATCCGCATCGTGATACAGTAGCAACGGTCCATGCAGCAAACGATACTCGATGGCCGCTACGCACTGGAACGCCTGATCGGCGAAGGCGGCATGGCCCGCGTCTATGCCGGTCGCGATCTCCGGCTCAACCGGCGCGTTGCCATCAAAATCCCCCATAGTCACTATCTTACCGATCCTGATTTTCTCAGCCGCTTCCGGCATGAGGCCCAGGCAGCGGCCATGCTGACCCATCCGAACATCGTAGATGTCTACGACGTGGGTCAGGATGGCGATGTGCACTACCTGGTGATGGAGTACGTTGAGGGCACGAACCTCAAGGCGATCATAACCCGTGAGGCGCCCCTGCCCATTGCCCGCGCCGTGGATCTCGCCGTGCAGGTCGCTCTGGGCCTGCACGCCGCCCACCGCGCAGGCCTGATCCACCGCGACATTAAGCCCCAGAATATCATCGTTACGCCCGATGGCCGGGCCCACATCAGCGATTTCGGCGTCGCGAAAAGCCCCCTGTCTACCGCCCTCACCCAAACCGGGATAGCCTTCGGCACCGTTGATTATCTCTCGCCTGAGCAGGCCCAGGGCCGGCCGGCCACGCCGCTCTCCGACGTGTATGCCCTGGGTGTGGTTCTGTACGAGATGCTAACCGGTCGCCTGCCCTTCACCGGCGACAGCGCCCTGGCCGTGGCAATGAAGCACGTTACCGAGCCACCTGTCCCGCCACGGCAACTTGTTCCGGCCATCCCGCCGGGTCTTGAGGCCCTGGTGCTGCGGGCCCTGGCCAAGGACCCGGCGCAGCGCCCCGCCAGTGCTCTGGAGTTTGCTGAGGCGCTCAGAGCCTACGATCAGGCCGCGAAGCAGGAGACGCTGGTCTCCCCCGGCCTGGCCCGCCCCGCCGGTCCTCCGCCCCGCATCCAGAATGCCGGCGGCGGGCGAACGGCGGCGCCTCCGGCCAGCGGGACGACGGGGCGCGTGCCCATCCCGCCGCCCCGCAGCACTCCCACGCGCGCCCCCAGCCAGGACGGCATCGGGTGCGGGGTCTTTCTGGTGGGTCTGCTGGTACTCGCCGGGGTGCTGGGGTTGATCTTCGTCATCAGCACCGGCGCCCTCGGACAACTCTTTGCGGGATGGGGCGGCGGCGGGAGCAATGGCGGTGGCGCGACCATAACGCCGACCGCGCCCCCCGAAACCGGCACCCCGACGCCCACGCCCCAGGTAACCGTTGTTGTGCCCGATCTGAGCAACTACAGCGGCGAAGCGGCCGATCAGTTGCTGCGCCAGGTCTCGTTGCAGCCCGTGCGCCGAGAGGCGCACAACGCCGAGATCGCCATCGGGTTAGTGATTGGCCAGGAGGTGCCGGCGGGCAGCCTGCTGCCGCCGGGCAGCCCTGTCACTTACACCGTGAGCCTGGGGCCGCAGTTGATTGAACTGCCCAACGTGACGCGCATTCCAGGGGTGATCGCACGCGACCGGTTGACCGCCCAGGGCTTACGGGTCGAGGTACGTGAGGAACCCAGCCGCGAGGTGGATGCCGGTTTCGTCATCAGCCAGTCGCCCAACGCCGGGCTGAGCGTGCCCGTAGGCAGTACGGTAAGCATCGTGGTGAGCCGGGGCGATGTGGTGCGCTTCCCCGATGTGATCGGGTTGCAGCGCGACCAGGCTGAGCAGATCCTTCGCACGACGCCCGGCCTTACCCTGATTTTCGTTGATGAGCAGGGACCCGATCGGCTCCCCGGCTATGAACGCTATGCGGACAACGAGGTGGTAAGCGCGCAGATTGAGAATGGATCGGGGATTCTGAATGGAGAGTATGTCCCGCGAGGGAGCAATATTATCCTGGGAGTAAAACGGCCCGGCTAACACCGTTTCAGATTGTAGATAGTGGATTGACGTCTATGGCATCCTGATCGGCCCGGTAATACTGCGCAGGCGGGCTGTCCAACAGAAGAATTGGCGCGAGATACGATCCGGTCTACACCCGAGATACTGTTAGGGGCGCAGGGAAAAGATATGTTTCCGCGCCCCTCGTTCGGCCTGCAGCGGGCGCTCCCTGGTAAAACCAGGACCCATCTGCCGCCGCAGGCAGGACCAGCCCATTGCAGAGAGCGTAGCCCTCCGAACTTACCCTCATGCGGCATCGGTGGGGATGCTATTGGTCACGGCGGCGCGGCGCATCCGCTCGGCCTCATCGAGCAGCCGGCGGCGCTCGGCTACCCCAAAGGCGCGATCGGCGTGATGGCGCCACTCCGGATTGGAGGCATAGGCCCACTGCCCTGCCTCGGTGCTAATCCAGCGCGGCGCCTTGGTCGCGTCGAAACGTGTGTTCATGGTGTGTTGTCCTTCCTCTCAGGAAACATCGAGCCGGTCAAAAACTAACCCCTGGATAGCGTCAACCTCATACTCCGTCCGACCACATCGGATCGGTCGGTCCTCGATCAGCAAGGCCGAAGCACGAGCTGCACCAGTGCTTCAGACCATCCAGCGCAACCCGGCAACCAGGCTCAGATACAGTCTAACAGGCTGCCGTGACTCCGACCTGCTGGCCGGTGCGCATCAAGATAACACTTACCTCATCCGGGAACGAGCGGCGTGTCCGCAATCAGGCGTCCCTCACGTAGGCGAAGCACGCGATCCGCAACGCCTACGACTTCAGGACTGTGGGTGACCATCAGCATCGTCTTGCCCGCCTGCCGCGTGAGCCGGTCGAGGAGGGCCAACACCTGCTGGCCGGTCTCGCTGTCGAGATTTCCGGTGGGTTCATCGGCCAGCACAATGGCCGGATCATGCACCAGCGCACGGGCAATTGCTACCCGCTGTTGCTCACCGCCGCTGAGGCGGTCGGGATAACTGGTCTCACGGTCGCGCAACCCCACCGCGTCGAGCAAGGCATGCGCCCGCTCCAGGGCCGTCGGGCCGCCAAGGCCGTTCAGTTCCAGGGGCAATAAGACGTTTTCAAGCACCGTCAGCGTCGGCACCAGATTGAAGAACTGAAACACAAAGCCGATGTTGCGCCGCCGGAAAAGCGTCCGCTCACGCTCGCTGAGACGGGTCAGGGCGCGGTCCTCTACCCACACCTCACCGCTGGTGGGAAGATCGATGCCGCTGACCAGGTTGAGGAGAGTACTCTTGCCGCTACCGCTTTTGCCCAGCAAGACGACCAGTTCACCCCGAGCGAACGTGATGCTAACTTCTTGAAGCACCACTCGAGCGCGCCCGGCCTCGGCATACGTTTTAGAGACGCGCTCGAGTCTAATCAGGGGAACTTCCAGCGATTCGATCATTTGCAACCTTTTTGCAAAGCCTTCCTTTGCATTATACTCCGAATACGGCAGAAACGCCAGCACGGGATGGTAGCACCGCACCCTGGGAGGCTCTCTCGTCCGACGGGGTAAGAGGAAACCTGACTTCCCCTGGCCACGTGGTTCCCCGACCGGCGGAGGCGAAGGGAAACGTGCTTTCCCTGGCGCCCAGCCCGGAGGGTCGGGCTATGGCGTTTCGGCGGGCAGGGGCGTGGGGAAACCTGGTTTCCCCGGGTATTTCAAAAAGCATGGCGACCTTAACGGTCGCCATCCGCATTCACAGTACCGGAGACGCGCCAGTGCAGGGCCTCGCGATAGACGAGGAGGGGGCCGTCAGGGGAAGAAGTGGAAGAGAGGGGGGTAACACACGCGGAACGCATTGCGAGGAATGCCCTCGCCGACCGGAACCCCTGCAGGCTGCGCGTTCTTCCGTTGATCCTAGCATACACTCCCCACACGCACGACTCAATAGTCCCTTGTTCCCCCTCTGGCATGGGCCAGAGAACATTGCGAGAGTGGGAAGCGCGAACAAGCCGTGCTACAATATGCGCAGAACGAACTTGCGACACCAACGCTCATGCCATCAAAACGCGGCCCAACCATCTTTGATGCCCAACGCGAGCAGACCCTCCGCGACCAGGCGCCCCTGGCCGCGCGTATGCGCCCGCGCAGTCTGGACGAGTTCGTCGGCCAGGAGCACCTGGTGGGCGAAGGCCGTCTACTCCGCCGGGCCATCGCCAACGACCAGCTCTTCTCCATGATCCTCTGGGGGCCGCCCGGCAGCGGCAAGACCACCCTGGCGCGGATCATTGCCGAGAGCACCAAGGCCCATTTCGAGCCGCTCAGCGCCGTTAGCGCCGGGGTCAACGACCTGCGCCGGGTCATCCAGGAGGCGCGGGACCGGCTGGGCATGTTCCAGCAGCGCACAGTGCTGTTCATTGACGAGATCCACCGCTTCAACAAGGCTCAGCAAGACGCGGTGCTGCCATACGTCGAAGATGGCACGATCATCCTGATCGGCGCCACGACTGAGAACCCTTCGTTCGAGGTCAACAGCGCTCTGCTCTCGCGGGCGCGCGTCTTTACCCTGGAGGCCCTGAGCGACGCCCACCTTGCCCGGGTCATTGACCGGGCCATCACCGACCGCGAACGGGGCCTGGGTGAACTGAACGTGCTGCTGGCCGCCGATGCGCGCGGGTATCTGGTGAACATGGCCAATGGCGACGCCCGGACCGCCCTCAACGCCCTGGAGGCCGCCGCCCGTTCCAAAGCTCCGGCCCTGGGGGAGAAGCGCCTGATCACCCTCGATGATATTCGTGACGCGCTGCAGAGTCGCGCCACACGCTACGACAAAAGCGGTGAATTGCACTTCAATGCCATCTCCGCCCTGCACAAGAGCGTGCGTGACGGCGACCCCGACGGCGCACTCTACTGGCTCGGGCGCATGCTGGACGGCGGCGAGGATCCCCTCTACATCGCCCGGCGCATTGTGCGCATGGCCGTGGAAGACATCGGCATGGCCGATCCGGCGGCCCTGCCTCAGACCATCGCGGCCCAGCAGGCAGTGCATGTTCTTGGCCAACCCGAGGGCGAACTGGCCCTGGCTCAGGCAGTGGTCTATCTCTGCCAGGCCCCCAAGAGCAACGCCGTCTATCGCGCCTATACCGCCGCGATGCGCGACGTGGCCGAGACGCGCAACGAACCGGTGCCGCTGCACCTGCGCAACGCACCGACGGATCTGATGAAACGCCTGGGCTACGGCAAGGGCTACGAGTACGCCCACGATCTGCCCACGGGTCGCAGTGACCAGGCCCATCTGCCTCCAAACCTGGAAGGCCGCATCTACTACGAGCCGACCGGCCACGGCTTCGAGAGCCTGGTACGCGAGCGGCTCGCCTGGCGCGAAAAACGCCAGCGCGAAGACGAAATCGCCACGGCGCCAGCACAGAACCACGACGCTGACACTCCTACGACCCACGACCCTCAGGCCCTCTCCGGCGAAGAGCCGCAGGAATGTCCGCCAGAGGCGCCCCCGCCCGAACCGCGCCCGGCGCGGGTCAGCCGCCGCAAGGGGTGAGCGCAAGCGTGTATAATGCACCACATCCCTGAGAGCAAGATCGGGAAAACTGGTTTCCCTGCGCCTCTGCCTGTAAGCAGGCTCTGGCAATGGAGAGGTGTGGGGAAACCAGGTTTTCCCACACCCCTGCCCGATGGGAGAGGCTGGTAGGGCGTGTCTCGCCCGAAACATCTCTCCTGGCAAACAAGATCGCGAGTTCGAGGAGCGTACCATGGTGAGCCGTGCACAGGTGGCGATCATCGGCGCTGGCGTCGTTGGCGCCAGCATCGCCTACCATCTGACCGTTCGGGGATGTACCGACGTGCTGATCGTCGAGAAGGAGGAAGCCGAGGTAAGCGGCAGCACGGCCCGATCGGCGGCGGGCGTTCGGCACCAGTTCTCGAATGCCACCAACATCTTGCTGTCGCGCTACAGCATCCAGAAGCTGCGCACCTTCGATGAGGAGGTCGGCGGGCATGCCGAGTTGCACCTGGTCGGCTATCTCTTTCTTGTTAATGACACCGCTGCCTGGGAACAATATCAGCGCAACGTGGCTCTTCAGCGGCAACTCGATGTGCGCGTCGAGGTGCTGGGTCCCGAAGAGGCCGCCCGTTTCGTGCCCGGCATGCGCACCGACGACCTTATTGGCGCAACCTTCGGCCCCGATGATGGCTACTGCGACCCCTACGGCATCGCGATGGGGTATCTGCGCGCTGCCCAACGCATGGGCGCCCGCATCCTCCGCGGCGCCGCCGTGACGGGGTTCGAGGTTCGTGGCGGGGCCGTGAGCGGCCTGCGCACCACCCGCGGCGCGGTTGCCTGCGACGTGGCGGTCAACGCCGCCGGTCCGTGGGCCGGAGACGTCGCGGCGCTGGCCGGGCTTGACGTGCCCGTGCGCCCCTACCGGCGCAATGTGTATATGACCGCGCCTTTCCCGCAGATCCCTGGCCCCATTCCCTTGACGGTCGATGTCGGCAGCGGCTTCTACATGCGCCACGAGGGCGCCAGCATTCTGATGGGCCGCTCCAATCCCAATGAGCCGAGTAGCTTCAATACTACGGTTGACTGGGACTGGCTCGACCATGTGCTGGAAGCCGGCCTGTACCGCTTTCCGGTGCTTCAGCAGGCGAGCCTCGCCGCCAGTCAGTGCTGGGCCGGTCTGTACGAGATCACGCCGGACCATAACCCCATCCTCGGGCGCCACCCCGACCTGGCGCATTACGTCGATGCCAGCGGCTTCAGCGGCCACGGGATCATGCACGCTCCCGCCACCGGCATGCTTATCGCCGAAGAGATCCTCGACGGTCGTGCGTACACCATCGACATTGATGACCTGCGGATCACTCGCTTTCGCACGGGGCAACAGCACGTCGAGCAGAATGTCATCTGAGCCATGGTTCAACCCCGGTTACCCTTGAAGGGTTGCGGAGAGGCTCAGCCTCTCCGCAACCCCTGCCGGGAGGGTCCGGGCGAGCTTCGCCCGCCCAGCAAGAGCCATTGTCACCCCGGTATTGCGCGGCGAAGTCGCATCCATATGCGCGGAGCAAGCGCCTTGAGACATCCTCTCTGGATTGATCGGCCCCGGCAGCGCGAGGAGCTCCGGCGGAGCCTGACCGGGGCCAATGAACCAAAGATCCTCGTCCTCTGCGCCGGGCCAGGGATGGGCAAGTCCTGGCTGCTGCGGCAGTTCGCCGACGACGCACTCCAATTCGGGGCGCACGTCAGTCTGCTTGATCTGAGCGATGATCGGGCCTACGATGCGCTGGCGCTGGTGCGCCAACTGCGCGACGCGCTTGGCGCGTCGTTCTTCGATCCGTTGACACTGACCATCAACGAGGTGACCGCGCCACGGCTTACGTTGAACGTCCGCAGCCGTTCGCGCCCGGCGGCGCAGCCATTGCTTGCTGGCACCGGTCACCCGGGTGTAAAAGACAATCTCTTCGTCGTTCAAACTGATGACCCACGTCTGTTGTCGGCGATTGATGAGCGGGTCACCCGGACTTTCTTCGCATGCCTCGAGGATCTGGCTGCGCAGGCGCCGGTGCTGTTGCTCTTCGACAGCTATGAACACGCCTCGCTCGACAATGAGCGCTGGCTGCCGGGTGTAGCCGATCGCTGGATCCGCCAGGAGTTACTACGCCGCGTCCGCGACGGGAAGGTACGCAACACGGTGCTGGTGCTGGCCGGGCGTCTGCTGCCGCCGTTCGATGCAAGCTGGGCATCGACGCTGGGCGTGCTCACGCTTGAGGCGCTCTCGCACGCCGAGGTAGCGCGCTGCCTGGGCGCGCGCCACAGCGGAGAGCCTCTGAGCGACGCCGAGGTGCAGGCCATCTACGCGCTGACACGGGGCCAGCCACAACTGGTAAGGCTGATTAGCGATGCCCTGACGGGCCTCGGTGGCCTTTCGGATCAGGAACTGCAGTGAACATGGGCCAGGCACGGGAGGGATTGGGTGAAATGAGGCCCCCTCCGGAGGGGCGCAGCGGGGCAACCTGGTTACCCTGCGTCCGGCCCGCCGGATGGGAGGACTCTGCCCTCCTGAACCCTCCGCTGAGGGAAGGATTGGGAAAGCCGGGGTTCCACGTACCTCCAGCCTGCGCGCACATGCAATGCTATGTCGGGTAAGCCCCAACTTGATTTCTCTCTCTTCGCCGATGCGGCCCACGACACCGACAGCGTGACCGCGCTGGCATGGGCGGTCGAACAACTCTTCCGCGGAGTTGGAACCGAACAGGCCGAGGCACTGCGCCGCGCGGCGCTGCCCCGCTGGTTCGACATCGAGGTGCTGCGGACCCTCTGCGAGCCTGCGCTGGCGGCAGAGGCCCTGTTTGAACAGGTGCGCGGGCTAAGCTTTGTACGCGATCTGGGCGACGGTCGCCTCGCCTATGCCGATCAGGTGCGCCAGGCGCTCATTGCGGCGTGGCGCCGCGACCGGCCCGATGACCTGGAGACGCTTCACTGGCGCCTCTACCATCACTTCGCACAGCGCGCCGTACCCCCAGACGCCGCGAGCGGCGCCATGCCGCTCTTGCCCGAAAGCACGGCTCTGAGCGCGGCGCCGCTTACCACCCAGGCTGACCTGCTACGTCGCGAGTCGTTGTACCATCTGCTGCACGCCGATCCCGATCGCGGCCTTGATGAACTCCGTGCCACCTTTGCGTATTTCGAAGCCGTGCATCGTCTGGCAGAACTGGAGCGGCTGGCGCATATGGCCGGCGCAGCCATTGCCGACGCGGTGCTGGGATCACGGCAACGCCGCTGGGCACAGTATCTGCGCGCCCGCGCCCTGCTGGCCGCGCGCCGCCTCGACGAGGCTACTGCCCACCTGGAGGCGCTCCGCGCCTATGAAGATCTGGAACCGGATCTGGCGGCTCAGGTAGGGCAGAGCCTGGGGCAGGCCTACCTCGAACCGGGTCGCTATGCGCCGGCGATTGAGGCCCTCCGCCAGAGTCTCGCCTTTGCCGCCCGTATCGGCGAGCAATCGGCCCTCGCCCGAACGATGCTGCTCCTCGGTGACGCCTATCACGGGCTTGGCGTCGCTGCCTGGTATGTGCCCGAACCTTCGCCGCATCTGGCCCTCCGCGCCGGGTACACGCTCTGGATTGGACTGCTGTCGCTGCCCTTTTTTATCGCCACCCTGGCCCTGGGGCCGGGCAACCGCCTCCTGCCGCGCCCGGCGTACTGCACCTATCATCAAAACTGGCTGTCCATCCGGCTAAACAACACCGCACGCTTCTGGTACATCCAGGCCCGCGACATCTTTCGCTATCTTGAGGATGCCCGAAACACAATGTACGCCGAGCAGCGCCTCGCCGGCATCCTGTTGCTCTACGGCTACCACGATGAGGCGCGCACGACCATCGAGGAACTGTTACAGCAACCGGTCGCGCGCGACCCCTACCTCCGCGCCTCGCTGCACCAGACCCTGGCCGAATGTTCCCTCCCGTCCGGCAATGCGCAGGCGGCCCGGGCTACACTCGCCGCGATCCTGGTCTTTTTTCGCGATCTCGGTGATGTTCGGGGCGAGTCGCGCGTTCTTGCCGCCTGCGGCTATGCCGCCCGTCTGTCCGGGGACACATCGGGCGCGCTCGGTTACTTCACCGCCGGGTTGGAGCGCGCACGCACGCTGCCTGATCCCCAGGCCCGCGAGCGCATCCTGCACCAGATACGCGCCTGGCGCTCCCACCCTGACGCCGATGCCGAAACCCGGCGCGCCCTTGACCGGTTGCTCGCCGCCGAACCCGACAAACGCTACACCGCCCATAACCTTCCGCGCTACATAGGTCTGTTGCCGGTCACCGCCGTGCTGGCCATACCTCTGCTGATCCTGCTGATCGCCGTCGTTGCGCCCGTACAACGGATCACGCCGCATCCCGACGGGTTGATCGCGCTTGGTAGCTTCTTTCATCCCTGGCGCGCGTTCGGCGTGGTGGCCACGTTGTTACTGATCACCCTGGCCGTGTACGCCGCTGTCGCTGCGATCGTGCTCTACTGGCTGCCACTCACCCGCATCGAAGGCACCCTCGCGGACGTCATCGCCATTCGCCCCGGCGGGATCGCCCGCTATGATGCATGGGGCAATGCGCGCGCGGAGCTTTCCTGGAACACCGTGCAGCGCTGGCTAACGTTCGATTGCCGGCTGTGGTATCGGCCGCTGGGCCTGATTTCACGCTCGGTGCTGGAGGGAGCGGCAGACCGCGTCCTGCCGATCGAGGGCGTCACAAGCTGGTATACCGAGGTCCAGCAGGAAATTGATCGCCGCCTTGCAGACGCGCACGAGCCGCCCAGCCCCCCTGTCGAGCGTCAGGAACTCGGCCATAGCCTGCTGCGTAGCCCCTGGGGCCTTTCAGCCGGCGCCGGTCTGACATTGCTCCTGCTCATCGCCTGCCTGAACAACGGCTGGTTGAGCCTCGGCAGCGACGTTCCGCTGCCCCTCGTCACAGCCATGTGGTTCCTCGGCCTGAGCGGTGTGCTCATCCTCGCGCCCCTGGCCATCTGGATCGCCGGCAGGCCGCTACACCTGCCGCCGTCGCTCCAGATGAGCCGTCACTGGCCGCTGGTGATCGCCGGGCTGGGAAGCGCCAGTATCTTGCTTGCCCTTACCGGTGGCCGATGGTTCATTCGAGTCGAGGCCCTGAGCTTCACCCTGGTGGTGTGGGGCGCCTATCTGCTGGCCGAGGCCCTGGCGGCGCTGATCCGCCCTGGCCAACTCCTTCCGCGCGTGGGCGCGATTGTCGTTGCGGTGGGCCTGGCGCTGACCCTCGTCGCCACCCCTGCGCTGAACCACTTCCGCTGGCTGGAGCGCTCCATCGCTCACCGGCAGGCGCTCAACGGCGTCGACACCGCCGCGCGCTTCTGCGCTGCCACGCCTACCACCGCCGAACTCGCCGCGAGGGACGAACGCGTCTATCTGTTCCAGGGTGACTGCGCGGCGCGCCTCGGCGACTGGCCAACGGCGGCTCGCGCGTACGCCGGGGCCGCGCAGGTCGCCCCCGAAGGCTCCAGCCGGCGGGCACTGGCCCTCTACAACCTCGGTGTCGCCGCTGGCTACCTCGGCGCCGCAAGCGCCCTCGAACGGGCTGTTGCCGACTACACACAGCTTTGCGCCATACTTACTCGGAGCGACCCGATTTGTGCGCAACTGCAATCCGTTGGCCCGCCCCGACTACGACGCTAAGACGTGGCTTTAGAAGGGCGCTGTCCTCCCCTGAGAGAACCTGGAGCACCTATGCCCGACACCATCGCCGTGATCCATGGCCCGAATCTGAACATGCTCGGCCAGCGCGAGCCGGCCATCTACGGCCACACCACCCTCGCTGAGATTGACGCCGCCCTGAGCGCCCGCGCAGCCAGCGCCGGCCTGCGCCTGATCAGCGTGCAGTCGAACCACGAGGGTGTCTTGATCGACTTCTTGCAGAACGAAGGATGGCACGCCGCCGGGGTGATTATCAATCCGGGGGCGCTGACCCACTACGGTCTGGCTCTGCGCGACGCACTGGCCGCGCTGAGCGCGCCGATCATTGAGGTGCATCTCTCCAACGTCTACCGGCGCGAGCCGTTCCGCCACACCTCGGTTGTCGCCCCGATCGCCACGGGGCAGATCACCGGCCTGGGGTGGCGGGGCTACCTGCTGGCGCTCGAATGGCTGATCGCCGAACGGGAGAACACTCTGGCGGGCCGGGGGCCAGGAAAGTAAGACCGAAGCACTGGCTGCGCCAATGCTTCGGCTTTACTGGGAGAGCTGCACCCTCCCGGAACTTCCCGTGAGGGACCTCTGTTCACATCGGCAACGAGCTTCACTCTTCGGGGGGAAGGGAGGTGGCAATATCATACACCAGCACCTGCACATCAAGCCCTTCGCCGGCCAGCAGTTGCAGGGTGTATTCGTGTGTGGCTTCTTTAATGGCGCCCTCTTCACTGACCGGGGCATAGGCGCGGATGGTGGCCTCTTCGCTCGAAACGCGCGTCACCCGAACGACCGCGTCCGGTGAAGCAGCGTGGATCCGTCGGCTGATCTCGCTAATGGCTTCATCAAGGTTCATGGAGCTCCTCCACGTGTGGCCTGACCGACGCTCATTACTATACCTGCTGATTGATGTTTCGGCAACTCACCCGTTGAGACAACAGCATTGATCCAACGTCCGCCTCCGGCAGGGGCGGTTGGGGCGTCTACGCCGCTCGACACCATATCTGGCTGGTTTCGGCGGCCGGGCCGCCAGAATCAACCAGACATGCTGCGTCTGGGCTTCGCCCCAAAGATTTTGCGTTGACCCGATCGAGAGATGGGGTTGCGACGGTCTGCGACCCCCACAAGTTGGTACAGGGCATAGCGCAACGGGGGCGGCCTGGCCGCCCCCGTTGCCTCTGCCGGCTGGAACGATCACTGTGCCATCCGCACCAGCGGCAGGTAGATCCGCGGGCGCACTTCCGTCACCGTGGGCGCTTCGGGCACAACCAGGGTCACTTCTACCCGGTCACGCACCGTGCCGTCGAACCGTGAACGCGCCTCGACAAAGAACCGCGTGATCGTTCCCGGCGCAACGCTGGCCGGCACGGTCACTTCCATCCCCACCCGGAAAGTACCCTCACGATCCACTACAACGGTTGACGGGGTGAGCGTCAGACTCCAGCCCGCGGGCAAGCCAACTGGCACGAGGTCAAACACATCGGCGGCGCTTCCCCGGTTGGTCACTGCCAACCCCGTCAGGATCTGTGGACGGCCGCCGGGCTGGATCAAACGCACCTGCGAGGCGGCCAGGGTCACCCCCGCCACCCGGCTCACCGTCAGGCTATCCTCGGCATCATCGGAGATCTCCGGGTTGCCAACCAGCTCCACCCGCACCCGTGCGAAGCCCGGATCGCCGGCGCGCTTCCCATCGGGGATAAAGACCCGCACCGTGACCTCGATCTCCTGGCCTGGACCCAGGTTCACCAGATCGGGCGCGACGGTCGTCGGCCAGCCGTTGGCCTCGGCCACCGTGAGGCGGAAGAGGCCCTGCTCCGCGCCGATGTTCTGCACCGTGTGCGTAAAGACCACTGTGCTATTGGGCGGCCCCTCAGCGCTGCGATTCGGCTCGATGATCACCCCGAAGGCCGGACCGACAGTGGTGATGTCCTCTACTTCGTCGAGCACCGGTGTATCTGCACCGACCGCGCGCACGCGAACCAGGGTGGTGTTCTGCTCACCCCGCGCGGCGGAAGCTGGCGCTGTCACCTGTACCGTGATCGTGGCGCTCTGGCCAGGGCCGAGCGTCGGGGTGGGGCTGCCAGTCACCGTCGAACCCCAGCCAGTCGCGCTGTCACTGGTCTCGATGATGAAGGCCGTGGTAGTGGTGCCAGTGTTGGTTACCGTATGGGTGTACGTCACCGACTCGCCCGGATTGAGATTACGGCGCTGCCCCGGCGACAGGTCGGCAGCCGTAATGCTGGCGACACGCGCCACGTCGGTGGCGCTGGCGCTTGGCCCACCCTCGCGACCTGTGGCTGTCACGGTAATCGTCGTTGACGAACCAGCTCCCAGACCGGCGGGCACGGCCACCTGCACGGTGACCGTCCGCGTACCATTGCGCGGCACATCCAGCGTCGCTGTCGGCGAGACCGTGACCGTCCAGCCCGGCTCGCTTGAACTCACACTCAGATCGAAGCTGTCGGCAGCGTTGCCGGTATTGGTCAGGGTATGGGTGAAGGTCAGCATTGCCCCTGGCCCGCCTTCGCTCTCACGATCAGGCGCCAGTTCCACTCCGCGGAAGCGCTGCACATTGACGGTGATGGTGGCCGTGGCAGTGAAATCACTCACCGGGGGAACCTGGGCGCTGTTGTCGGCGGTCGCCGAGATCTGGATTGGATACGCGCCCGCGTCCACCCCCTGCGGCACATTTACCTGGACCGTAAACGTACACGTGCCGTTTGGCGCAATGGTTGGCGTATCGTCGCAGGTATTGGCGGTCGTGGTCACCGTCCAGCCTGCCGGGCCGGTGAAGGTGGCCGGCACGTTGATCGGCACAGCGGCGTTGCCGGTATTGGTCACGGTGTTCACAAAGGTCACCGTGCCGGGGGTGGTACGCACGTCCACCGGGTCGGGCGTTCCGGTTCCGGGGTCAATCCGCGCGGCCCCGCCGCCGGTAACCGCCACGCGGGCATTGCGCGTCACCGCTGGCGGCGGGCTTGAGCCGCCGGAGGCGGCAGCGGTCACAGTGAAGTCATAATTGCCCTGCGCGGTCACCGACGGCACACGGATGGTCACCCGCACTGTCGAGGCAGCGCCTGCCGCCAGGCCGGTCAGAGAGGGCGTGGCGTTGACGCCCTGCACCACCAGCGGCGATCCTCCCGGCAGGGTAGGCGTTACCGTGAAGCTATCAGGCGCGTTACCGGTGTTGGTCAGGGTGTACTCGAAGATCGCGTCGCCCCCCGCGGGCACGGTGCGGATCAACGGATCGTCAGCAGGTAGGAAGGTGAAGCTCCGAATGGTCGGGATGCTGATGATATCATCCACCGGATCGGTGCGACGCTCGGTACCCACAACGCCCACGCGGAAGCGCACGCGCACCTCTCCAGGGGGCGGCGTGGCGCCTGGAGTATTGACCACGATGGTAAGCGTGGCCGTGCCGCCAGCAGGCAGATTCGTGGGGGTTAACGTCACGGAACCGATGGACCAGCCCGTTGGCGGCGCGCCAACGAAGTTCAGCCCGACCACCTCAAAATTGCCAGGCAGGTCACCGATATTTCTCACCGTATGCGTGAAGGTCACCGACGCGCCGGAGAGCGGCAGCGTCTGGGTCATTGGCGTGACCTCCGGGGTGGCGGGCTGCACGGTGGGCTGCACCGCGGTGACGGTATCGGTTACTTCATTGGAGGTAGCGGCGCCAAACACGGCTCGCACGTTGACGCCGTGTACGGTGCCGGGGGCCGTTCCCAGGGGCACGCCCACCGTCACGCCAAACTCCACCGAACTTTGCCCGCCGGAAGGCGCGGCCGGCACGGTCACCGTGGCCGGGCCGCTGGCCCACCCCAGGGACGAATTGATCTGAATAACGTAGGTGCGCTCCACCGGGGCATTGTGGGTCAGCGTATGCGTGAAGATCGTGGAACTGCCGATATTGACGTTGCGGCTGCTCGGTGAGGCCGCGCCGAGGCTGAACGTAGGCGCCGCCGTGCATGGCCCCAGCGCGCCGCTATCCAGAGCATTGGTAAAAGGCGAGGTGTTGTTGCCAGAGGTAGTTGCCGTGGCCGTCAGGTAGCGCAGACATCCAGGGATGGGGATGCTGAAATTGCCGCTGGCGTCGGCCGTGCCGCTGGTCAGGTAGAGTGGCCCCTCGCGATCCTCGGCGACGGACGACGTAAAGACCTCAACCGTGCAATTCGCGCACGTCGTTCCAGTCAGAACCGGCGGGGGGCCGGCAGTTACCCCTGTCAGCGTCGGCGACGCCTGGCTGCCATTGCCGCCGTTGGAAAGCCCGATCCCATCCCCTCTGCTCTGGGTCGTAGTGGTCTGGGAAATCCTGACCGCAGTGGCCACGTTCACGCGTACCCCATCGCCGACACTGAAAGCGCCGTTGAAGGCCAGTTGATTGCCGATAATCTGATTGTTCGACGCACCGACGCGAATGCCGTGATAGGGATCGCCAGGCAAACTGGCGCTGCCGTTGAAGGCGATCAGATTGTTCTGGATCGTATTGTTCGAGCCGGAAACCAGATCCAGACCATCTTGCAGGTTGCCAATCCCTGTGCCCGAGGCCAGCGACCCGCTGGCCTGCGTGCCGATGCGATTGCCAGTAATCGTGTTGTTGCTGGCCTCCTGACCGCTGGCGCCGCCACCCAGTCTGATCCCGATCCCGACGCCAGAGATGACGTTATTCCGAATGGTATTGGTGTCACTTCGGCGTACACGAATGCCTTCGCGGGCGACAGCGCTGCTGGTGTTCAGCGCCGCGCTTCCATCGCGGCGCACGCCGATAAAGTTATTCTCTATGGTATGGCCGCCGGTGGCGCAGGGGCCGCTACAGTTGCTCAGCGTGCCCGAGGCAGCGGGATCGATCAGGATCCCGGCCCCTACCCCACCCGCCGCCGAGCCGCTCCAGGCAATAATGTTGCGGTCAGCGATGCCGGGGCCGCCAATGCGGATGCCATTGCCGTTTTCGATCCAGATATTAGGCGCATTATTCGCTGTGCGGGGCGCGGTGAGCCGTGAGGAAGAACCATCGGGATTGGCCCCCAGGACATTCCCGCGCACCACGTGGCCGCCCGAGCGGAACCTGATCCCATAGAGGTTGTTGCCTGAAATCACGTTCGCCGGGCCAACCGTCACCACCGGATCATCACCCACCGCAGCAGCGTTGTAGCGCCCCACGAAGACCCCTTCGGCGCCGTTGGCCAGCGGCGCGCCGCTGGCATCGAGGCCGATGTAGTTGCCGGCAATGGTCACGTTGCCATACTTCTGGGTGCTCTCGGTAATCTCGATCCCCCGGTTCGCATTGCCGGCAATCACATTGCGCCCTCCGGCGGGATCGAGCGGATCGCCGATCACCGTATTGTAGGGGCCGTAGTTCGGGTTGGGAAAGGCGCCCACCAGAATGCCAACCCGGTTGGGAATGGCCGTGCCGGCGCTATTGACCCCGATCAGGTTGCGGACGATGGTCGTGTCGCGAGGCGTCAGCGCGCTGTTGAAGGTCGTTTCAAAGCTCGAAACAGTAATCCCGGCGATGATCTGGTTGGCCGGCACGGTGGACGTATGCCCGCCAACCAGGTTATCGGCAATCAGCGTGCCCCGCGCTCCGACAGACACACTGATGCCGGCCTCGGTCGCACTGGTATTCACATTCGCAGGTTGGGCCGTGCCAGCGGCGTTCACGCCGACGTAGTTGCCGATAATCTGGTTGTTCTCATTAAGGGCGATTTCGCCCGCGTTGGCAACCACCACATTCGCGACGAGATTCGCGGCAATGACATTGCGCTCATTGGCGCCCACACCGCCGATGATATTGTTGCTCGCGCCATTGGCCATGGCTACGCCGTAGCGCCCGTTGCCATTCGACGTCACGCCGTCGGCCTCAACGCCCAGGTAGCAGTTGTAGACGCGGTTGTTGTCTCCGCCGTTAAGGCTGCCATCAATAAAGATGCCCGAACCGCTGGCCACGGCAACCCCGCCGGGAGGAAAACCCACAATCACCAGGCCGCGAATGGTGTTGCCGTTCGAGACGATGTTTAGCCCGTGCCCCGAGACACTGTTCGCCGCCAACACCACCCCGCTGATGGTCACACGGCTGCTCCCGCCGTCAATCGTCGTCCCATCATCGGTGAGGGGCGGCAGGGGCTGGGTCTGGGGCTGGATGGTGGTCACTCCCGGCGCAAAGGTGATCGTATTGGGACCGGATATGCTATTGGCCAGCCGGATGGCCTTACGCAGCGTACAATCCGTAGCGCCGCAGGTGGGGCCGCCATCATCGGTGTCGGCGGAGGAGGTAACGACCAGACTACTCTGCGCGAGGACAGGCTGCACGGCAGGGAATGCCGTCAGCAGCAGAGCCAGGAGCAGGATGAAGCTACAACGGCGCGCGAGGTTTGGCACGGGCATTCTCCTCAGTGTGCTTGTGTAGAGCCTGTCCGAATAGCTCCTGCGGGAGGACGGAGAAACCGGATTTCCCCACCTCCTGCCTGAGGGGAAGGTCCGGGAGGGCTACGCCCTCCCGGACGGAAACGGCATAAGCCAGGTATCCGAACAGGCGATAGAAAAGAGAAGCGTGGGCGTCTATCTCCGCACAAACGGCAACCACAGGAAGCGTTCACCTCTGGTAATGACGACCCGGTCCACCAGCCTGGCTTCGGCCAGGGTTTCGCCATCCTGCGAGTCTTTACGCAGGAAGACATTGACCGTCTCGATCTCGTCGAGGGGCAGGCGGGTATTGGTGCGCACGATCACCACAAACTGCGCGACCTGGAAGCGCCCGGCAACGAAGTCGGTCGTCGTATCCATCGAGAAGCAGCCCTGGCTGTCAATCACGAACCCATTGGTGGCTGACTCGAAGCGCACGCTGCTCTGCTGGTTCGTCACCGCTGCCAGACAGAAGCGCGCCGGTCCATTGCTCTTGTTCTCGACGGTGTGGACGAAGCGCACCTCGCTGCCGGCGGCGGCCCGTTGCTCTTGATCGGGATAGATGAGCGCCCGCGGCGCGACGTTCACCCGCGTGGTGGCGCTGAAGGGCACGGTGATGAGCGGATAGCTGAACTCGGAACTTGCCGGAATGGTGCCGGTGATAAAGGTCGTCGCCTCCACCAGTTGCCCGCCCACGCTCTGCTGGGCGCCCGCGGGTACGGTAACTTCGGCCAGCAGGTCACGCTGCGCACCGGGGGGCAGGGTCAGCGTATTCGTATTCAGCGCCGTTGGCCAGATGCCCGGGCTGATCGCCGGATCGCGGGTGAAGAAGGCCAACCCCATGGTGACGGTCACGTTGCCGTCGTTACGCAGGACGTAGCTATGGGGCACCTGCTCATTGGGCCGGCCCGCCCCGATGCTGCGGAGCGGCGTCACGCGGATGATCGGGCGCCCCAGCACGGTGGTCTCCAGCGTGGCGGTGGCGGTGGCCACGGCGGGCGAACGCACGGTCACAGTGGTGACATCGCGCTTCGGCACGCGCACGTTCGGATGGTCGCCCAGGGGCAGAGTCAGAGTGACCGTAATATCGCGCGTGCCACCGGCAGGCAGAGCAGGCACAAAGACGGCGCCCGGCGCCGGCGTGGCAGTGAATTGCCAGCCGCTGAGGGTGCCGCTGGTCTCCAGCACCAGGTTATCGAAATCAACGCTGCCGGTGTTGCGCACGCGCAGGGTGTAGGTCACCGTCTCACCCGGGCCGCGACTGGTCGCCAGGGGCGACGTAGCTTCGAGGACCAGGCCGGTGGTGACGTCGAAGCGGGCATACTCGGAACTGTTGCCCCGACCGTCGGTGGCGATCAGCAGCAACTGGCGCGGGAGCCTTCCGCCGCTCAGTTGCAGGAACCCGCTGAAGAAGCCGTTGGCGGCGGTAGGGAGCAACTCCTGCCCGGAGGCGCCGATGTCGGCCGCAGCGCGCAGCAGATTGAAGCCCTGACCGTCAGGCGTGGAGGTGGAGAGCGTGGGATCAGGCTCGAAGAACTGGATGCTACAGTTGACACAGGCCGAGGGCGGGTCGGGCGGTTGATCAGCCGGGGCAGTGGAAGGCAGGGCATAGCCCTCGACGCGCCCCGACTGGAAGAGACGCAGCCGCTGCGGGCTGGCAAACGACGGGTCAACGATGGGCGGGTCAATGTCGTGGTTGGGACGGTTCAGATCGCCCGGATTGCTGCCAGGCGGGAAGTTGATGGTTGTGCCGACCAGTTCAATCGGTCCGCCGTTGCGGGTCAGGCGGTTGTTCTGCATCCTGACCCGCTGCACGCTATCTTCGAGACGGATGGCGCGCCCGAGGTTGGCGCGCAGGGTGTTGTTCAACACAATCACATTCGAGGTCGTACCGGCGACCACGATGCCATGTTCGCCGTTGTCGCGCACCGTCGTGTCGAGCAGGCTCACGTTGAAGCTGTTGCCATCAACCCGAATGCCATTCCCGGTATTGTAGGCAATCGAGCGCGCGTCGGAGGTGTCGGAGCGCAGGGTGACGGTATAGGCGTCGCTGAGGCGGATGCCGGCCCCGACGTTGAGTTGCACCGTATTGGTGATCAGGTCAACGTTGCGCACGCCGCCGCTGACCACGATGCCTTCGCGGTTGGGACGGGCGATCGGCGCGGGGCTGCAGGGCGGGCTGGCGCTACTGGTCGGCAAGCAGCCGATCCGGTTGCCGACCAGCGACACATTCTCGATATTAGTCGGGCTGGGCGCGCCCACCGAGCCGCTGCCATCGCCGCGCACCCAGATGCCTGGAATGCCTGAACTGGGGGTCGCCACACCCCCGACGGTGTTCCGCTCCACCCGCGTCCCTCTGGCCCCGTCGGTCACCAGAATGCCCGCCTCGCCGCCATTCGGCTCGGCGATGGTGATCGGACCGGGAGGAGACGTCGGAGGAGGCGCGCGCCGCAGGCCGATCACGTTGCCGCGCACCAGCGTGTTTAGATTGGACGGTCCCTGGACCAGCACGCCCTCCTGGGCATTGCCGGCGATGATGTTGCCCAGAAACGCTTCGGGGGTCGAGTCAATGCCGACAACGGTACCCTGCGTACCCTCAAGCACCGCCACACCGCGACCGGTGTTGGGCACCGGTGCGGTGGCGCCGGCGTTCAGGCCGATGATCGAACGCTCGATGCGATTGCCCACCGGCGGCGTGGCGGTGAGCGCGGCGCCGCGGGTTAACTCGATGCCGTTGCCTGTGTTGCCGGAGACAACTGTACCCGGACCGATGATATTGTTCGCGGCCCCGTTTTCTATACGGATGCCGGCGGCGCCATTGGGCAGCGCCGCAGCGCCGAGGTAATTCGTGCCGATGAACGCGCCCTGCACGCGGTTGCTGGCGGCGTTCGTGGTCATCAGCACGCCGTACTGGGTATTGCCGCTGATCACCAGCGGGGCGGTTATGGGGAGACCGATCAACTGGTTAGCAAGGGCCACTTCCTTAATCCTCACTCCAACGGGCTGAGCGCCCAGCGGGCCGGTGCCAGTATCATTCGTACCAATGTAATTGGCGCGAATGAAATTGCCGCTGCCGCCGCTGATGCTAATCCCGGCCTCACCATTGGCCGAGATCAGGTTGCGCCGGTTGTCGGGGGAAGTTCCTACGGTCGAACTGGCCCCGATCTCATTGCCGGTAGCGTCAGTCAGTTCGACGCCCGAACTGTCATTGCCGAGGGACACAACACTGCCAGAAGCATCCAGCGTCACACCAATATAGTTGCCATAGACAAAGTTCCCGCTGGCCCCGGAGATAGAGACGCCGCTGACGCCATTCCCGGCGAAGACATTGCGTTTATTCGGCGTGGCAATGTCTTCACCCACATAATTCTGACTGGCGCCATTGGTGATGCGCACCCCGTAACGGTTCGGTTCCGCCGTTGTTTGACCGGGGCGCACGCCGAAGTAACATCCCTCAACCCGGTTCCCGGTAGCATTGGGCGTAGTAATCCACACACCGGCGCCCCCCGGCTCGGCCAGAGTGGCGAAGCGGATAAAGATCAACCGGGAAATGGTGATGTTTTTACCCGTAATACGCAGACCGAAGCTGTAAGCATTCTGGCCGTCAATCACCACCAGCGGACGACCGAAGCCGTCCACCGCGCCTTCAATCCTGTCATTTTCCCCTGTTAATGGCGGAAAAGGTGAGTCGACCGGAGAGATGGTCCGCTGCGTAGAAAAGAACCCGCTGTCAAAGCGGATCAAACTTTCCCCATTATCGGCATTCGCGGCGAGAATGGCCTGGCGCAAGGTGCAACCGCCGGAGCTGGGATTCGCGTCCGGCCCGCAGGCAGTTGACTGATTATCGAGATCGTTCGTAACTGTGTAGGTTCTAGATGGATCAAAGCCCTGAGCCTCCGCGCGAGGGTAGGCGGCGAAAGGGACGACAATAAGAGCGAGGACCGACAGCAGGAGGGGCCAGAGCCTGCGCGGAGACATCGCGAACTCCTTACGCCGCGATCGGAGCGGCGGCTTTAGAATAGGACAAAAGACATTAGAAGTGTAGAATAGCGTACTGATAGTACGCAGGGCTATTCTAGCATGAACTGTAAAGGGATGTAAGGGGGGGAAGGTAGGAATTGGGTACTGAGATACGGGGGAAGAGGTCGCCCGGATCTGAAGAGGTGTGGCAGGCTTGTTGAACGCTACGCCCGCGCCTGATCGCCCCGTCCCATCATGACCCGATATACAGCCATCCAAAATCAAGAAGTGACCGGCGCAGCGCGGCGCGCCTCTTCCTGTGAGGCCATAACGATCCCGGCCAGGAGCAGCACGAAGCCGGCCAGTTGCAGGGGCGCGAAGCGTTCGCCGAAGACCACGAAGGCCAGCAACGCCGAGCCGACCGGTTCGCCGAGGATGGCGACAGCGATAAAGGTGGCTGACAGGGCGGAGAGGGCGTAGTTAAAGGCGGTGTGGCCGAGCAACTGCGGGCCGATCGCCAGGCCGAGCAACAACAGATAGGCGTAGGGCGGAAAGCCGAACAGCGGCTGCCGGGCCGCCAGCGCCCAGAGCACCAGCACCACCGCGGCAGTGGAGTAGACCACGTAGATGTAGGCCAGCACACTCAGGCGGCGGCGCAGGTCGCGCCCGATCAGCAAATAGCCGCTCACAGTGATCGCGCCCACCAGCGCCAGCGTATTGCCCAGCGCGGGATCGGGCGCGCTGCTGCTCATCTGGTCCGAAAGACCGATGAACACGGTGCCGACAAACGTGGCGGCGATGCCCAGCAGGGTGCGCCAGCCCAGCCGCTCGCGGAAGAACAGGAGCGAGGCCAGCCCGACCCACAACGGGTTGGTCGTCACCAGCGCCACGCTGGAGGCGACCGAGGTGTAGGCCAGCGAACTGATCCAGCTAGCGAAATGCAGGGCCAGAAAGGTCCCCGAGGCCACGCCAAGCAGGAGATCGCGGCGACCCAGCGAACGCAACTCCGGGCCGGCGCGGAACCAGGCCAGCGGCGTGAGCAACAGGGCCGCGAGCGCCAGGCGCCAGGCGGCGATGCTCAGCGAGGGCACACCCGCGGCCTGAGCGTAGCGGATCAGGATCGAGGCGGCAGAGACGATCAGGACGCCGGTAAAGAGCACGATGTAGGGTAACAGGGAACGATTCATAGCGGAGGCTCACATAGGGTTTCGGTCAGGGCCGACGGGCAGGTCTTCACCCCTGTAGTGCAGGGGGGTGGAGGTGTCGAGGCATAGACACGCGGAACAACGTTCCAGTCGGGTATCTCCGCCTATGAACCACACTTCCCTGGCTCTACACCTCCACGGGGCGCCGGCCTGGCAGGATACCCGCTGCGCGCCGCGCTGTCAACGGCTTGTCCTGGCTCAAGCGATCGGATACAATACCGGACGCGGATGGCGCCTGGCATCGTTCACACCCGCGCCATTCACCTCCACTTCGGCAGGCAGGCAGAGGGTGACAGGTGAGCGCAACGATTGAGACAGTGCGGGGGATGCGCGATGTGCTGCCTGCCAGCCAGCGGCAGGCAGTCTCCGCCCGGCGCGCCCTCGAGGCGACCTTCGAGGCATACGGCTACGAGCCGATCGATCTGCCAATCATCGAGTCGCGGGAACTCTACCTGCGCAAGCTCGGCGAAGAACTGGCGGGCAAGGTCTACGAGTTCAACTTTGGCGGCCGCGATCTGGCGCTCCGCCCGGAGTGGACGGCCTCGGTGCTGCGGGCCTATGTGGCCCATCTCCAGGACCAGCCGCTGCCGCTGCGGCTCAGTTACAGCGGGCCGGTGTTTCGCTACGAGCGCCCCCGGCGCAACACCTATCGGCAGTTCACCCAGGTAGGCGTCGAGATCGTGGGCGGTCCTTCCCCGCGCGCCGACGCCGAGGCCCTGGCCCTGGCCCGCGCCGGGCTCGACGCGGTGGGGGTGACGGGCTACCGGGTGCTGATGGGGCACGTGGGGGTGGCGCGTGAATTGCTGGCGCAGTTCGACCTCACCGAGCGCACCCGGAATACACTGGTGTGGAGCCTGGAGCGCATCCGCAAGGAAGGCGTGGCGGCAGTGCGCGCGCATCTGCACGAGCGCGTGGGCGACCCGCCGATTGATCTGCCCCCCGGTCTCGATGAGGAGCAGGCCCGGGCCTGGCTGCTCCGCACGTTGCAGGCGATGGAGATCGATCTGAGCACGGGAACACGGTCGCTTGAGCATGTGGTGGCCCGGCTGTTGCGGAAGTTGCGCCGCCGCGAGGAGCGCACCGCTATTGAGCGTGCCCTGGATGTGCTGGAGCGCCTGGTGGCCATTCAGGGGCCTGCCTCGCGGGCGCTGCGGGCGCTGGCGGCTCTCCTGGACGAGCAGGGGTTGCAGGCTCGCGCCCTCGACGAGGTGCGGGCGATCCTCGCACTGGTTGCGGCGCATGGCATCGAGCCTGAACAGATTGATCTGGATTTTGGCCTGGGACGGGGCCTGCACTACTACACCGGCCTGATCTTCGAGATTGCCGATGGCAACGGGACACAACTCTGCGGCGGCGGGCGCTACGACGATCTCGTTGCGGCCCTGGGCGGCCCGAAAGATGTACCGGCGGTAGGCTTCGCCTACGGGTTGGAGCGGGTGATCGCCGCGGCCAGTACCCCGGCCCCGCCCCGCCGCCCCCTGGCCCTGGTGGCCCCCGTCGCCGATGACGATTACGCCTACGCCCAGGAGGTGGCAGGGCGCTTGCGGGAACGGGGCCTGGCGGTCAGCGTGGACGTGCGTGGGCGCGCCCTGACACGCAACCTGAGTGACGCAGCGCGGCGCGGCGCCCGGTACGTCGTCATCGTTGGCGTGGAGGAACGGACCAGTCGCAGCCTCGTCTGGCGTGATCTGGAGCGCCACGACGAGCGGCGCATCAGCCTGGACGCGCTGGGGGATCTCCAGGCCGAAGCACTGGCGGCGCCAATGTAAGGTCGAAGCACAGGCAGCGCCAATGCTTCGGCCCAACAGCTTGCCTGATTGGAACCTATGAACGACACCCCATTCTGGGGGCGATACAGCCATTTGCGCCCCGATGACCTCGCTGCGCTGCGCGCGCGTGCCCCGGCAGCCTACCTCCCCTGGGGCGGGCTAACCCAGCATGGCCCCCACCTGCCCCTGGGGCTGGACACGATCATCGCCGAGGCGATTGCCGAACGCGCTGTCAGGCGTACCGGGGGCGTGCTGCTGCCGGCAATGACCTGGCCCCTGGCGCTGCCACACCCCGGCGCATCACTGGGTTTGAGCGCGGCAACACTGCGGGCTATGCTCACCGAGAGCCTGGCGGCGCTGGCGCGACATGACTGGCGCGTCGTGGTGGTGATCAGCGGATACTACTCGCCGGGGCACGAATTGCTGCTGATCGAGACCGCCGAACGGGCGCTCGGCGACCAGCGCCTGCTGGTGCTGGCCGTTACGCCCCTGGCGCTGGTGGACGATGACATGCTCGATCACGGGGCGCTCTGGGAAAGTTCGGTCCTGCTCGCCCTGCGCCCCGACCTGATCAATATGGAGGCCCTTGGCCCTGGCCCGCTCGATCAACTCAGCAGCCCGGTTCTGGGCCGCGATCCGCGGGGCGCGGCCTCGGCCTCGCTTGGCAACAGTGTCCTGAATCTGGCCCTGGAACGCATCAGTAGCGCCGTCGAACGCTTGCTGGCCACCGGCGATCCTGCACCGCTCCACGCCCTGTACGCACGGCGCCGCGAGCGCTACCAGAGCCTTACGGCGCGCTACGGCGACAACCTTGACGCCCTGACCGCCGCATGGTGGCAGGAAAAGAGAGGGGATAGCGAGGCTGCGCCGGGCCTCCCCGAGTCGGGGTGACGCCCCCGGCAGGGGTGTGGGGAAACCTGGTTTCCCCGTGTCTCTACTTTGTCACTTTGCCCCTGGCAGGGATTGGGAGGGCCGCAGGCCCCCCCTCCGAACCTCCTCGCAGCAGAAAAAACCGCGGTACGTGACAGAGATATTACCACTGGCTATTCTCACATCAGGAACATAGATAGCCATGCTACGCTTTGCGCTCCCCTCAAAAGGCTCTGGCTACGAAAGCGCCCTGGCGCTGCTCGACAGTTGCGGCCTGCGCGTGGTGCGGGCCAACCCACGCCAGTACACCGCTGTGCTGCGGGGTCTGCCCAACACCGAGGTGTTACTGCATCGCCCCGCCGATATTGTCGAGAAAGTCGCCGAAGGCTCGATTGACATCGGCATCACCGGCTACGACCTGGTCGTGGAGCAGCGCGGCGACGACGAGGATCTGCTGGTGCTCTTCGACGACCTGGGCTTCTGGCGCGTGGAACTGGTCTTTGCCGTGCCCCAGGGCTGGGTGGACGTGCACACCTGGGAGGATCTGGCCGACCTGGCGGCGGAACTGCGCGCCCAGGGCCGCCGGTTGCGCATCGCGACCAAGTACCCCGCAATTGTGCGCCGCTTCTGCGCCAGTCAGGGGATCACCGCCTTTGAGATCGTCCTCTCTCAAGGCGCCACAGAAGCCGCCCCGGGCCTGGGCTATGCCGATATGATCGCCGATATCGCCGAGACCGGCACCGCCATTCGCGACAACAAGCTGAAGATCGTCGGCGGGCCGCTCCTCGGTTCACAGGCCGTACTGGTGGGCAGCCGGCGCACCCTGCGTGGCGACGCCGAGAAACTGGGGCTGGTGCGCCAGTTGCTCGAATTGATTGAGGCGCGCCGGCGCGGGCGGCTGTTCTACTCCCTCACCGCCAATCTTACAGGCGAGTCAGTCGAGGGCGTAGGACGCCGGGTTACCGCACGGGTGGAACTGGCCGGCCTGCAGGGGCCGACCATCGCACCGGTGTGGAGCAAGTACGCCAGCGAGGGCAGCGCACCGCAGTGGTACGCGGTGAACGTCGTCGTACCCCAGGAGGAACTGCTGCCCGCGGTGGACCACCTCCGCACCATTGGGGCGGTGAGCATCAGCACGGTACAGGTGCAACACGTCTTCAAGGCGCAGAGCGAAGCCTATACGCGCCTGGTGGCGGCCCTGGGGGAGGAGTAACATGTTCTGGGCCCGGGAAACCCGATTTTCTCATAGCACAATCGTTTGCGTCCGGTCGCCGGGCGCGTTACACTGATGGAGCATCCCATGGCTGACGCCTATGCGGCTGCCGGCGTCAACATCGCCGCGGCCATGCGCGCCAAGGAACTGATGAGCGCGGCGGTGCGTTCAACTCACGGACCGGCGGTGCTGGCGGGGATGGGCGCCTTCGGGGGCTGCTTCGACCTGGGCGCCGCTGGCGTGGGCAAGCAGCCGGTGCTGGTGGCCTCGACCGACGGTGTCGGCACCAAGACGCTGGTGGCCGCGGCCCTGGGCCGCTACGACACGGTGGGCCAGGATCTGGTCAATCATTGTGTAAATGACATCCTGGTGCAGGGCGCCCGGCCGCTCTTCTTTCTCGACTACGTGGCGGCAGCGAAGCTGGACGTGGAGCAGGTGGCGGCGATTGTCGGCGGGGTGGCGACGGCCTGCCGCGCGGCAGGTTGCGCCCTGCTGGGCGGCGAAACGGCGGAAATGCCCGATGTTTACGCCCCCGGCGCCTTTGATCTGGCCGGGACGATTGTCGGAGTAGTGGAACGCGAGGAGATGCTCCCGCGACCGGATGTTGGTCCAGGCGACGCGGTGCTGGCCCTGCCCTCCAGCGGGCTGCACACCAACGGCTACTCGCTGGCGCGCCAGATCGCTGCCCGAAGCGGTTATGACGCGCGACCGGCCATGCTCGAGGGTCACAGCGTAGGCGAGGCGCTGCTGGCCATCCATCGCTGCTATCTGGCGGAGGTAGCGACCCTGCGCGCCGCCGTACCGCTGAAGGCCCTGGCGCACATCACCGGCGGAGGCGTGTTCGACAATCTGCCGCGGGCGCTGCCGCCGGGCCTGGGGGCGACCATCGAACGGGGCGCCTGGAACATCCCGCCCATCTGCACCTACCTGGTCGCTGAGGGAAGGCTGTCGGAAAACGAAGCCTACCATACCTTCAACATGGGCCTGGGGATGCTGGCGATCGTGCCAGCCGAAACGGTCGAGACGGCCCTGGCCGCGGTGCCCGAGGCCCGCCGCGTCGGGAACATTACGGCCGATCCGGGGGTGCGGCTGGTCTAGGGCGGGATAACCGTTCCCTTCGATAAGAGAAGAAAGTCCCTCGGAGCGTAAAGCCCTCCCAGATCCTCGCGCAGACAGGAACGTTGCGGCCGCCTGCCCCGCCCACCGGCAGGGGCAGGGGGAAACCTGGATTCCTCTCCTCCGCCACCTGGCGTCGGGACCGCCCGCCCCGCCACGGGCAGAGGTAGGGAAAAGCCGGTTTCTCCAACTTATGCCGGACTTAAAGGAAAAAACCATGCAACCTGGACCACAAATCACCGAAGGCAAAACCAAAATTATCTATGCCCACCCGGATGATCCCAACCTGATCATCATGCGCCACAAAGATGGCATCACCGCCGGCGACGGGGCGCGTCGCAACGAAATCCCGGGCAAAGGCGCCCTGGCGGGCCGCACCACGGCCAATGTCTTTGCCCTGCTCAACCGGGCCGGCATCCCGACCCACTTCGTGAGCGCCCCGGCGCCGGAGATCACGATCGCCCGGCGCTGCACGATGCTGCCCCTCGAAGTGGTCATGCGCCGACTGGCCACCGGTTCGTACCTGCGGCGGTATCCCGAGACGCCCGAAGGCAAACGCTTCGATCCGCCCCTGGTGGAGTTCTTTCGCAAAGATGACGCCGCGCACGATCCCCAGATCAGTGAGGCGGAGATCGTCGCGCGCAATCTCGCCACCCCCGAAGAGGTGCGGCAGATGATTGACACCGGACGCCGGGTGTTCGCCGTGCTCGAAGCGGCCTGGGCCGCGCAGGAGGTCACGCTGGTGGACCTGAAGATCGAGTTCGGACGTGCGCGGGGCGCCTTGCTCGTGGCCGATGTGATTGACAACGACTCCTGGCGCATCTGGCCGGGGGGTGAGAAGGGGCGCATGCTCGACAAGCAGGTCTACCGCAACGCCGCCACGGTGGACGAAGCGGTGCTCGCCGACGTGCGGGCGCGCTATGAGCAGGTGGCGGCGATGACCGACGCATTCGCCGCATACCGGCCATCTGCCTGAGGGGAGGATAAGGAAGGGCCTTGCCCTTCCCCATCAGTAGACGGACGGTTTCAGAGGCATGTGCATGCGGGTCTGATGTCCCATCTTCACCCGGCTTGCCCTTCCCCATCGGTAGACGGACGGTTTCAGAGGGCTATGCTCACTTCACAGTCTTGTGCTGATCCGGCTTCCCTTGCAACCTCCCCCGGTTGGGGGAGACACCTGCCTCCCTCCCCGGCGGGAGGGTTGGGGAGAGGACAGAGTTCCGTAAAGCGCCCGCGAACCCTGGCTTAGGTGAACTCACACATCATCAGGGTTGAGTGCGCGGAACACCAACCCGGCAACTGCGCCGCCGGCAAAATTGGCGACCAGGTAAATCCAGATACTGGCCCAGCTCGTCAGGCCCATCAGGGTGATGCCCAGGGCCACCGCTGGATTAAAGGCTCCGCCGGAAATCGCGCCGACGGCGTATACCCCCGCCAGCACCGTAAAGCCAATCGCCAGACCGTAGAACGAGTTGCCGCTGGTGCCTCTGGCCGTGGCACTGTTCAGCACCACAAAACACAGAGCAAAGGCGAACAGGAACTCGGTAATCAATGCCGGGACAATCTGCCAGACAGCAGGGGTAAGCGCCGGGAAACCCTTCAAAAACAGCACCAGCCCGGCCGCCACGGCGCCGGCAATGAACTGGGCCACCATATAGGCGATCAGATCGTTTACCGAGAGCTTGCCGCGCACATAGACCGCCAGGCTCACGGCAGGGTTGTAATGCCCACCGGAGAGATGCCCTCCGGCAAAGATCATGACCATCAAGACCGAGCCGATTGCCAGGGGGGCCAGGTTGCCCGCACCCGGTTCGATGACCGTCATGCCGACGGTGAACACCAGAAAGAACGCCCCGATGAACTCCATGATGGCCTTAGCCATAGACCTGTCTCTCCTTCTGTTCAATTCGCCTACATGGAAAAGGCCCACGCCAGCACAGCAGTGAGGCAAAGGCTCACCACTGCGACTTCCTCATGGAAAACGTGTAAAAGAAATACATGCGCAAGTAGGCGTTAATACAGTACCACAAGGCTGCAAGATACACAAGCGCGCCCTTTCATGAGGCAAAACTGAGGCAGCGTCCTCGGATCGCACCCGGATCCCGGTTTTTTTCAGCGTTGGGGCAGCGTAGCCTCCCCACACCCTGCCGTGGAGTACAGACTTTGCTCAAGCGCAGATGGTTGTAGTAGAAAGGGGCCGCAAGAAAAAAAAATTGGGAGGGCATGACCCTCCCAGGAGCATCCTGGCGTCAACCCATCATAACGATGGAGGAGACGCCTATCAGCGTCGCTGACCGGGATCGCTGACCGGCGGGGCGCAACCCGCTGCGGCCCCCGCCTCGGCAATAGCCGTCGCCGGGGCCGCCTCGTGGGCGAAGTAGCGTCGCTGGAACCAGAAGGCTACATTCACCAGACCGATCATTACCGGCACCTCGACCAGGGGTCCGATCACCGCCGCGAAGGCCTGGCCGGAGCTGATACCGAAGACGGCCACGGCAACCGCGATGGCCAGCTCGAAGTTGTTGCTGGCCGCAGTGAAGGCCAGGGTCGTGGTCTTGCTATAATCCGCGCCGATGCGCCAGCCCATCCAGAAGCTGATCAGGAACATCAGCACGAAGTAGAGCAACAGCGGGATGGCGATGCGCACCACATCGAGCGGGATCTGGACAATCAGCTCGCCTTTGAGGCTGAACATCAGCACAATGGTGAAGAGCAGCGCAATAAGCGTGAGGGGGCCGATCCGCGGCACGAAGCGCGTCTCATACCACTCACGACCCTTCGCGCGCAGGAGCACGAAGCGGGTCAGGAACCCGGCAATCATGGGAATGCCCAGGTAGATGAAGACGCTGCGGGCGATCTCGCCAATGCCGATCTGCACCACGCTGCCCTGTAGCCCGAACAGCGGCGGCAGCACCGTGATAAAGACCCAGGCATACACGCTGTAGAACAACACCTGAAACACGCTATTGAAGGCCACCAGGCCGGCGGCATACTCCGTATCACCCCTGGCCAGTTCGTTCCAGACAATCACCATGGCGATACAGCGGGCCAGACCGATCAGGATCAGACCGATCATGTACTCCGGGTAGCCCCGCAGGAAGGTGATCGCCAGAATGAACATCAGGACGGGACCGACAATCCAGTTCTGGATCAACGACAGACCCAGCACCTTGCGGTTGCGAAAGACCTCGCCAAGCTCCTCATATCTGACCTTGGCGAACGGTGGGTACATCATCAGCACCAGACCGATGGCAATAGGGATGTTCGTCGTGCCGACCTGGAAACGGTTGATGAAACCCTCGACTGCGGGGAAGAAATAGCCCAGGCCTACACCCAACGCCATTGCCAGAAAGATCCAGAGGGTCAGATAGCGATCAAGCACCGAGAGCCGGCGAGCGATGCCCGGGGCCTGATCACGCGAAACAACCGCCGCTGAACTGGACATAGCCTCGCTCCTTTCGCGCCGCGTACCGGGAAACAACGAACTTTCCCGAGAAGGCTTCATCATTGACCACCAGACCGGGGGGCTGCACCAGGTTCCAGCGCATCATCTGGCCATAATCAGTACTCTTCTCGACCTCGGCTTCAAGGCCGCGATCGGCCACCACCTTAATGAGCCCGACCCGCCGCAGCACGGCCAGTTGCTGCGACACATAGGCCTGAAGCTGGCCCGACTGCGCCTCGATCTGGCAGACGCACAGCTTGCCGTCGCGGAGCAGATCGAGGATCTGCAACCGCACCGGGTGCATCAGGGCCTTGAAGATGTGTGCCTGGCGTTGCGCGCTGTTCTGGTGCATACGTGAAGTATATGCAAGCTTTTGAATAATACCGTGGTAATAACCCGACGCGCCGTTGCGGTATCGCAACCGGCCTGCCACCGCAGGAAACCCGTGCTGGTCCGTCTCCAGTGCGCTTCGATCCGTTGGGGTATCAGCGTAACGCCAACACGTCTGGATGCGCCGTACCCAATCTGCAATCTCAAATCGGCAATCTACAATCGCATCACGGGGTCGGATCGGGGGCGCCGGCAAACAGATCGGCGATTGGCAGCAGGATGCCGGGCAGGCAGTCGAAGCTCACCACGTCCGTCTCGCCGAAGCTCCGGGGGCCATCGTAGCGCCCCGGCGAGTGCAGACGGTAGTGGTCGAGGGTGCGGGCGCGTGGATCGATGATCGCGTATTCGGGTACGCCGGCTCGCGCATAGGCGCCCAGCTTCACCTGCGTATCGTAGACCACGCTGTTGGGGGAGAGGATTTCGATAATCAGGTCGGGCAGGCCCCGGATGCGCCGATCGCGGATGATGCCGGCATTGGCCTGGCGCACGAAGACGAAGTCGGGTTGCACGGGATCGCAGCCAGGGATCAACAAGCCGATGGGTGCCGTAAACACGAACCCAAGACAATTATCTTCAACCGGGATGCCGAGGTACCGATAGAGACGCTGCTGGATCCACTGGTGAAAACTGCTCGGCGCGGTTGTCATATACAGGACCCGGTCAATAATCTCGTAGATGTTCCCGTCGTCGGGCAGGGCCTCCCAGTCGGCATACGTCCAGTGGCCCTGCGGCGGGCCAGGGACAGTGGGCGCATCGGTGCTGATGACCAGGGTACGCATAGGGCGCTCCTCCGAGAAAGGGTTGATGATGGGTGCATTGTACCGCGTTAGTTGTACCATCTGGAATGGTGTGGGGGGAGGCTGAGCCTCCCCCCACACCCCTTCACCTTCAAGCGAAGCTCGTCTCGAAACGCCAGGGATCAGCGCAACACCGCAACCAGCGCCTGTTGCGCATCATTGGCGATCGCGTCGGAAACAGGGAAGTAGCCAACTTCGCGGACCACCTCACTGGCTTGCTGCAAATAGTAGCTCACAAACGCCGCCACTGCTAGATTATTCTGGAGCGTTTGCTTATCGGTATAGATAAACAGCGGCCGGGTCAGAGGATACGTGCCATCCCCTACCGTTTCCTGAGACGGAGCAACCGGGCCATTTCCTGCATCAATGGCCAGGGCGCGCAATCGGGCGACATCATCTATATAATAGGCATAGCCGAAGTAGCCAATTGCGTAGGGATTATTCTCAATCCCCCGCATCAACTCATTGTCGTCCTCACTGAGCACGATGCCAGGGATGGCCGGAAGCAGCAATTTATCTCCCAGCACCCTTTCGACGAAGAAATCGAAGGTTCCGCTATCTTCACCGGGACTGAAGATAGCGATCGGCTCGGCAGGAAAAGCGGGGTTCACTTCGTTCCATACGCGGTAGCGCCCCGAGAAGATCTGCACCAGATCGGCGAAGCTCAGCGACTCGACGAAGGTGTTCTGTCGGCTGACCACGATTGCCAGCGCATCCACGCCCACTTGAAACCCTACCGGCTCCCGACCGACGGCGCGGCAGGCGGTGATCTCCTCATCGGTAATAGGGCGGCTGGCGTTGACAATCTCAATCGGTTCGCCACTGCAGAAGCTGCGAAAGCCGCCGCCGGTGCCGGTGACCTTCACGTCGATCTGTGAGCGCGAGCCTTCCGCGATGAACTCTTCCACCATACGGGCAGTAAGCGGGTAGACCGTAGACGAGCCGGTGATCTCCAGCGGGGCGTTGACCAGCGCCGGATCAACCGGGGCCAGCGTATTGCCGGACAGCAACGTTATCGAAGAAGGTGTTGGCATTACCTCTTGCTGCACGCAGCCGGCAACGAGCGCCAGCAGCGCGACCAGTCCGAGCAGCGATCGGATGCGACGGCCCATGATCTCCTCCAGATGCAATGGTCCAGATAGGCATTTGCCAGTGTGCCATACCTGGTACGCTTCTACCATGCCGCGGGAGAACCCCGGATTCCCCATGCCCCTGCCCGACGGAAGGGTCTGGGAGGGCGATGCCTTCGTGGGAACACCTCATCATCGAGCGGTCTGCGCATCGCACTCCGACAGGCAAAACCCACCTGTCCCCACGTCTCTGCCCGCCGGAATGGTCCGGGAAGGCTGTACCCTCCCAGGTGAGACGCGAAGGGTGTTACTCCCCCATATCACTCAACACAATCGGGCGCGTGCGCGGGGCCGTCTGCCCTGGCAACGTCAGGGAGATCGTCCCGGCGATGAGCAGAAAGGCCATCGAAGCCCACAGGCACAGCACGAGACCGCCGCTTTCACCGTAGCGCAGGCCGATCTGGTAGAGCAACCCGGAGAGCACAGTGCCCGCCAGGCGGCCCATAGCGTTGGCCATGTAGTAGAAGCCCACATTCATCGCCACTTTGTCGCTGTCGGTGTAGGCCAGGATAAGGTAGCTGTGAACCGCCGAGTTCAGGGCGAAGACCACACCGAAGGCAAGCAAGCCGCCAACCACAGCCAGGATCGGTGCGATGCCGTTCATCAGCGCCAGGGCGATCCCCGCTGGAAAGGCGGCCAGCCCGAAGGCCAGGGCCATCGCCGTGCGCCCATCGGGCTCGTGAGCACCCTCGACGCGCCGGCGGATCAGACCAGGCGTCGAGGCCTGCACGAAGCCGTAGCCGATCGTCCAGGCGGCCATAAAACCGCCGGCCAGCCAGAAATCCCAGCTCAGCACGCTCACGAAGAAGACCGGCAAACCTACCACGAACCAGACGTCACGGGCGGCGAAGAGGAAGACGCGCGCCGCGGCCAGCAGGTTCACCGCCCGGTTGTGCGAGAACATGTGCGTGAACTTCGCCTTCTTGTTGGCTGTGCCAAGGTCGCCCTTGATCAGCACTATCGAACTGACCAGGGCCACGAGGACCAGGGCGCCCAGGAGCATGAGCGCGTTCTGAAAGCCTACCAGGGTCAGGAGAAGCGCGCCGACGAAGAAGCCCAGGCCCTTAATGGCGTTCTTCGAGCCGGTCAGAATACTCACCCAGCGGTACAATTGACCCTGGGACTCGCCGGCGACGAGCTTGACCGCGCTCTTCGAGGACATCTTGGTCAGATCTTTGGCAATGCCCGAAAGGGCCTGGGCCACCATCACGTAGGGCACCACCAGCAGCGACGGCGGAGCGAAGGCCAGCAGGCTCAGGGCGATGAGTTGCGTGCCGAGGCCCATAAAGAGCGTGGACTTCAACCCGAAACGCGCCCCGAGGTAGCCGCCGAACAGATTGGTGATGATGCCAAAGACCTCGTAAAAGAGGAACAACGAGGCCACCTGGAAGGGGGTATAGCCGAGCTGGTAGAAGTAAAACAGCACCAGCATACGGATGGCCCCGTCAGTGAGCGTATCGGACCAGTAGGCGAGTGTGACCAGCGCATAATTACGCCGGTCTGCCGCACGACTGGCGGCGGGAAGCGTCTCGGTGCTTGCCATAGGCATCACTCCAGGCTCAGGGCCACCTTGCGCGCCAGTTCAACGTAGCGGTTGGCGTAGCCCCATTCGTTGTCGTACCAGGCGTAGATCTTTACCTGCGTTCCGTTCGTAACCATAGTGCAGGCAGCATCGATGATCGCCGAGTGCGGATCGGTTACGAAATCTATCGAGACCAGTGGGCGCGTTTCGTAGGCCAGAATGCCTTTGAGCGGCCCTTCGGCGGCGGCGCGAAGCAGATCATTCACTTCGCCCACGGTGGTAGGGCGCTGCACCTCGAACACACAGTCGGTCAGCGAGGCATTGAGCAGCGGTACACGCACGGCCTGGCCGTCGAGCTTGCCGAGCAGTTCGGGGAAGATCATCCCGATGGCCGTCGCCGAACCGGTGGTCGTGGGCACCAGCGAGAGACTGGAGGCCCGCGCGCGGCGCAGGTCTTTGTGGGGCTGATCGTGGACGCTCTGGGTGTTAGTCGAGCTATGGATAGTGGTGATCATGCCGTGCTTGATGCCGATCCCCTCGTGGATCACCTTCACCACCGGGGCCAGACAGTTGGTGGTGCAGGAAGCAGCGGTGACGACATGGTGCCGAGCGGGGTCGTACAGATGATCGTTGACGCCCATCACAATGTTAAGGACGTCGCCTTTGATCGGGGCAGCGACGATGACCTTCTTGACGCCGGCCTTGAAATAGGCCTCGAGTTGTTCGGGGGTGCGAAACTTGCCGGTGGCTTCGAGCACGATCTCCACTCCGGCATCGGCCCAGGGAACCGCGCCCGGGTCTTTGATCGAACTGTGACTGATCGGAATGCCATCAATCACCAGTTGCGACCCCTCGCCGTTGACTTCGTGGTTCCAGCGGCCGTGCACCGAGTCGAAGCTCAGGAGATGGGCGCTCACCGCCGCGTCACCGCCGATCTCGTTGACATGGGCAACCGTCAGGTCGGGCCAACCCCATGCCGCTCGCAGCGCCAACCGCCCGATACGTCCAAATCCATTGATGCCAATACGCGATCCCATGCAGAGACCTCCGCTTCAGTATGGGGGTTTTTTGCTATAAGGGTTTATTTCAATCATTCCAGGTTGATACAATCATAGCACAGATCGGCAACCTTGCAAGACAGGATTTCGTGGGAGGTTGAGTTGATGCAACGCTGGTCGCCGGCGGCGGGGTTGCGGCAGCGTAGTCACCCGACAAGGTTATACCTGGAGCCGGGAATCTCCCCCAACGACGTTGCGTGAGACCTGCTAGAAGGGCCTTGCCCTCCCACACTCTGGCATGCAGCGCCGGTTATCACCAGAGGAGCTCCTTATGTCCACCGAAGCGTCGTCGCGCTTTCCGAGCCTGGAAGCGCGCAATCTCAACGGCAAGCGCCTCTACCTGCCCGCCGGGTTCGGCGGCGCGCGCAACGTAGTGCTGATCGCCTTTCGGCGCTGGCACCAGTCCCTGGTTGACTCTTGGTTCCCGTACCTTGATGGGCTAATGTCAACGCACCAGGATCTGCGGGCCTACGAACTGCCGCTGATCAACAGTCTGTACTCCATGGCGCGCCCGTTCATTGACGGGGGCATGGCCGCGGCCATTCCCGACCCGAAGGTGCGCGAACGCACCCTCACCGTCTATACCGACGTCGGGCGGGTCACCGCGACCCTGGGCATCCGTAACCAGAGTACTATCACGGTGCTGCTGGTTGACCGGGAAGGCCGGATCTTCTGGCGCGGCGAGGGACCCTACGCGCCCGAGCGCGCCACCGGTCTGGAGCGGGCGCTTGCCGCGGAGGGGAGGTAGGGGGATCTGGGATTTAGGATTGGGTATACGGAGGCAATGTGCGGCGCGCCGAGGCTCGCGTCGTCTCGCCGCAACAGTCGGAGCGTGAGCGGCGCATTTCGCGATGGGTCACCCAACCCGCCAGACCTCGATGGACCCGCGGGGCGAACCCACGACCACCGCCTGGCTATCGGCTGCTGCCGCCACAAGCCCGCCGACGCTGCCCACGGTCTCGATCAATGCCAGTCCGTCGCCCTCAAGGCGCCAGAGGCTCAGTCCCATCAAGGGCGCTACCAGCCAGCGCTCATCGAGCGCCGCCAGCGCCCCCCTGTGACGGGACATGCCGTCCTGACGGCCGGCGAGCCGCCCGTCAGCTTCCCAGATCCACAGGGCGCCGGCGTCGTCCACTGCCAGCAGGCGCTGGTCGGGCAGGCTGACCAGATCCAGCAACCAGGTGTTCGCACCCGTTTCGAGCGCCGGCAGCGGCGTTCCTTCGGGAACCGTAAAACGCCGCACCGTGCCCCCGTTGCTCGCCACGGCCAGGCTGCGCCCCTGGTCGGTGAATGCCACATCTGGCACGGTGGTGGCATTCAGCCCGTCAGCTTCAATCACCGTCAAGGTGGCGATTGGCGCGCCATCGGGCAAGGCCCACAGCCGCGCCGTGCCATCGGCGCCCGACGAGGCCAGCGCCGACCCGTCCGGGGAGAAGGCGACGCTCAGTGCCGGCCCTTCGTGCGCGAGCCACTGGCCGCCTGGCTCGCCCGCGGGCCACGTCCATAACCGGATCACGCCGTCGTCTCCAGCGGAAGCCAGCAACTGGCCATCGGGCCCCAACGCCAGCGCGTTGATCTTCCCGGCGTGCGCCTCAACCTGGCCACGCCGTTCGCCGCTCTCCGTCCAGAACGTCAGCGAGCCATCGGCGCCGCCAGAGGCAACGACGCCTTGATCAACGACTACGGCGGTAATGGGGGGCGTTCCATCGAGCGTGGCGCGCAGCCCACCGGCTGCGTCCCAGCGACGCAGAGCGCCATCGTGCCCGGCGGTGAACAGGTCACCCTCTGGCGTCGGGGCCAGCGCGGTGACCTTCGCCCGGTGGGCCGCAAGCTCGTTCGCCACCGCACCCTCGGGCCACGACCAGCGCACCACCGCGCCGTCGCTGGTCCCTGCCACCACCGCGCTCCCGTCAGCCGTGAACATCACCCGTTTCACCGGCGCGAGCCAGCGCGTTTCCTCATCAATGGTCAACCGCTCTAGTATCGCGCCGGTAGCGGCATCAAACAGCCAGACCGAGCCTGGCTCGGCGGTCCAGCCTTCCGAGGCGGCGGCAATGTGCGCCCCGTCGGGACTATAGGCGACATCGGCCACGACGCGCATAGCCGCGTTGCCTTGGGCCAGCATTCGTCCTTCCGCCACGCTCCACAGCACGACGTTCCCGTTCTGATCGCCGGTAACGAGGGTCCTGCCATCGGGCGCGAAGGCAACACCGGTTAGCGGACCGGGCGGCGCCAGCAGGTCCCCGGCCTCCGGGCGCATCTCTCGTGTGGTGCTGCCGTTTTCGGGCTGGATCAGCGCCAGGGTCCCGCTTTCCAGCGCCAGGGCGATCAGCGCGCCATCGGGGGCGTAAGCTACATCGGCAATCGGCGCGGAGTATGGAAAGAGCTTGCGGAGGACGCCATCGCCGGTTGCCAGCACGGTCAGGGACGAGTCGGAGGAAAGCGCCAGGGTCCCGCCATCAGGGCTGAGGGCCATGGATGTGGGTGTTGCAGTTAGATCCTTGCGCCAGAGGGTCCGCGAGAGGTTCTGCGCATCGAGCCGCTGGACGGATTGCGCGGTGGCGAAATAGAGCGTGGCGCCATCGGCGCTCAGGACCATTGCTTCCGGCGCGCCGGCGCCCCAGGCGGCCACGCGCTGGAAATGTTGTGAGGCGGACGCGGTGGGGGTGATGTCGGGAAGCGCCACCGCAGTGGATGACGCGCCGGGGGGATTGCAGGCGCCAAGCGCCAGGAGCATTCCAAGGAGCAGGCAGTATCTGATGGCAGCCATAGGAGCAATTTATCACGGCACAACACTATGTTGAGCTACGTACAGGTCTGGCCAGGCCCGGCAACATCTCCACGGCTCCATTATATCATCTAGCTATTGCATAGCTGTTGCGGCCCCTGGTCTTCAACGTCGCCGGCTACAGCAGTTCCGTCCATCTTCACTCGGACGGGGCACTGTAAGGGCGCCGCCTTCGTTTGCGCCACCCACCGTATCCTTTTGCCCGATCCGACGGTAAAATCTGTGGTGGAGTGAAGAGAGTTTCCGGGAGGGTATGGGTCTCCCGGAAACTCGCACCCGGCAGGGGCACGGGGAAACCGGTTTTCCCCGAGGTGCCACCCTCCGGGTTGCACCTCGGTTTCACAGGCTTTCCAGAAAGGCCACCAGGTCACGGATGTCGGCATCGGTCAGGTTGAGGGGGATGATCGCCGGGCTGGCACCGGGCCCGCCGCCGCGCGCATAGTGGCGCACGACGTCCTCCAGGGTCGCCGCGCTACCGTCGTGGAAGTAGGGCGCCGTGTGACGCACACCCCGCAGCCCCGGCACCCGCGCCCGCCCGCGGTTGCGCGCCGGGTCCGCCGGCAGGCCGATGTTGTGAAAGCTGTCGCTGCCGAAGCTCGGTGGCCGGTGGCAGACGGCGCAGCCTACTTCGACGAACAGAGTCTGCCCGCGCAGGGCCGCCGCGCTCAGGGCCGCCCGCTCCCCGGCCAGGTAGCGCGCATAGGCCCCCGGAGGCGGCTCGATCGTCCGCAGGGCGGCGGCCAGCGCCGCGCCGGTCTGCTCCCAGGTGATCAGATCTCCGGCCGTGGGGAAGGCGGCGCGATAGGCGGCCAGCAGGTCCGCATCGGCGCGCAGCCGGGCCAGGGTCGCCTCGCCGCGCGGCCCCATCTCGGCGGGATCGTCCAGGGGACGCAGGGCCATGGCTTCCAGACTGTGCATCTCCGGCAAGAACCAGCCGAAGACCTGGCGCTCACTCAATCCCCACAGCGGCGGGGTGTTGAGACCGCCCGGCGTGGCCACGGCCCGCCCGTCGGTGAAGCCGCGCTCCGGCTGGTGACAGGAGAAGCAACTGCGCCGCCCGTCCGCCGACAAACGCTGCTCCGCCAGCAGACGCTGGCCCAACGCGACGCGCGCCGCGGTGACCTCGACGGGACGCGCCGGGCCTTTCGCCGCCAGATAGCCGATGACCAGCACCGCCACCAGCGCGACCATTCCCACCCAGAGGCCTATGAACCAGTTCGTCCGTCTCATCCTTATGCTTGCTCTCGGCTGCCTCGGGGCCTGCGCGGCGCGCCCCGCCATGCCGGCGCAGCCCGCCCGGGGCACGCCGGTGCTCCTTGCCGGTGGATCAACCTCGGAGTCACCCGCGGTCGCCGCGCGTAAGGCGCGCCTGGCGGCTGCGCTGGCCACGCCACCGTACATTTTACCGGCGGCCCATACCAGTGAGGACTGGCTGGCCGCAGCCCAGACGGCCGCCGTCGCTGATCCGCGCGTGCAAGCCGCCACGCGCGCGCCCGACGGGCAGCCGCTGCGCGCCGAGGTCATGGCCCTTGGCCCGGCCAGCGCCGGCGATGTTCCACCCTCGCTGGAACACGCCTGCGCCTCCGATCGTTGCGCGCGCGTCCAGATGTACGTATACCCCACCAACACCACCGTCACCGCCCTGGTCGCCGCTGGCGGCACGGTGCTCGGCGTGGACGTGCTGGCCGACGCCCAGCCCGAAATCCCCGCCGATCTGGCCGATCTCGCCGTGCAGATCGCCCTGGCCGACCCCCAGGTCGCCGCCGCCTTCGATGGCCTGACTCCCGACGCGGCAATGGCAACAATGAGCGCCACCAAAACAGCCCTCGAAACCACCAGTTGCGAGCGCAGCCGGCACCTCTGTGTCGCGCCGGTCTTCCAGTGGGGCAGCAGTGCCCTCTGGACAATCGTGGACCTGACCGAGTTTCGGCTCGTCGGGGCGGCGTGGACCGACCAGGGCGCGAGCGGGCGCCGGGTCTGGAGCGAGGCGACGCTGCAGGACGCCGCCCTGGCGCCCCTGTGCGAGACGCCCGTAGTCCTGGAACGGGCCGGCTGGCGCCTGAGCTATCTGCTGACCAGCTCGGACGGCCTGGAGCTACGCGACCTGCGCTTCCAGGGCCGGCCCGTGCTCGCATCGGCCAAGGTAGTGGACTGGCACGTGGGCTACACCGGGCGCAACGACCAGCGGGTAGGCTTTTCCGACGCGATCGGCTGCCCGGTGTTCTCGGCGGCAGCGGTGATCCCCTACGCTCCGCCACTGATCACCACGGCCCCTGACGGAGGTTTTACCCTGGAAGTTACCTTCCGCAGCCCGAACTGGCCGCAGCCCTGCAACTACCAGTACGTCACCCGCGCCCACTTCAGCGCCGCTGGAACGCTGCGGTTCATGGCGATCAACGAGGGGCGGGGCTGCGGCGTCGAGGGAATCTACCACCCTGTGCTGCGCCTGGAACTGCCCCCCGGCGCCGATCTGAGCGACCAGAGCGGTGCGCGGCTCACCGATGAAGGGCAGATCACCTGGCGGCCCGGCGAGCCCCACGCCCTCCATGCGCGCACGGACGAGGGCGCGCTGGCCCTGGCGCCACTCTGGGAAGAAGCGGAACTTGCGTATGTCTACTGGAGCAGGCCCACCCCGGCCGAGGGTCAGGGCGACCTGCCGAGCATCGGCTCGTGCTGCGCGCTGGACGCCCGGCAGGGGCCGGAGCGGTTCATCAACGGCGAGTCGCTGGACAGCGGCGCAGTGGTCTGGTTCGTGCCGCGCATCGGCAACGCCGAGCGGAAACGCTGCTGGGCCGACACCGCCCTGGACGGCGGCATGCTCGTGCCGCGGGTCTGGCCGTGCGGCGGGGGGATGGAGATTGCATGGCTCCCAGGATCGGCAGGGTACGGCGAGAGCGGCCTTCGTCACGCCTCAGGGGCGCGCCCGGGAGGGTGAAGCCCTCCCAGACGCTCCCCCGGGCAGGGGCGGGGGAAACGCCCCACAACACGTCTTCATGCGCTGGACGCACGCGACTCCGAGACACTCTCCCCGGGCAGGGGCGTGGGAGAACCGCACACACGCCATCAGGGGAGGAGGTTATACCGTGGCAGCCTTCAAACGACGTTCGCCCCCTAAACGCACGCGGCGCGCATTCGGCATCGGTCACGTGGGCAGCGGCATCGGGCTGTTCGTGGCATTTCTGGCGCTACTGGGGCTGCGGCAGGCGACGGGGGCGAACCTGGCGCCCGTCGCGCTTGCCGCAACCGGCGCCTGCGCGCGGCAGCCCCCCTTCGTGCAGGAGCTTGCCGCCGGGCTGCCCGGCCCCCTGGCGCTGGCCACAGACCGGCCCTTGCGCGGATTGGCCCTCGTCAGCCTCAATGGCAGCGGACGTAGTTACCAGCACGAGAGCTGGGACGACGGGGGCTTTCTGGGGGCCATGACCTTCGACGAGGCCGGCAACATCTACCTTGCGCCCACCCCGCGCCAATCACTGGCCGACAATCCCCCATCGGGGGCGACGACCCTCTGGCGGGTGGATGGACGCACGGGGGTGATGCGCCCCTTCGCCACCCTGCCTGGAGCGGCCAACGAGCGCAACCCCTTTGGCGTACTGGGTCTGAGCTACGCCTGCGACCTGAGCCTGCTCTTCGCTGGCACGGTCATTGGTTCAACCCCGGCGGTCGAGCGCGGCGGCGTGGTCGCCCTGACCACCGATGGCCAGATCCGCGCGACGCCACTGGACGGCCTGGACGCCATGGGTGTAACGGTCGTTCGCGCGAATAGGCGCTACCTGCTGCTAGTCGGGCTGGCGCGGCGACCGGCGATTATCGCTGTGCCCCTCGACGGGCAGGGCCATGCGACCGGCCCGCCGGTCGAGATTATCGATCTCACCGCCGGGGGCGCGACGGCGAGCGAACGGGCGCGCAAGCTCCGCTTCGCCGATGGCGAGTTGAGCGTTGACCTGGTATCATTCAACTACACGCTGCAAGTCAACGCTTCAGGAACCTCACCGCTCCGCCGGGCCTTCTGGCGCTATGATGCCCATACCAGGCAATGGATCGTAGCCCGGCACGCGGAGCAGCAGGCAGGACCATGATCCAGCAACGGTTGATCCCCCTGCTTCTGGGTCTTCTCACCGCGATGGTGATGCCAGCGGCGCCAGCGGCGGCCCAGGCGGGCGCTGTGCGCTGTTTTGCCGAGACCGGTCACTGCATTGCCGGACGCATCGCGGAGTTCTGGGAACAAACCGGCGGATTGCCGGTCTTCGGATTCCCGATCTCGCCGCTGCTTGAGGGCGTGGGCGGAACGCGCGTGCAGTGGTTCGAGCGGGCGCGTCTGGAGTGGCGCCCCGACCAGCGGCCTCCCCTCGATGTGCGCCCTGGCCCGCTCGGCGCGGAGGCGCTCGCCGCCAGAGGCCAGCAGACGCCCGGTACGGATGCGCCCGGAGCGGCCCCGGGCTGCCGGTTCTTCAGCGAAACCGGCTATGGCGTGTGCGAGCCGATCCTGTCGGCCTGGCGCACACGGGGCCTGGAGCTTGACGGGCGCCCCGGCTGGAGCGAGGCGGAGAATGCGGCCCTGTTCGGCCTGCCGCTGAGCGCCCCGCGGGAAGAGCGTCTCAGCGACGGGCAGACCTACACCGCGCAGTGGTTCGAGCGCGCGCGCTTCGAGATCCATGCCACTCCGCGTGGACCGGAGGTGCGCCTGGGATTGCTGGGCCGCGAGGCGCGTGCCAGTACCGGCGGCCAACCCCTGCCACAGATCGCCTGGGGTCCGTGCCCCTTCACCGTGCCCGCGCGGGCGCGGGTGGATTGCGGCACATTGATCGTTCCCCTGGAGCGCGACCAGCCGGCGGCGCGCAGCGCCGCGCTGGCCTTCGCCATCTTCCGCGACCCGCGCCCGGCCCCCGACCCGATCGTCTACCTGTCGGGCGGGCCGGGCAGCCCGGCCCTGGCGGGTGCGCCGACCCTGTGGCGGGCCTGGCGGCCCTTCGTTGCCGGGCGCGACCTGATCGTTGTGGACCAGCGCGGGACCGGGGCGAGCTGGCCCGATCTGCGCTGCCCCGAGGTGGGCGCCTTTGCCGCGCAGGCGCGGATGCAGGGCCTGGCCGGGCGGGCCTATGCCCAGGGAGAGGCGGCGGCGCTGCTGGCATGCCGCGAGCGCATCGCCGCCGCCGGCACACCGCTACGAGCCTTCACCACCACTGCCGCCGCCGCCGACCTGCACGACCTGCGGCTGGCCCTTGGCTACACGCAGTGGAACATCTTCGGCATCTCCTACGGCACGCGCCTGGCCCTGGCCATGCTGCGTGACGACCCCGCCGGGGCGCGCAGCGTGATCCTCGACTCGCCCTACCCGCCGCAGGAAAGCCTGTACGCCGGCATGCCGGCCAACCTGAACCGCTCCCTGGAAATGCTCTTCGCCGATTGCGCTGCGCAGCCAGGCTGCGCAGCGGCCTACCCCGACCTGGAGGCGCGTTTCTGGCGCCTGGTGGCGACGCTGAACGCCAATCCACTGCCGGCGAATCCCGGCGACGGGCCGGGCGCGCTAACGGGCAATCAACTGGTGCGGATCATGTTCCGCCAGTTGTACGCCTGGCAGAGCGTGCCGCGTCTACCGGCGGCAATCGTGGCCCTGGAGCGAGGGGACGTGGCGCCGTTGCGGGCGCTGGTGGCCGAGCGGCGCGGCGTGGGGGCCGGGCAGTCGCAGGCCCTCTACTACGCCATTCAGTGCGCCGAGGATCTGGGGACGCTCGCGCCCGGCTGGCGCGAGGCGGCGCTGGCGGGCCAGGAGCGACTGGCGGGGTTCTACCAGGAACTGTTGGAGCTTTCGGGTGAAGTTGAGAACCTCTGCGCACACTTCGGGGCCGCGCTCCCCGACCCGCGCTGGCGGGCGCCGGTCGTCTCGGATACACCGGCGCTGCTGCTGGCGGGGGCCTACGACCCGATCACGCCGCCAGCGTGGCGCGAACGGGCCGCTGAGGGACTGAGCCGGGCCTACGGCTTCACTCTCCGCGACACGGGGCATGCCGTGGTGGGCCGGGGCGCCTGTCCCGCCAGACTGATCCGCGCCTTCCTCGAGAACCCCGCCGCTCCGCCCGATGACCGCTGCGTCGAGCAGATCGGCCCGCCGGCGTTTCGGTGAGAAGGAGGCAGGACCCTGCGCGAGGGGCACGTTCAGGAGGGCTACGCCCTCTCAAAAGAATCCTTTTCACACCCGGGGTACGCAGCGTAGCCGCCGACCAGCCAGGGCCTTCGCCCAGCTACGCTGCACATGCACGCTCATAACGCCAGTGGCTTCACCATAGCGATCTCATCGCAGCGGTCCTGCTTGAAACAGGTGGCGCAGTCCTGCCAGATCTTGTGGGGCAGGCGCAGTTTGGGCACCTCGCGGAAGCCGAGACGGCTGAAAAAACCGACCTGCAAGGTGAGGGTGAAGAGGGTGGGGATGCCCAACTCGCGAGCCTCATCGAAGAGCGGCTCGACCAGCCGGCGCCCCAGGCCCCGTCCCTGAAAGTCGGGATGCACCGCCAGGCTGACGACTTCGGCCAGGTCGGCCCAGGTGACGTGCAGGGCCGCACAGCCCACCACCTCGCCATCGGCCTCGGCCACATTGAAGGTACGCACCCGGTTGTAGAGCTGGTCCAGCGTTTTGGGCAGCATATCGCCACGCGCCGCGTAGTAGTTGATCATTTCGTAGAGACGCGGCACGTCACCCACACGGGCGCGACGGATCCGCGTGGGCGCATCGGGCCGAACGTTGAGCCGGGGCAGGACGACTGGCGGAGTGTAGAGCGGACTGGTCATGGGTTCTCAGGTTTATGGTATAAGGAAAGATTTGCCAGCACCTGACAGTGCGTAAGGTTTCACCCCCTCCCAGCCTCCCCCCGCTGGGGGATGCGCCTGGTTCCCTCCCCCAGCGGGAGAAGGTCAGGGACAGGAGCATAAGGACTACCCCTCCCCGGCGCCCTCAAGCATCTCGCGCCAGCGGGCGCATTGCTCGCGCACCCGTTCGGGAGCGGTCCCTCCCACGCTGGACTTGCCCGCCACGCTGCGGGCAAAGTCGAAGACGGAATAGATCCCGGCGTCCAGGTCGGGCTGCACGGCCTGATACTCTGCCAGGGGCAGCTCGCGCAGGGGCATGCGCAGCTCCAGCGCTCGTCGCACCAGACGGCCGACTTTGCCGTGGGCCTCGCGGAAGGGGACGCCGCGCCGCACCAGTTCATCGGCCAGATCGGTGGCCAGCATAGCGTCGTCGAGGGCAGCGGCCATACGCTCAGGCCGGACCGCCAGCGTTGCCACCGCCGCCGCGGCCACCTGCAAGCCCAGATCGAGCGTGTCGAAGCTGTCGAAGAAGGGTTCCTTGTCCTCCTGCATGTCCTTGTTGTAGGTCAGCGGCAGACCCTTGAGCATGGTCAGCAGGCTCACCAGATTGCCCAGGAGGCGCCCGCTCTTGCCGCGCAGGAGTTCCATGCTATCAGGATTCTTCTTCTGCGGCATCAGACTTGAGCCGGTACTGTAGGCGTCGTCAAGTTCGACAAAGCCAAACTCGGCGCTGCTGTAAATGATCAGGTCCTCGGCCATGCGGCTGAGGTGCACGCCGGTGAGGGCGAAGGCGAAGAGCAATTCGGCCACAAAGTCGCGGTCGGAGACGGCATCGAGGGAGTTTGCGGCCACGGCATCAAACTCATCGAGCTCCTCGGTGAGACGTTCGCGCTCAATACCCAGGCCGTTACCGGCAAGGGCCCCGGCGCCCAGGGGCAGGGTGCGGGCACGCGCGGTGGCGTCGTCCAGACGTTGCCAGTCGCGCTCGAACATCTCCACATAGGCCAGGCACCAGTGACCGAAGGTGATCGGCTGGGCGCGCTGGAGGTGGGTATAACCCGGCATCAGCGTGGCGGCGTGGCGTTCGGCCTGGTCCAGCAGGGCGAGTTGCAGGCCGCGCAGGCCCCGCTGGACCCGCTGCGCCGCCGCGATGGTGAAGAGCCGAAAGGCCGTCGCCACCTGGTCGTTGCGCGAGCGCCCGGTGTGGAGCCGGAGGGCCGGTTCGCCGATCAGTTCGTAGAGACGGCGCTCGATGGCGGTATGCACATCTTCATCGCCCTCACGAGGCTCGAAGCGGCCACTCTCGAACTCGCGTTGCACCAGGGTCAACCCCTGGACCAGGCGCTCATAATCGGACTCGCCGATCAGGCCGGTCTCGCGGAGCGCGGCGGCCCAGGCCAGGCTGCCGGCGATGTCGGCCTCGGCCAGGCGTATGTCGAAGCGGAACGAGTCGTTGAAACGGCGCATCATCTCCGCCGTCGGGGCCGCGAAGCGGCCACCCCAGAGTCGGTGTTCCATGGTTTCTGATCTGAATCTATACGGAAACCGGGTTTCCCCAAGCCCCTGCTTTTGGGAGGGTTTAGCCGATCGCACGACCGGTTGGCAGGGCGTGGGGAACCCCGGGTTCCCCACGTACCTCCCGGGGCCAGAGGCTCCAACGCCGGTTGGAGCAGTGTGGGAAACCCTGATTTCCCCACGCCCCTGCGTGGAGAAGGGACCCGTGTGGGAGGAACCCCGGTCGCCCTGCGCCCCTGCCGGATACACCACCCTTACGTCCGATACTCCGCATTGATCGCCACATACTGGGGGCTGAGATCGCAGGTCCAGACGGTAGCGACGCCATCGCCGAGGCCCAGATCGGCGTCAATGGCGACCTCGGGAACATTGAGCAGGTCACTGGCGGCCCGTTCATCGAAGGGCAGGGGCAGGCCGTTCTCGAGGACGCGCATGCCGCCGAAGTGCAGCACGACCCGCGCCGGGTCCACCTCGGCGCCGCTGTAGCCAATGGCGCACAGGACGCGGCCCCAGTTGGGATCGGCGCCGTAAAGGGCGGTCTTGACCAGGAGCGAGCGAGCCACGGCCATGGCGGCCTGCCTGGCCTCAGCGTGATTGCGCGCCCCGCGCACGGTGATGGTCACGAAGCGGGTAGCGCCCTCGCCGTCGCGCACCACGGCGTGGGCCAGGGCGCGACAGACGGCGGTCAGGCCCTCGACGAAGGCAGCAAAGGCCGGAACGTTCGGATCGGCGATCGGCGGCGCGGCGGCGGCGCCATTGGCCAGGACGAGGAGGGTATCGTTGGTGCTGGTATCTCCATCAATACTGATGCTGTTGAAACTACCCTCGACGGCCTGGCGCAGCGCGGCGTCGAGCAGGGCGGGTGGCACGACGGCATCGGTGGTGACCACGCTGAGGAGGGTGGCCATGTTGGGGTGGATCATCCCCGCGCCCTTGGCCATCCCGCCGATGGTAATAGCCGAACCGTCCGGCAGGGTCACGCGAGCGGCGACGTGCTTGGGGCGCGTATCGGTGGTCATAATCGCGCGGGCGGCCGCCGGCCCGTGGGCCGGGTCGAGGCGCTGCGCAGCGGCGCGGATACCGGCGAGGATGATCCCCACCGGCATAGGCACACCGATGGTGCCGGTGGACATGACGAAGACGGTATCGGCGGGCAGTTCCAGGGCCGCCTCGGTAGCGCGGGCCATGGCCAGGGCAGCATCGTCGCCGGCGGGGCCGGTGCAGGCATTGGCGTTGCCGGCGTTGATCACCACTGCCCGCAGGCCGACGGGGTTGCGCCGCAGCAGGGCCATATCGTAGAGCACCGGCGCCGCCTTGACCCGGTTGGTCGTAAAGACCGCGGCCGCGGTCGCCGGGCGCTGGCTGACCAGCAGGGCGAGGTCATCACGATTGGCGTACTTGATGCCACAGGCGGCCGTGGCCGCGCGCCAGCCGGCGGGGCTGGCGGCGTGGCCGGGATCGAGCCATTCGATGGTCATGGTTGTTCCCTGCGTCAGGATCCATGCGGCCTTGCCGCATACCAGAGGGACACAAGTGACAATTCTTTCGGGAGGGCTGCACCCTCCCGAACCCTCTCGCGCCCGTCCAATGGTAACATCAGCGTGAACCGCGTCTTACTCTTCGGTGGGCACAGGGGCCGCGGGATGCCCATCGCCGGTCAGTTCGGTGTCTTCCCAGCGGAGCGACTCAATCGCGCCAATGTCGTGGAGATGGGCAATATCATTGTAAACATTGAGCCGCCAGAGGTCGCGCCCGCGCCGGTTCACCAGTTCCCAGTGGGTAATACTGGTATTGCGGGTATGAAAATCGGCGGGGGGAACAATCATGCCTGGCATGCGGAAGAAGTGAATAAACGAACAATCGATCACCCCGCCGTGACAAATAACCACGATCGTTTTACCGGCATGCTCAGAGGTGATACGGGTCAGCGCGTGGGCAACGCGCAGGGTAAAGGTGGCCCAACTCTCGCCGCCCGGGGCAATCGGGCGCAGCGGGGCGTTGGCAAAATCGGGCAAACCGAAGGCGGTCCAGGCCTCCTGGTTACTCATGGCATCGGCCTCACCGACGCGCAACTCCTGCACCTCATCGTCGAAAATGATCGGCAGACCCAGGGCCGGACGGACGATCTCAGCGGTCTGGCGGGCGCGGGGCAGGGTGCTGGAGATCAGCACATCGGCCTTCAACTCGCCACGGGCCAGGCGATCGCGCAGGCGCCGGGCCTGGGCGACGCCGCGCGGCGTCAGGCCCTGATCACCGCGCATCCCGGCCACAATCGGCTGCACGTTGGCCCATGCCTCGCCGTGACGAATGAGATAGAGATGGGTCATGCTTCAGGATCTCCAATTATGTTATCCGATACACCTTGCGGCCTGTTGCGTACCCCTTCGGCGGACGGAGGCAAGGGCTTGCGGGGAGGCTACACCTCGCCGCGACCCTCCGGGAGGGGAAGGCATGGGGAAACCGGGTTTCCCCGTGCCCCTCCGAAGAGCCTTATCCCTGGCTCAGGGCCTGCACCTTGATGCTCAACCCATACAGCTTGATAAACGCCTCGGCATCCTTCTGGTTGTAGACCATATCGGGGCCAAAGGTGGCCAGATCTTCATTGTAGAGCGAGAAGGGAGAGCGGCGGCCCGCGATGATGATATTGCCCTTGTAGAGCTTGAGACGCACATCGCCGGTCATATTGCGCTGGGTGATGCGGACGAACGCATCGTAGGCTTCGCGCACGGGGGTGAACCAGCGCCCATTATAGACCAGATCGGCATAGTCAATCGCGATACGGTCCCTGGCGCGGAGGGTCTCTTTGTCGAGCACGAGGCTCTCCAGTTCGCGGTGGGCGGTGTAGAGCAGGGTGCCGCCGGGCGTCTCGTAGACGCCGCGGCTCTTCATACCCACCAGGCGGTTCTCGACCAGATCAACCCGGCCAATGCCGTGGCGCCCGCCGATGAGGTTCAGCCGCTCGACCAGTTCTACCAGGCCAAGGCGCTCGCCATTGACAGCCACGGGAACGCCCTGTTCGAAGCTAAGGGTGAGATACTCCGGCTCATCGGGCGCGCTCTGGGGGCTGGCGCTGAACTGGTACATGTCTTCTTCCGGCTCGTTCCAGGGATCTTCGAGGAGGCCCCCCTCGTGACTCAGGTGCCAGAGATTGCCATCGCGGCTGTAGATCTTCTCAGCCGTAGCGGTGACGGGCACATTGTGCTCGGCGGCGTAGTCGAGGGCGTCCTGGCGGCTGCGAATGGCCCACTCGCGCCAGGGGGCGATAATTTTGAGACGGGGATTGAGGGCGAAGTAGGTCAACTCGAAGCGCACCTGGTCATTGCCCTTACCGGTGGCCCCGTGGGCGACCGCATCGGCCCCCTCGGCCTCGGCCACGGCCACCTGGTGCTTAGCGATAATCGGGCGGGCCATCGAGGTACCCAGCAAATACTTGCGCTCGTAGATCGCGCCCGCCTGCATCGTGGGCAGCACATACTCGCGCAGGAACTCCTCGCGCAGATCGCGCACGATGAGCTTGCTGGCGCCGCTCTTGAGCGCCTTCTCCTCCAGGCCCGCCAGATCTTCGCCCTGCCCCACGTCGGCACAGAAACAGATTACCTCGCAGCCATAGTTCTCGCGCAGCCACGGCACGATCACCGACGTATCCAGACCGCCCGAGTAGGCCAGCACGACTTTTTTCACTTCGCCCTTCGCCATCGCGTACCTCGCTGTTCACTCCGCGCGAAGCGCCGCAGTCGCGGCGCTCACGCGCCCTGGTTCGGAAGCAGGCGTTCCACAGCCCGGGACTGATGCAACGTTCGCCTCCAGCGGCGGGGTGTGGGGCGGCTGCGCCGCCCGAGGAGGCAAACCTGGATTCTGGAGCTTGCGCCGGTTGCATCATCCCTGCGTTCTTGCTTGAGTAGATTGTCAGGCAGGTCAGGAGCCTGGCTCCACGAAAAGAGGCCAGCCTGCCCGCGGGCAAAACTGGCCTGCTGCCAGAACGGCGGGCAAGCGCGGCTAGCCGGGGCGCGGCGCCGACTGGCAACGGGGACGACGACGGCAACCGCGGGGCGCGCCGCCCCACACCACTCGCGCCCGACTACCAGACCTGCTCCACGTCATTCGGGCCATGCCTACGCTCCGTCGTATGCATCAGTTTCGCGGCGGAAGTATAGCACAGCGCCCCGGCAGCGTCAACGCGGGATGGTTCGGTGGTCGCGTAACGACTACCAGCTTGCCCGGGCTGAGGTATGCTGTGGCCAGGACAAACAGGGAGGCTTTCCACCCTCGTTTCTGGAGAGCGTAGGCTGCGTGGCAAAAGATTGTGTGGGGGCTGATGAGGCTGCGAGGATGCAGGCTAATGCGTAGTTTTTAACAGAAACGCCCGCCTAAAAAACGATACGGAGATGAGCTGTGACGCAGACGATACTTCATCAGGTACTCGAGCATATCAAAACTCTTGACACCGACGAGTTGCTCCAGGTCAGGCGAGCCGTGCAAGAACGACTTGCAGCCCAGGAAGAGATGCATAAGCGTCAGGGGTTCTATCAGGGGCACTACTCGCTTCCGGGTTGGTCAGGCAGGTCAAGACACCCCTTCCCATTGACATTTCCAGGCGGCGGTTAGTCCCGGTTCAGGGCAAACCGGTCTCACAGACGATTATTGAGGATCGGCGCTGAGTGGCAGATTACTACCTGGACAGCAGCGCGCTGGTGAAGCATTACATCAGCGAGACAGGCTCTGCCTGGGTAAGCGGCTTGTTTGACCCTGCATTGAACAATGAGATTTTCATCGCAACTATCACACCGGTCGAGATGATAGCGGCCATCACCCGGCGGGCACGCGGAGGAACCATCGCCGTTGCGGATGCAGCGGCTGCTTGCAGCCTTTTCCGCTCCGACCTGCTGACCAGTTACCAGATTGTGGAGTTCACAGATGCCCTGATCGCCCGTGCAATGACCATTGCCGAGATTTATGCCTTGCCGGGCTACGATGCCGTGCAGTTGGCAGCGGCATTGGAAGTCAACACGCTCTGTGTGGGTAGTGGTCTGCCACCGATTATTTTTGTGTCTGCCGATGATGACTTGAACACCGTGGCTGCAAGCGAAGGGCTGGTGGTGGAGAATCCAGACGCGTATCCATGATGGTCCCGAGTGGCCCAACAAGCGTTTCTGCCCAACATGCTCCGCTTCGCTTCGCGCGGCTGATGCCTGGCCGTTAGCGTATCCGCCGATGCCCCGCTGGAGTTTCAGCGGCACGCCGTGTGGCGGTGTATGCGTAACAGCGTGTGGGTTTGCCACACCGGGGCCAATCTTCCTTGTCTGGAGAAAGCCGACATCTCCCAGGCGCCAACTGCTGCGATGAAAGACTCTTACAGAACGATTATTGTATATAGAGGGCAGGTAAAAAACATTACACACTGACGTGCAGCAATATTCCCAGGAACTATGCGAGTCCATGCTGCAAACCACCTGCCTCCTGTACAACTGCTTTCCGAAAACACGCCCTCACCCCCACCGGCCAAGGCTGATCACCCGGCGGATGAGCGCCCACCGCAAAGCCCCGATCTCGGCTGCGGGGGGCAGGGAGGCCGGGCGCCCGCGGTAGCGCTCACTGGCGTAGGCGCGGGCGATAGCGCGGATGGTGCGGCGATGCGCGGGCAGGGCCGCCCCGAGGGCCTCGGCGTACTCGTCGGGGGTCTGCGAGGGTCGCTGGGGCAGGCCGCTCCAACCGGCCAGGAGGGCCATGCCCGCGTAGGTTGCCGCGACCGCTCCCATACCCCGCATTTCGCGGCGCCATACTCCGTACAGCACCCCCGCGCCCAGCGCGGCAATCGCCAGCGCCACCCCGATGACCGGCAGACCGCGCGAGGCTGCGCCCGGCGCCCGTTCCGGCGCCTGGATACCGACCGGCGCGCGGCCCGGCTCCAACCCTTCGTCGAGATCATCGAGCAGATCGCGGTTGTCGCGCGGCGCGACGCCGCTCGCCGCCGAGTCTGCGGCGTCTTCGCCGAAGGCGCTGGTCAGCGGGCGCTGCGGCGGGCTGGTGTAGGCCGCCGGAGTCGGCTCAAAACGCTCCCATCCGAAGCCAGGGAAGTAGACCTCGGGCCAGCTATGGGCCACGCTCTCCCGCACCACGTAGATCCCCCGTTCGGCGTCGAACTCGCCCCCGGCGTAGCCGCGCACCCAGCGGGCCGGAATGCCCTGCGCGCGTAACATCACCACCATTGCCGAAGCGAAATAGTCGCAGTAGCCCTCCCGTTGCTCGAAGAGGAACCAGTCCACCAGGTCCCTGCTGGTGGGCGGGGTGGCGATATTCTCGTTGTAGCGGAAGGTGCGCAGGTAGTCCTGAATGACCACGGCCTGGTCGTAGGCAGTGAGTGCGCCGGCCTGGCTCACCAGTCGGAAGGCCAGTTCGCGGGTGCGGGGGGTGACGCTGTCGGGCAGGTGCAGGTAACGCTCGCGCACCCAGCGAGGGTAGTCATCGCCGGCGGCGCGCAGGCTGCTGATGTCGGCGAAGGAGACCATGGCGGTCACGCTGTAGGTTGTCCCGGCGCTGAGACGGTCGCGGGCGACGATGAGCGCGCTGTCGTCGAAATTGGGCCGGGCGCCCCCGCTGATGTCGAGGAGGTAGTTGTGCTCCACCAGCACGGGGAGACTGACGCTCCGCGCCGCGCCGCCGACCACCACCAGGTCATCCAGGCGGTCCTTCGCCAGGGTCACGGTCTGGGTAATCTCACGGCGCCCGCGCAGCTCGGCGAGGGGAATGGGTTCATCGGCGGCGCGGGGCGTGCGGGCCTGTTCGGGGGCGGCGGCGCCAAGGGTGGCGCGAGCCTGTTCGCCGGTGGTGTTCTCCCATCCAGCGCCGTCGTAGCGGTCGAAGGCCACGGCACGCCAGTACTCGTAGCGCGTGGAGCGCACGGTCATCACCACCTCGTCGCCGAGGCGCCGCGCCCCGCCCAGGGCCGCGCCGCGCGAGGTAAAGGCCCCGCTGCCCGCCCCCGGCGGGGCGCTGATGGTGCTGAACATATCTTCCCACTGCTCGCGGGCGATGCGGACGGGACTGCTCAACAGCGCCCAGGTGCGCGTGGCCCGATCGACCGACACGCTGCCGGGCAAGAGCGCGGTGAGGGCGATGAGCCCGGCGCAGACCAGCGTCGCCGACCAGAGCACGTGCAGCGCCAGCAGATCGGGATACTCGATGCGCCAGGCATCCCAGAAGGCCTGGCGCTGGCGCACATTCTGATGCACCAGCAGCAGCAGCGCGGCCCCCAGAAAAACGAAGAAGGCCGTGGTTGGCTTGGGCTGCACGTAGGTGTAGTTGACCAGGGCGATGGTCGCGTTCATAATGATCGGACGCCAGACCTGACCCTCGCGCAGGATGGCCCAGGCCGTACCGTAGGCCAGGCCCCAGCAGAGCAGGCAGAGGGCCAGCACGTAGAGCGTGATGTCCTCGCCGCGCCCGCCCGAACTGATCACGCGCCCCCAGATCAGCCCGCGAATGAGCAGATCGGTGGCCCGGTCGCGCCAGGTGATCAGGCGCTCGTCGAGCAAGGGGGCCAGGGCATGCACCACCCAGGCGAGCGCCAGGGCCGCGCTGAGGAGGTGGGCGAGCCAGCGGGGCAACCAGTGCAGCCCGGCAAAGACGACCCCGCACAGCAGGCCCAGGAGGGCCATGGGCCGCAGCGCTTCCAGTCCGGGCGCCCAACCCGACACCGAAAGCGCGTATACGACCGAGCCGGTCATGAGCAGGATCAGTAGCGCGCCGAGGAGCAGCGCGCCCAGGGCGCGCACCGGGCCTGGAGCAGGGGATGGATAGGTGGATGATCTGGCTGCCATAGGTACACTGCAGCGTCTGCGCCCCTAGCGGCGCGGCCCGTCGAAGGTAAACAGGCGCTCCGCGTTCGCCCACACCTGAGCGGCCACGCGGGCCAGCGGCTCCTCGCGCAGCGCAGCGAGTCGCTCGGCGACCAGGCGCACGTAGGCGGGTTCATTGCGCTGGCCACGGTAGGGGTTGGGAGAAAGAAAGGGGCTGTCGGTTTCGGTGAGCAGCACAGCGAGCGGCGCCCGCCGCGCAACCTCGTGCAGGGCGGTGGCTTTGGCGTAGGTCAGGGTTCCGGTGAACGACAGCATGAAGCCTATATCGAGGCAGGCCCGGGCATAGGCCCAGTCGCCGGAGAAAGCGTGCATCACCCCGGTCTGGCCGCGGGCCGCGTCGGCGAGGATCCGTAGCGTGTCGGCCTGGGCATCGCGGCTGTGGATCACCACCGGCAACCCCAGGTCGCGGGCAAGGGCGATCTGGGCGCGAAAGACCTCCTCCTGGCTCGCGGCGGGAACCCGCATCCAGTAGTAGTCGAGGCCAATCTCGCCGATGGCAACCACCTTCGGATGCGCGGCCAGGGCGCGCACCTGCTCCAGGTAGTCGGGCGGGGCCTCGTGGATGTGATTGGGTTGCAGGCCAACCACGGCGTAGATGGCGGGATGGCGTTCGGCCAGGGCCACCGCAGCGCGGGAGGAAGGCAGGTCGTAGCCGATTTCGATCATCCGGGCCACGCCGGCGGCCCGGGCACGGGCGATCGCCGCCTCGCGGTCCTCGTCGAACTGGCTCATGGCCAGGTGGGCGTGCGTATCAATAAACAGTGGCGCGTCACTCATAGCGTCGGCATTGTAGCATATCGGGGCGCTCCGCCGGGGTCAGGGGAATGGAATCCCGGCGTTCCCTGAGCAGTGTTCCTGGGAGGGCCGCGCCCTCCCAGACCCTCCCTTCTGGGAGAGGGATGGGAAGCGAGCGCCGCGCCTCCCACGCCTGCCGGCAGGAGCGCGGGGAAACCCGGTTTCGCCACCTCGCTTCACCCCGCCCTGCGCCGGCCACGCCCGCCTCGCGTGTGCCGGCAGGGGCGAGCATGGTTCAATCCACGCCTTCCGGGAAGCGCCGGCCACGCCCGCCTCGCGTGTGCCGGCAGGGGCGTGGGGAAACCAGGTTTCCCCACACCCTCCGACCGGCGCCGGGAAACCAGCTATGCAGGTAGAGAAAGCACGGAAGCGTTGTACAATGAAGGACGCATAAGCGAAGCTGGCGACAGCATAAACCTACGCTGACGGTAGGACCAGGAAGGTAACGGGAATGGCCCGTCGAAACGGTAGCCAGGAGTTCGCGGTGATCGGCCTGGGGCGCTTCGGCAGCGCCGTGGCCCTTAACCTCATCGAGCGTGGCTACACGGTGCTGGGAATTGACCGCGATCCCGAGATCGTTCAAAAACTGGCCGACCGCATCACCCAGATCGTGGCCCTGGACTCGACCAACGAAGATGCCCTCCGCGCCGTGGACATCACCTCGTTTGAGACCGTGGTGGTGGCAATCGGCACGCACTTTGAAAACAATCTGATGACCACCGTAACGCTGAAGAGCATGGGTGTGAACCGGGTTGTCTGCAAGGCGGTGAGCGAGCGCCAGCAGCAGATCCTGCTGCGGGTCGGCGCGGACCAGGTGGTGCTGCCCGAACATGAGGCGGGCGCCCGATTGGCCTGGCGCCTGGCGGAGCCGCGAGTGCTCGATCATCTCGACCTGGGGTCGGGCTTCAGCGTAGCCGAGGTAGGCGTGCCGAACTGGCTGGTGGGCCAGTCGTTGATGACCAGCGCGCTACGGAAACGTTTCGGCATCAACGTGCTGGCGATCAAGCGCGGCGCGCAGATGTTCGTCACACCCTCTGCTGATATGGTCTTCGCCCGCGATGATATGATCCTGGTGATCGGTTCAGATCAGTCCATCAGCAGTTTTTGCAACCAGGCCAGATAAATGCGGATCGCTTCCGATCAACTGGCCCGGCCGGGGCGCGTCCCGACCGGCACGGCGCGCCGACCGCTGCCCCCGGCGCCGCGCATTGTGGGCGGACTGGCCCTGCTGGTCACCCTGGGCACCCTCTTGCTGATGCTGCCGATTTCGGCACGCGAACGCCCGCTGGCCTGGAACGACGCCCTGTTCACCGCCGTTTCGGCCCTGAGCGTCACAGGGCTGTCCACCATCACCGTCTCACAGGAACTCTCGCTGGTCGGGCAGGTGCTGCTGCTGACGGGCATCCAGATCGGCGGCGTCGGGTTCATGGTCGTGGCGGTGGTGATCATGCGGCTGCTGGGAAGGCGCATTGGCATGACCGAACGCATGGCGCTGAGCGACTCGCTGGGCCTGGTCTCACCTGCGGCGATTGTCTCGCTTACCAAGCGGGTGCTGGCCACCGTGCTGGCGTTCGAGATCCTGGGCGCGCTGCTGCTTTACCTGCACTGGCGCACCGACGAGCGCCTGAGTGAAGGCCAGGCGTTCTTCTTCGCCATTTTCCACGCCGTCTCGGCCTTCTGCAACGCCGGTTTCGACCTCTTTACCGGCACTCCTGGCTTCCCCGAGGGTATTCCACGCGACAATCTCACCCTGGCGATCATGGGCACGCTGATCTTCATCGGTGGACTGGGCATTCCCGTCATCGCCGACTTGCTGACCTACTACCGCGAGCGGCGGCTGTCGCTTCATACGCGCCTCACGCTGATCGTGGTCTCCTTCCTGGTGGTGAGCGGCACGCTGGGCTTCTGGGTGGCCGAGAGCCGCAGCACGGGCGCCCTGGCCGGAGAGCATCCCCTGCGCGCCCTGCTCATCTGCCTGTTCCAGTCGGTATCGGCGCGCACCGCCGGCTTTGTGGGCATTGCCCATTTCGGCGAACTGACCGCCCCCAGCCAGTTGCTCATGGTCACGTTGATGTTCATCGGCTGCGCCCCGGCCTCGATGGGCGGCGGCATTACCACCGGCACGTTCGCGATTATGACCATCTCGCTGTGGAGCTACGCCCGGGGGCTGCCAACGGCCCAGTTCAGCGGGCGCTCCCTGGCCGCCGGCACCACGCGCAAGGCGGGCGCGGTGTTGACCGTCAGCCTCCTGATCACCCTGCTTGCCTCCTGGCTGATCGCCATGACCCATGACGCTCCGCTGGAGCCGGTGGTCTTCGAGGTGGTCTCGGCCTTCGCCACCTGCGGCCTGAGCCTGGGCCTGACCACAGAGTTGAACCTCTTCGGGCAACTGGTGATCTGCCTGGTGATGTTCTGGGGGCGCCTGGGTGCGCTGACGATCGTCGTGGCCATTGCCGGGCAGCAACGTCGTACCCAACTGGTGCAGTATCCGGAGGAGCAGATTCTCATCGGTTAGTGTAAAGAAAGGCAATTCCCGTGAGCGAGAGCGTCTACGATGTGGTGATCATCGGCTCGGGGCCGGGCGGCTATGTCGCAGCGGTGCGGGCCAGCCAGTTGGGCATGCGCGTGGCGCTGGTCGAGTCAGGGCCGCTCGGCGGCGTGTGTCTCAACGTCGGCTGTATTCCCACCAAGGCGTTGCTGCACAGCGCCGACCTGCTCGATGAGGTGCGCGAAGGGAAACGCTTTGGCATCAGCGTCGAGGGCCTCAGCTTCGACCTCGGCGGCGCGATGAAGCACAAAGACGCCGTGGTCAAGGCCAGCACCGATGGCGTGGGCTACCTGATGAAGAAGAACAAGGTCGAGGTGGTGGCCGGCTGGGGCCGGCTGGCGGGGCGCGGCCAGGTGCATGCACGCCTGAACGACGGCGGCGAGCGCACCCTCACCGGCAAGCACATCATCGTGGCGACCGGGGCGCGCCCGCGGCCCTTCCCCGGCGTGGAGTTCGACGGGCAGCGGGTGCTCTCCTCCACCGACGCGCTGCGGCTCGCCACCGTGCCGAAGAGCCTCCTGGCAATCGGCGCGGGGGCGATCGGGATCGAGTTTGCCTCGATGTACCGCGCCTTCGGCGCCGAGGTGACTGTGGTCGAGGCGTTGCCGCGGATCGTGCCCAACGAAGATGAAGAGGTCTCCGCCGAACTGGCCAGGGCATTCCAGCGCCGGGGGATCAAGACGCTGGCCGGGGCGCGGGTCGAAAGCATTGACGCCGGGGGTGAGCAGGTGGTGGTCGCGCTGACCGATGCCGGCGGCAAGGCCCAGCAGATCGCCGTGGAGAAGTTGCTGGTGGCTATCGGCATCCAGCCGAACACCGACAACATCGGCCTGGAGGAAGCCGGCGTGAAGCGCAACGCCCGCGGCTTTATCGAGACCGACGGCTACATGCGCGCCGCTGATGGCATCTATGCGATTGGCGACTGCGTGGCCGCTACCCCCTGGCTGGCCCACAAAGCCAGCGCCGAGGGCGTGCTGGCGGTTGAGCACATCGCCGGGCTGCACGTGATGCCGCTGGATTACCGCAAGATCCCCGCCTGCACCTACTGCAACCCCGAGATCGCCAGCGTCGGCCTGACCGAGGCCCAGGCGAAGGAGCAGGGCTACCAGGTGAAGGTGGGCCGTTTCCCCTTCTCGGCCAATGGCAAGGCGCGGGTGCTCGGCCAGAGCCGTTTCGGGTTGGCCAAACTCGTCGCCGACGAGCAGTACGGCGAGATCCTGGGGATGCACCTGATCGGTCCACACGTCACCGAGATCATCGGCGAAGGGGGGCTGGCCCTGACGCATGAGGCCACCGGCGAGAGCCTGGCGCAGACCATTCACGCCCATCCAACACTCCACGAAGCCATCGGCGAGGCGGCCCACGCCCTCGTGCACGGCGCGGCGTTGAATCTGTAGGTGTACCTGGACGTTTTGCGACAGGTGGGGCAACCCGGGTTCCCCTCACCCCCGCTCACGCGATGACGCCCCGGCGCCACGTGGCGACAGGTGGGGCAACCCGGGTTCCGCCCACCCCCGCTCACGCGATGGCGCCCCGGCGCCGCCTGGCGACAGGTGGGGCAACCCGGGTTCTCCACGCCTACTCGTAGGAGAGCGCCTGCGCAGGCCCTACAACGCGACCCCACCGACGCCTTCCGCCTCCTCGCGCATCAAGGCCCACAGGGCCGCAACATCGGCATGGGTGGTCGGCTCGGCGCCGATGCTTACCCGGCACATCCAGCGCCCGTCGAGCACCGCCGGGGTCAGGAAGGCTGCCCCCGAGGCGTTGATCCGCCCGACCCAGTCGAGGGTGTGGCGGTCAAGGTCCTCGCCTTCCAGCCCCGCCGGCTCGTGGCGCACGCAGACCGTTTGCAGGTGGACCGCATTGAGCAGCCGCCACTCCGGTGTCGCGCGGACCTGTTGGGCAAGCCATTGGGCCGCGGCCAGATCGCGGCGCAGGCGGGCGCGCAGGGCCTCGACTCCCTCCAGCCGCAGCAGGAACCAGAGCTTGAGGGCGCGGAAGCGCCGCCCCAGCGGAAGGCCCCAGTCGCGGAAGTTGGTCACCGCCCCGTCGGTCGCCGTCTGCAAATAGCTCGGGTTGGTGGACATCACCCGGATCAGGTGCTGCGGGTCGCGGACGTAGAAGAGCGAGCAATCGAAGGCTGCGCCGAGCCACTTGTGGGGATTGAGCACCAGACTGTCGGCCCCCTCGATGCCCTGCCACATCCAGCGGCACTCGGGCAGGATGAGGGCCGAGCCGGCCATGGCCGCGTCCACGTGCAACCACAGGCCGCGCTCCTGACAGATGGCGGCGATCGGTTCGAGCGGATCGAGACCGGTGGTGGCGGTCGTGCCTGTAGTCGCCACAACGGCGCAGGGCCGACGGCCGTAGGTCAGGTCGGCGACGATCTCATCGGCCAGCAGATCCACGCGCATGGCATGGCGCTCGTCGGTGGGGATGAGCCGCAGGTTGGAGCGCCCGAAGCCAGCAAGCAGCACCGCCTTCTCCACCGAACTGTGGCTCTCAGCCGAGACATAGACGGTCAGCGGCAACTCCTCGGCCTGCAGCCCGCCACGGCTCTGGCTGTAACTGGTGCTACGTTCGCGGGCGCAGAGGAGCGCCACCAGGGTCGCGGTGCTGGCCGTGTCGTGGATGACCCCGCGCCACGCCTCGGAGAGGCCGAGGAGCTGGCGCATCCAGTCAGCCATGTGCTCCTCCAGTTCGGTCAGCGCCGGACTGGCTTCCCAGTTCAGGCCGAGTTGACCCAGGCCGGTACTGAGCAAGTCGCCGAGAACCGAGGCCAGGGCGGCGTTCGCGGGGAAGTAGCCGAAGAAGCGCGGGTGTTGCCAGTGGGAGAGACCGGGGAGGATGATGCGCTCCAGATCCTCCATCAGGTCGGCGAACGGCTCGGGGGCCTCGGGAGGGGCGGCGGGAAGCTGCGCGCGGATGGCGCCGGGGTTCACGCGCGACCAGACCGGCAGCTCGGGGAGGCGCTCGCGATAGGCGGCGATCCAGTCGATCAACGCATGGCCCGCTTGTCGAAACTCATCGGGATGCATACGCGCTTCCTTTCTCACAAGACGTCCATGCGGCCTCGCCGCACAGCAGAGGGACGAAAAACAGACTTCCTGGGAAAGCGGCGCCCTCCCGGACCCTTTCTGGAGGCAGGGCGCCTGGGAAAGCGGCGCCCTCCCGGACCCTTCCTGGAGGCAGGGCGCCTGGGAAGGCGGCGCTCCCCAACCCTGCCCCATGATAGCCTATATTCAAGCAAGCTGACAGGGCTTGACATTCGGCCCTCCGGCGACTATCATATAGTGTCAAGTATACACTAATCACCCTGGGGGCGCATGAAGGAGGCTACGATGCGAGCAGAGCAGCAGCGCACGGCTGAGGGCATCCTCTTCACTGACCAGTACCAGTTGACTATGGCCCAGCTCTACTTCCGGGCCGGGCTGCACGAGCGGCCGGCCCAGTTCGACCACTACTTCCGGCGCTACCCCGACTACGGGATGCATGCCGCCGGCTACTGCGTCGTCGCCGGGCTGGAGTGGCTGCTGGACTGGATGCGCGCGGCGCGTTTCCGTGAGGAGGATCTGGCCTACCTGCGGGCCCAGCGCACCCGCGCCGGCGCGCAGCTCTTCGCCGACGATTTTCTCGACTACCTGCGCCATCACGGCCATTTCGAGGCCATCAGCCTCAGCGCCATCCCCGAGGGACGGGTGGTGCATCCCGGCATCCCGCTGAGTGTGGTGCGCGGCCCTCTGGCAATGGCCCAGATCCTGGAAACGGCGCTGCTCAACCAGCTCAACTACCAGACACTCATCGCCACCAAGGCCGCGCGCATCCGCGAGGTGAGCCGGGCGAGCCTGGTGCTGGAGTTCGGGCTGCGCCGGGGGCAGGACCGTGGCGCCAACGCTGGCACCCGCGCGGCGTTGATCGGCGGGGCCGATTTCACCTCCAATGTAGGTCTCTCCAGCACCATGGGGCTTCCGCCGAAAGGCACCCATGCCCACTCGCTGGTGCAGGCCTACCTGGCGCTGGGCCAGAGCGAACTCGACGCCTTCCGCGCCTTCGCCGAAGTCTACCCCGACGACTGCATCCTGCTGGTTGACACGGTGGATACCCTGGAGAGCGGTGTGCCCAACGCCATCCGGGTGTTTGAGGAGCTACGGGCGAAGGGCCACAAACCGGTGGGCATCCGCCTGGATTCGGGCGACCTGGCCTACCTGGCCATCCAGGCGGCGTTGATGCTCGACCGGGCCGGATTCGCTGACACGGTTATCGTGCTCTCCAGCGACCTGGACGAACTGGTGATCTGGCAGATCCAGACGCAGATCGCTGCCGAGGCCGGGCGCTATGGCGCCGACGCCGACGCGATCATCCACCGCCTGGTCTACGGCGTGGGCACGCGCCTGGTCACCTCGCACGGCGAAGGCGCCCTTGGCGGCGTGTACAAACTGGTCGCCATTCACGACGGAACCGGCTGGCGTCCGGCGATCAAGATCGCCGACTCGCCCGCGAAGATGACCACCCCCGGTCTCAAGCAGACCTGGCGGCTCTACGACCGGCGCGGCCTGGCGACCGCCGACATGATTTGCCTGGACGAAGAGGAGCCAACGCGGATGGAGCAGATTGTGCTGCGCCATCCCGTCGAACCATCAATGTTCCGCGTGCTGGAACCGGCGGCGCTCTCGGGGATGGAGCCCCTGCTGGTCGAGGTGCTGCGCGAGGGCCGGCTGGTGTACGAACTGCCCTCGCTGGAGGCCATGCGCGAGCGTCGTCGGGCCGACGTGGAGCGGCTCGACGCTGGCGTGCGCCGCATCGTCAATCCGCACATCTATCACGTCTCGCTTTCGCAGCGGCTGTGGGATTTGAAGCAAGAGTTGCGACAACGGCTGGAGAGCGGGGATTAGTACCAATACGTTTCAAATATGCGCGTTGCCCCGTCCCGCCGGGGGATGGCTTCCGGCTCCGCTCCCTGTTGGAGCGATTCGGAGGCATACCGACGGCTCGCCAGCACGTGACCCGCCGCACGCTGCATCCGGCCCCCCCGGCGGGGGGAGGTCGGGAGGGGCGCCGTGCCGTGAGCCCTGGCTTATGTGCAAAGTATTGGGATCAGTACCCCAACGAAACGTCCCGTCATTGGGAAAGCTCGGAGGGGCTTTGCCCTTCCACAAACTATGTTCCGGTGCGGCGAGCGCAGCCGTCCCGTACCGGAACGGCACATCCTGCGGGCGCCTCTTCGGCCCCGCCACCCTCGTCGAGACGGAGTCTCGTTGTAGCATGAGGGCAAGGAGAGTTATTGGGAAGGCTCTGCCCTCCCTCTGGCGGAATGGCAATGGAACGGACGCGCATCACCTACCGCATCGTGCCGGAGGACGCCGGGCTGCGCCTGGGCGAACTGGCGGCGCGCCTGGCAGGTGCGGCGGGCGCCGTCGCGGCGGCACGGGGCGGCACCTGGCTCGACGGGCGTCGGGTAAGTGACGCCGACGCGCTTGCTCCTGCTGGCACGACACTGACGCTGTGCTTCCCACCTGCCGACGGCTATGCCGAGATAACCATCACCGCAGAGGATCTGGCCTACGAGGATGCCTGGCTGATCGCAGTGCACAAACGGGCGGGCTGGTACGTGGGGGCCACACCCTGGGATGCCCGGGGCAACGTCCTCGCGGCCCTGGGGCGCTACCTGGGCTCCCGCGATGGCGTGGCGCCGCCGCTGCACCTGGCCCACCAGCTTGACCGCGACACCTCGGGCCTGCTGCTGGTAAGCAAGGCGCCCGCGATGAACGCCGCGCTTCAGGACGCCTTCGCCAGGGGCGAGGTCGCGAAAACGTACCTGGGCCTCTGCGCGGGCAGGCCGGCATGGAACGCGATGGACCTGCGAACCGGCCACGGCCGGGCAGCCGGGGGGCGCTGGCGCATTTATCCCCTGGAGGCGGTGGGCCAGGCGCTGCCGGAGGGCGGCGGGCGCGTGCGAGAAGCTCACAGCAGCTTCCGGGTGGGGCGGCCCCTGGATGATGCCACGCTAGTCATCGCCGTGCCCCACACCGGGCGCACCCACCAGATCCGCCTGCATCTGGCGCACATCGGCCATCCCCTGCTGGGCGACACGCGCTACGGCGGCCCGGCCAGCTACGCCGGCCAGCGGCTGCCCGGTCATCTGCTGCATGCCGCTGAGCTGTGCCTGCGGCACCCCGTCACCGGTGTGATGCTGGCCCTTGCCAGCCCGACGCCGCCGCTCTTTGAGACGCTCCTGAGGTGAGCGTGGGGAACCCGGGGTTCCCCGCGCCCCTGCCCGTGGATGGGGCAACCGCTGTTCCCGACGCCCTGCCCGCCGGGCTGATGGTCAGAGGGGCCTGAGCAAACCCGGTTGCCCTGGCCCCCGCCCTGATGTCGCCCCGCGCCTCTGGCAGCCCATCATTTCCGTGACATCCACCCGCGGGCAACAAAAAAAGCCAGCAGCCCCCCGAGGGCGCCAGTCAACAGACTCAGGGCCTGGACTGCGACGAGCAGGCGCGGCACCGGCACCAGACCGGGATTGCTCACCGCCGCAGCCAGAATGGACGTGACGCCAACGAGCAAGCCGTGCAGGGTAAACGCCGTGCCGGCGATGCGCGCCGCGATGAAACCGCCGGCAGCAGTGGCGGCAAGGATGAGCGCGAGGATGAATACATGAAGAGGCTCGTGAAGACTCGGCGCAATAAACACGCGGGTTGCGCCGAGCCAGCCGAGCGTCACCTGGATCAAAACACGGAGAGAAAAATCGGCCAGCCAGCCGAACGCCACCGCCGCCCACTGCACGCGCAACTCGGTGAACATAGGCCCCATACGGGAGGAGGGTCCGGGAGGGCCGCCCACTCCCAGGAACATGCTCTCACGTCGTTCGTGTGCAGCGCGGTTGCAAGGGCGCCTACCTGCTCATGCCCCAGGCGATCAGGAAGATCATCGCCGTAATCTCCATGGCCCGCAAACAATCAGGAATGACCCCGCGCCAGAACTCCTGCTGCCCCAACCACCACCAGATGCGATTCGCTCCCGAGCGGAGGCGCACATGATCTTCCCACCGAGCCAACTGCTCGACGCGAGCAAGACGAAACAGACGGCGCGTGTGAATGACGACGGTTGAGGCCCAGACCCCGGCCATCATCAAGTGCAACAGCAGCGGCATCGATTGTAGCTCCTCCTCAACACAATAGGCTACCAGCGCTGGTTCCGCCCGCGGCGGGGCCTGGCTTCGCCAGGGTCTGCGCCCGCCACGGATGGAACGGGGGATGCAGGGAGGCTACACCTTCCCGGCCCGTCCAAACGGCAACTCAGGTGTGCACCCTGTCACAGGCATGGGTCCCCGACGAAAAACCCATCTGTACTTAGTATGCACCGACTTTGCCCAGAAAGGCAAGGCGCTATTTGATACTTCAAAGATCGTCCGGGTAGTACTACCGCGTGTTGGGAAATCTGTACTTGCCGGATGCGCGCCGTTGGCGGCTGAGGGTGTCGAAGCGGCGCTTAAGGGCAAAGGCGACGGCGAGGGAGAGGATGGGAATGAAGGACAGACAGAGGAAGGCGAAGAAGATGGCCCGTGAACCACGCCCGGGTGTTTCCTCGGGGCGATCGGGGGGCGTCTGACGGAGAGGCGCATCGAGAGGGAGCAGCGGAAGACCCGGGCGCTCCGTGGCCACCAACGGCAGGGCCGCCGGGCGTCCGGGTGCGTCTCCGTCGCCCGCGAGCAGCGTTGCCGGCGCGAGGAGGCACATGACGGCCAGGATGATCAGCACGGAGCGCGCGTAGTGAGGGATCATAGGCTCTTAACGCTGGCAAGCGCCGTCATCACAGGCATCGGTGCGCCCGCCCAGGAGGTAGCGGTTCTGGGCGACCCAGGCGTAAACCGGGCGCGCAAAGAGCATGGCCCCGGGGAGGCGCATCAACTCGCCGAGGCCACGCAGACCTGGCAGGCGCAGCAGGGTCTCGCGCACCGCATCGGCCCCACGGTAGAGCGTACCGTCGGGGGCCACCAGATGCACCTCACGCTGCGCGTCCTCGGGTGTGACCTGGGGAAAGCGCGCGCGGGCCTCGGATGAGCGCATATCGAGCACTTCGATCCAGCCGGCGTCGTTATAGGCCTCGATCCAGCCAATCTGGCCGGTGCAGATCCGGCAGGCGCCATCGTAGAGCAGTGTGTAGCGGGACGTGGTCATCGTGTGTAAGCCTGTCGTAATATACGTAGCCTGGGCGTATCAGGTTCCTCTCAGTACTATATCATCACACGCTGGCTGGCGCAAAGATGCCCTCCTTCTCCAGGGCCACTGTACATCCGCCTCCGGCGATAGGGTTGGGGGGGCTACGCTGCCCGACAGGGTCATGTTTCGTTGATTCTGGCGGCTACACCGTCAGAACCAACAAAACACCTGGGGGCAGGGACGTGCCCTGAAGCTGGAGCACCTCCTCCGGGTGGTGCGGCCCGGGTGGGAACGGCCCGCCCGGTCATCTCTAACGAGAGGAACGAGCGATGCGACAACGACGTATGCTGCGGTTCGCCGCCGCCGGGTTCGCGCTGGCCCTGGCGCTTGTGCTGGGGGTGTTCGCCTATACCTCATCGGCTTCAACGGCCTCGTTCGCCATTTTCAGCGACCGGCCCCAGGTTGTGTGTGACCGCACGGGCATCAGCGCCCCTTCGGTGTTCCAGGGCGGGCGCTTTCAGCTTAAGCTGTCGCGTTACTGGACCGAACCGGTCGAGGTTGACATCTCGTTCCCCGATGGACGGCTCTTTACCGTGCCGGCGGCGCGACTGCTTGACGGCACGATCGATCAAGTGATCAACAACCCGGCCGCCAGCCGGGCGAATGCCAACATTGCTGGTGAAGTGTCGGCGGTGCTGACCGTGCCGGGCGCCTGGCCCTACGGCTGCTACTTCTTCACCGGGCGCGGGCTGCTGAGCGGCAAGGTCTCCGGCGCAGCACTGGTGGTTGTGCCCGGCGGTGCGCCGGGGCCAAACCCCGGCCCGGCGTTCGCGGCGGTCACCCGCGTGGGCAGCAACGAAGCGCGGGGCGTGCAGGGCTCGCGGGTGGATATCAATGGCGGCGGCTTCCTGGGCGGCGAACGGATCGACATCTGGATCACCGCACCCGATGGGACGGTGCTTAGCTTCCCCCCCGGTCCCCCGGTCTTCGCCGACAATTCGGGTGACTTCCGCGCCGCCTTCACCTTCGACGGTCTGAACCCGGTAGGCGCCTACCAGTTCACCGTGCTGGGCGCCAGCAGTGGCTATCGTGTGATCACCACCTTCACGCTCACCTCGCCGCCGGTGGTGCAGACGGGCTGGGCCCGCCTCCGGGTGGCTTTCCCACCCGACCAGGCTGATCCGCAGCGGAGCGCCTTTGAGGTGCAGGGTTCGCTGTTCTACCCCGGCGAGCGGGTGGACATCTGGGTAACTCTGCCGGACGGCGCAGTGCGCGGGCTGCCTTCGCAATTCGCCGATGGCGTGGGCGATTTCTACGCCGTGCTCTACCTCGACGAGCGCCTGCCGACCGGGTTCTACCAGGCGACCGCCAGGGGTAGCCTGAGCGGGCACCTGGTGATCACCAGCTTCACGTTGCAACCGGCCGTCCCACAGGATACCGTCTTCAATCCGGTTCCCGGACCGGAAGTTATCGAGAGCAGCAGCGGGATTGAAGGCCCGCCTCCGGCGGTGCTTGACCCCTTCAACGAAGGCACCATCGGGGATCGCTTGCCGTAGCGCCCCGGCCCGGTAGAGGCGAAGCACTGGCTGCGCCGATGCTTCGGCCCTGCCGGGCGAGGGCCAGCGCCGCCACCCGCATCAATACGGCGCGATCGCGGTAACCACCAGCACCATCACCAGAAAACCGATGACGGCGACGCTGAGGAACTGCGTCAGTCGGCGTCGGTTTTTCTTCATCGCTGTGTCTCCTTCCTCGCTCGGTTGGTGGAGGGTGGGGGAACCTGCGGTTCACCACGTCCCTGCCCGATAAGAGGGTCCAGGAGGGTTTCACCCTCTCGGACCTTTTTCGTTAGGGTAACCCTCTGTAGTGTACCGTCACTCGGCGCCGGCGCGCAAGCAAACCGGGAAGGGGCTACGTCAACGTCGCTCAGCGTACCTGACCCCCGCAGCCACCTTTGGGTCAAGCGGAGAGAGGGGAGCAGCCATGAGGACGCCAATTGCCCCCTCTCCCTGAATGCTGTGCATGCCCCACCCGGCGCATCGGCCCGGTCGGGGCTGGCGAGGAAGGATGTGTCGGGTTATGGCTGCATGCTGCGGGCTAAAGCCCTTGCCGCGGTCGTGCAAACCCCTGCGGGGCTTCCGCCGTATGAGCGCGGGCCTCTGGCCCGGAGCGTCTCTTTCCCCGGAACATTTATGCTCTCCTTTTGTGAGTCGTCCTGATGCACAATACAATACATTTCCGCGCAATCGGAAGGGCCGCAGAAAGCGCGGAACGTCTGCGTCCCGCGCGACGGGGTGTACGGGACTTGCCCCGCAGGGCTTTGCAGAATCCCTGAGAAGGGCCGAACAAAGGGTTGACGAGGGGCCTGCAGCGCGGTATACTATGAGTAGTTCGGAGTTGAACTACTACTACTCGATGGAATGAGACAGAGATCACCATGAATCTGCTGGACCAACTGGCCGCCCTGGGGCTGACCGAATACGAAGCCAAGGTGTACCTGGCGCTGCTGAGTGAGCATCCGGCGACGGGCTATCAGATCAGCAAGAGTTCGGGCGTTCCCCGCTCAATGGTCTACGAGGCCCTGGGACGGCTGGAGGGGCGGGGCGCGGTGCTCAAATCGGAGGAGGAGAAGGCTACGCTGTACCGGCCGGTCTCGCCAGCGGTGCTGCTGGATCGCTACGAGCGCGAGGCCCGCGAACGGGCCGAGCGGCTGCGGGCCGAGTTGATGCCACTCTACAACCGCCAGGAGTCGGGGCGGCTGTGGAACTTCAGCGGGCGCCGCGAGGCCCTGGCCTACGCCGAGGAATTGATCGAGGGCGCGCAGCACGAACTGATGCTCGTGCTCACCGACGCCGATGTCGAGGCCTTGCGCGAGTGTCTGACCCGCGCCCACGCCCGCGGAGTGGCCCTCGGGGTCATTCTCACCGGCAACGCCGCGTTCGATCTCGGCCAGGTGGTACGCCATCCGCCGCGCGAGACGGAACTTCACAAGATGGAGGAAACGCTGATCGTCGTCGCCGATGAACGCGAGTTTTTGATCGCCAGTGGTCATCTGTTTACCACCGCCACGGTGACGACCAACCACAACATGGTGTTGATTGCCCGGCAGTTTATCTGGATGGAACTCTTCGCCCAGCGCATTTTTGCCCGGCTTGGGCCGGATCTGCTGGCCAGGCTGTCGCCCGAGGACCAGCAGGTTCTGCATTGAGGAGATTTCACATGCAAACCCTCTCTGAGCGCATCCAGACCGCCACGCGGTCGGGGTGGCGTTTTACCTTTGATGAACGTATCCTGGAACCCCTCTTCGTGCTCCTGACCCTGGCGGGCATTGTCGCCGGGGGGGTGCTTGAACGCCTGGGCGTGGCGCCCGAGGCGCTGCTGGCGGTGCGTGTCGCTACCTACTTCTTCGGCGGGTTCTACGCCGTCCAGGCGATTGTTGAAGGGCTGCGCGAACGCCGCATTAACGTGGATCTGCTGATGGTCCTGGCGGCCCTCGGCGCAGCCTATGTGGACGCCTGGAGCGAGGGGGCGATCCTGTTGTTCCTGTTCTCGCTCAGCAACGTGCTGCAGAACTACGCCATGGATCGCACACGCCAGGCGATCGAGAGCCTGCTCGAACTGCGCCCCGACACCGTCACCGTGCGCCAGGGCGATACGCTGGCAGCCATGCCGGTGGAGGAGGTCGAGGTCGGCGCAGTGGTGGTGCTGCGCCCTGGCGACCGCGTGCCGCTCGACGGAGTCATTCTCCGCGGCTCGGGCGCCTTCGACGAGTCGGCGCTGACCGGCGAGTCGATGCCCGTGCAACGGGGCGAGGGCGACCCGGTGCTGGCCGGCACGCTCAACCAGAGCGGCGCCCTGGACATCGTGGTGACGAAGCCGGCCAGCGAGAGCACCCTGGCGCGCATCATCGGCATGGTCAGCGAGGCCCAGGCGCGCAAGGCACGCACGCAGAGCTTCCTCGACCGGGCGGAGCAGTACTACGCCACCGCGATCATTCTCGGCGTGGCCCTGTTCATCGCCCTGGTTCCACCGCTGTTCGGCGTGCCATGGCAGCAGAACTTCTACACCGCGATGGTCCTGCTGACGGTGGCCTCGCCCTGCGCCCTGGTGATCAGCGTGCCAGCGGCTCTGCTCAGCGCCATCGCCAACGCCGCACGCAACGGCGTGCTGTTCAAGGGTGGCGCCTATCTCGAGGAGTTGAGCAAGATCAAGGTCATCGCCTTCGATAAGACCGGCACGCTCACCTATGGCCAGCCGGTGGTGAGCGATGTGCTGCCCTGCGCTGGCGTCACGGCCGAGGAGTTGCTGGACGCCGTGGCCCGCGCCGAGCACCTCAGCGAACACCCCATCGCGCGAGCGATCAACGCCTATGTCGAAGGGCAGGGCATGACCGTCAGCGAGCCTGAGCAGTTTGAGGCGGTCACCGGCATGGGCGTGCGCGCCAGTTGGGACGGCGTGGAGACGCTGGTGGGCGCGCCGCGGCTCTTCGAGCACGTGGGAACGCCGATCCCCGAGGCGATGCTGGCCGAGTTCGACCGGCTCGCCGACGAGGGGCGCGGCAGCGTGCTGGTGGCCCGCCGCGGCGAGCAGTGGCTCGGCCTGGTGACGGTGATGGATCGCGAGCGCGAAGATGCTGCCGCACAGATTCGCGCCCTGCGGGCCAGAGGCATCGAGCGCATCGTGATGCTCACCGGCGACAACCCCCGCGTGGCCCGGGCCGTTGGGCGTCGCCTGGGGGTGGACGAGGTGCACGCCGGCCTGATGCCCGAAGACAAGGTGCGTATCGTCAGCGAACTGGGCGCCACCTACGGCCCCACGGCCATGGTGGGCGACGGGATCAACGACGCGCCGGCGCTGGCCAGCGCTACGATTGGCATCGCCATGGGCGCCGCCGGCACCGACGCGGCCCTGGAAACCGCCGACGTGGTGCTGATGCGCGACAACCTGGGGGCCATCGTCTATGCCGTGGGCCTCAGCCGACGCGCCCAGCGCATTGTCTGGCAGAATATCATCTTCGCCTTCGCCGTGGTCGTGGCACTGGTGACGTTGACGCTCACCATCGGCGTACCCCTGCCCCTCGGCGTGGTCGGCCACGAGGGCAGCACCATCCTGGTGGTGTTGAACGGCCTGCGGTTGCTGATCCATCGAGGGTAGGCACGGGGCCTTCCGGCCCGGCAGGATGAAGGAAAACCGGGTTGCCCCCATACGCGCCGACCTCTAACCCGGAAAGCGGGGGTATTTCGTGGGAGGGCTTCTCCCTCCCATGCCCTCCCACCGGGCAGGGGTCCGGGGAAACCTGGTTTCCCCACGTTCACATTGTCCCCCTGAGCAGCCTTCGCCCCAAAATGCTATACTATCGCTCGTCGCCTGTATCCGGCCCGCCGGGGCCGGTAAGGAGGAGCGTGTATGGCATCGGTAGAACCGCCCCGCACCCTCATGGACTTCTGGCTCGACGCGCAACGGCAGACCTGGCAACGGCTGTACGGCACGCCCGACGAGCAGGCCCCTCCCGCGCTGCCGCAGATGATCGCCCAGTGGCAGCAGGCCACAGCCCAGGGCTTCACCGCCTGGCTCACCGGGGCCGACCCCTTCGCCCAGACGATGTCGCGCCAGTTGATGAGTGCCCAGACGACTATGCTGCAGGTGATCGAGCAGCTTTCGCGCTCATGGCAGGACCTGACCCCGCGGCTCGCCGCTGGCGAGGACCAGACGCGGGCACTGCGCGAGGCCGCCGAGCAGTTGCGGCATCAGTTCTTCCCCGAACCCGCCACGCTGGCCCGCGCCGTCCAGGAGAGCGGCGAACTCTGGCGGCTCTACCTGGAGGAGATGCAGCAACTCGCCCGGCCCTGGGCCGAGGCGCTGCGCCAGGCCCCGGGCGCGCCTCCAGGCGGCAGCGCCTTGCTGGAACTGACCAGCCTCTACTGGGACGCCTACGAACGCTCCTTCGGGCGGATGCTCGAAAGCCCACGCATGGGCTTCTCACGCGAACTGGAAGAGAAGGTGCTGCGCGGCTTCGAGGCATGGGCCGAACTGCGCCGCGCCAGCGCCCACTTTCAACTCGTCGTCGCCAATATCTGGACCGACGTGTTCGAGGAGGTATTCCGCGGCCTGGCCGAGCGCGCCCAGGCGGACCGGCCCATCCAGAGCCTGCATGAACTGCTCCAGGTCTGGACCAGCGTGGCCGACCGCCAGTTGGAGGCGGCCTTTTCCGGCGAGACCTTCCTGCAGGCCCAGCGCCAGTTGTTCAACGCCGCAATGCGCTACCGCCTCCACGAGCAGCAGATCGTCGAGTTCGGTCTGCGGGCGAGCTACGTGCCGACGCGCAGCGAGATTGACGAGGTGCACCGCAATCTCTATGAACTGCGCAAAGAGGTGCGGGCGCTGCGCAAGGAACTGCGCGAGGCGCGCGAAACCCCGGTCCGGCGCGCCTCCACGCGCAAGAAGACGTCGTAGGCCGCAGGCAGAGGCGGCAGGATAGCCTGGAAGGTTGCCCTACCGTCCACCTCCCCGCAGGGGCACGGGGAAACCCGGTTTCCCCACAGCCATATCAGGAGACTCGCAATGACCCGGGCGCCCATTCAACTCAACCCGGTTGAGACGCTCCACGAACTGACCGAGATGCACCGTAAGCTCGTGGAGGGCATGCGCACCCTGAGCCGCATGCGCCACGAAGACATCCAGGTGGGCACAACGCCGAAAGAGCCGGTCTACCGCGAGGATAAGCTGGTGCTCTACCACTACGTCCCCGTGGTCGAGCAGCCGTTTCCCATCCCCATTCTGATCGTGTACGCCCTGGTCAACCGCCCCGCCGTGGCCGACCTGCAACCCGACCGCTCCCTGGTGCGCAACCTGCTGGCCCAGGGTATGGACGTGTACCTGATCGACTGGGGCTACCCCTCGCGGGCCGACCGCTACCTGACGCTCGAAGACTACATCGCCGGCTACCTCGACACCTGCGTGGACGTGGTGCGCCAGCGCCATGGCCTTGAAAAGATCAACCTGCTCGGCATCTGTCAGGGGGGCACCTTCTCGGTCTGCTACGCCGCGCTCTACCCCGAGAAGGTGCAGAACCTGACGGTCATGGTCGCACCGATTGACTTCCACGCCACCCAGGAGGGGCGCAGTGGCCTGCTGAACCTGTGGGGACTGGGTCTCGACGTGGACAGCCTCGTCGAGGCTACCGGCAACATCCCCGGCGAGTTGATGAACTTCGGCTTCGTGATGCTCAAGCCGCTTCAGCTTAACTTCCAGAAGTACCTGGACGCCCTCGAGGTGATGGACGACGAGCAGAAGCTGCTCAACTTCCTGCGCATGGAGAAGTGGATCTTCGATAGCCCGGACCTGGCAGGCGAGGCCTTCCGGCAGTTCGTGAAGGACTTTTTCCACGAAAACAAGCTGGTCCGCGGCGAGGCCGAGATCGGCGGGCGCCGCATTGACCTGCGCCGGCTGACGATGCCGGTGTTGAACATCTACGCCGAGCAGGACCATCTGGTGCCGCCGCCCTCGACCATCGCCCTCGGCGACTATGTGGGCACATCCGACTACACCCTGTGCGCCTTCCCCGTCGGGCACATCGGCATGTACGTCAGCGGCAAAGCTCAGCGCGACCTGGCGCCCACCATCGCCAACTGGCTCAAGGCTCGCGCCTGAGGTGTGGAGGGGTAGAGATGACGGTCGGGTTTCGGTAGATCCCCTGCGCGCAGTCAAACCGTAACCCTGGCGCGGCGTGACAGATGCTGCGGCCGGTACAGCAGCAGCACCACTACGGCCCACACCATCACCACGGTGCTGATGACAGCGGCAAGCACACCATCACCGACGTTCGAGGCCGAGAGAAAATTGAAACAGCCGTGCCCGACCGCCACAACGGGCACACTGCCGCCGGTGCTGTTAAATAACCATGTAAACACCAGCGCCCCGGCGAACAACCCCAGCGCCCATCCCGGGGCGATGGCCGGGTCGAAGAGATAGAAGAACTGCGGCAGATGCCAGAACGCCCAGAAGATCGTCAGGATGATCGTGGCAATCAGCGCGTTGTGGGCCTGCTGCAAGCGCGGCAGGGCATAGCCGCGCCAGCCTGCCTCTTCGCCGATCCCGAAGGTAATGATCCAGAGCAACAACGCGCCGATGCCCAGGGGAGGGAGAAAATGCACCTCGCCAAGCTGCGCGAGCGTGACAGTGTTGCCGGTCACAAGATTGACAGCCAGGATGACCGCCAGCCCGATCACAAGCGGGGACAGGGCGACGAGCCACCAGATCGGCTCGACGCGCCACCGGGTGACGCGCGCCCACAGCTCCCGCAATCCCCGTCGTCCCTCGGTCACCCCGGTGACGATCACGGCGGAAAGCAGGGGACCATAGGCGATGAGATAGTGAAACCATTGGGGAAGGATGGGCGCGATCAGCCCCTGGGCGGCCAGGGCCAGGGCTATGCCAATGGACCAGGAGAGGGCATAGGCAAGAACGAAATAGGCAACCAGACGACCGGAAAGCTGAGGGGCAATGGCCCTCACGTTCATAATAGTCTCCCTTGATGACCAATCAGCCAGCATACTGGCTGCGGTCATTGTACCACCCTGTCTCTGACCCTTTTGAACCGCCTGCGGGGAATCTGAACCACTGTCACGGATAAGCAGGCGCCACCCCCACCCCGAACACCTGCACCCCCAGGTCGCGGCGGTCGTTCTGACGTGGGTCCTCGCGGGCGGGGATCCACGACGGCCCGGCCAGGCGCAGCAAGAGGGCGCCGGTGGGCGCGGGCGGCAGCCACGCTGGATCCAGGCGCACGCGGTACGTGCCCGGCTCACCGTTGACCGCGAAGCAGCCCAGTTCAACCGGCGCGCCGGTCGTGGCAGGCCAGAGGCTGGTTTCGGGCAGGGCGCTGAGGCACACCTGTGCCGCCCCCAGGTGCGCCGGGCGCTCACCGGCGCTTAGCTCCAGCCCTACTTCGCTCGCGGCGGCTCCGGTGGGCCAGGGCAGGCGCAGGATGGCGTCGCCGTTGGTCCAGGCATAGGGGCGGCCCGCCAGGCTTACTTCGGGGCGGTAGAAGCCAGTCACCTGGGCGGCGAAGGCATCGGGGAGGAGCGGCGGATGGGGTGTGACGACCACGCCCGGCGCGCCCGGCACGAGCCGGTAGATCGCAAAAGGCAGCGTCAGCCGCGAGACATTGCGCGGCTTCTGGTCGGTCAGTTGCTCGAACTCCGGCAGGTCGAGGATGAAGGCCCCCGCCGGTTCCAGGGCAAAGCCGGGCAGGGCGAAGCTGCCGCCAGAGGCACTTAGCAGCAGATAGACCTCGCGGCCTTCGGCGCGCCAGTGATGGGCCTGAAGAGCCAGGTCGGCGGCGTAGTTGCCCGGCCGGGCGCTCTTCACCGCGAAGGCATCCAGCCCGTAGGCGAAGCGCAACGGCGTGGCCACCAGGTCGGGAATGTCGCGAGCCTGGGCGTGGATGGGCGCGCCGCCGCGCAGCAGCAGCACGTCGCTACCGGGGCGAAACTGCCCCGCCAGGGCGCTCAGTTGCGCCAGGGCGCCCTGGTACTCGGTGTGGAAGAAGATCGGGCGGTTGGTGACCACGAAGAAGGCCAGTTGCAACGCGCCGAGAGCCACTGCCGCGCCGAGCAGCCCCGCCCCGAGGAGGCGTGGCGCGGCACGCCAGCGCGCCACGCCCGCGGCGGCCAGCGCAACCAGGGCATAGGCCATCCCCAGGCTGAGGGTCGGGTAGGTGATTGGGACGAAGCGGCGCAGAATGTAGATGTAGTGCTGCTCGCCGGTACCGTAGGTTTGTCGCACGTAGAAGAACGTCCCCAGCAGGCTGACGCTGAGGAAGAGCCAGGTCGCCGCGCTCAGCCCGCGTCGCCACCACAGGGCGTAACCCACACAGCCCAGAAGCATGCCCAGGGGCGAGAGGTACCAGCCCACACGCACGAAGTTCGCCAGGGGGATGCGGTACTTCTCATTGATGATTTCCGGCTGCGAGGTGAAGGTCGCCGGGTCGGCCCTTAGCCGCTGCCACCAGGACATGCCGTTGTACTCGTCGTACCAGAGTTGCACCGGCAGGCGGATGGGCGCGCCCACGTAGCCCTGGAGCCGCAGCCAGTTGAGGGTCTGGTTGCTGAATGGCCCGCGCCAGGCGCCCCGTTCCTCCGCCAGGCGCGCGCGCAACTCGGCGGTAGCCTCCAGGTCGGGCTGCTGCTCCCAGACCTTGTTACCCATCAGCACCACGCCGGCCATGGTGCGGGCCTCGTCAATGGTCATACGCCCCGCGCGCACATCATGGGCCACCAGCTCCGGGTCGCGGGTGAGAGGGTCGTTCCAACCCCCGCGGGTGTTGAAAAAGATGTCGGCATCGAGGATCTGCGGGCGCACCAGGTAGGCGTAGCTGGCCAGGAGCAGGAGCGCAACCATGGTCGCCCGCAAGAGCGGCGCGCGGCGGCGCGCCAGGGCCGCCTCCAGGCGCCGCAGTAGACCGGTGCGGGCGCGCAGGGCAAGCAGGGCGGCTACCGCGGCGGCCAGCAGGGCCAGTTCCAGCCCCAGGCGCGCCCAGGCCCCCAGGCTCAAGTCACCGGCGAGGGTTAGCGGACGCACCAGGGCACTCCGCGGACTGCTCAGAAACGTCTCGCGTACCTCGGGGGTCAGGAAGGGCAGGCTGGCCAGGGCCAGCAGGGCCGAGTCGCGCAGAAGCCGCTCGTGGCCGGTATCGAAGACGTAGGCCCGGGCGATCAGCAGCACGTGCAGGGCCGCGTGGCCGAGCATCAGGCCAAGGGTGAGGGCGAGGATGGTATGCCGGCGTTCCCAGCGCCGGCCGACCCAGATGTAGACCAGGTAGAGCAGCAGTGGGCCGAGGAGAAAGAAATCCAGCCGCGCCAGGGCCACCTGCCCCACCGCCAGGCCCGCCAGGGCCGCGGCCCGCTGCCGGGTGGCCGCGTCACTGGCCGGGTCGTGTATCACAGCGAAGAAAAACAGCCCGGCCCAGATCAAAAACTGCGCCACGGTCTCGGCAGTAGAGTAGCGGGCGAACCAGACCTGCACCCCGTTGAGGGCCAGCAAGGCCATGGCCAGCCACCCCACCCAGGGACCGGCCAGGCGCCGCCCGAGCATGCCCACGCTCCACACTCCCAGCCAGCCCAGCACGCCTACCGCGAACAGCCCCGCGGCAGGGCCGCCGGCGGCGGAGAGCAGGGCGATCCAGGCGGGAAGCAGGTGCAGGCCCTGGGGCGTCACCCGGCCCCGGGGCAGTTCCCCTTCATACACGAAGAACCCGGCGGCGCGCAGGCGCGAGGCGATATACCGCTCTCGCGGCTGCCCGATGGTGTAATTGGTGATCGCCTGGCGCGCTGGATTGGCAATCTGGGGGTCGGGATCGGCGGCCCGCTGACCCAGATCGGCGAGGAGTGGATCGGCCTGCACCAGCGCCCCGGTGCGAGCAATGGCGAAGCCGGTGTTGGCGTAGACCCCCGCGTCGCGCACGCCCAGCACTACCTCGAAGGGGCGCGCGACGAGCAGCAACGCCAGCGCCAGAACTGCGCCGTAGACCAGGAACTGCCAGCGGGGAACAGGGCTTGCCGGGGTCGGGCGGCGCCCGCCCCGGGCGACCAGGGCGCTGGCGGCAACGGTCAGGGTCAGGTGCAACCAGAAACTAAACAGGCCCACCTGGGCCAGAAGGAGAGCGAGCCAGCCGCTCCAGAGGGCGCTGGCAGCCACGCGCTCAAAGTGGCGCTCCAGGGGATCGGCGGGCGCACCGAAGCGCCGGCTCACGGCCCAACCGGGAAGGTAGAGCAACAGGGGCGCGTAGAGGGCAAGCAGCAGTGGCGCTTCGGCAACCATCAGAGGGCGATTATAGCATACAGTCTTCCAACACTTTATGGTATACTCCATATCAACACTGGTCTCAAGAAGGCGATGAAAGGAGTTTTCTCTACGCCCTGGCTGAGAATAGGGGCTAAATAGTGGCATCCTGAAATGACAAGCTCTTCTTCATGTGAATAGAGTAACCTTCGGGGCAGGGTGAGTCCGGCAATGAAGCCAGGCAATTCCCGATCGGTGGTATAGCCCACGAGCACGACCACTTTTCTCATGGTCTGCATGATCCGGTGCAACTCCGGGGCCGACCGTACAGTCGGGATGAAAGAAGGTACAGGCGCGCTGGCAGTTTCGCCATAGCGTGCTGATCTGGTTTCGCGGTACCCCGAACAATATTATTTGTTCGGGGTATTTTGACAGCAGGCCAGCCAGCGGCGCGGCGGCTAGCGTGCGCTGATAAATCGTCCCGAAGGAATCAGGCCCCTTCGGGACGTTGTGTTTGTTTGGAGCTATTGATATGGGGAGACAGGGGAGCAGGGCAAAGTGATTGCTCCCTTTGTGACCGCCAGGGTCGCTATGAGCCTCGATGGAAAAATTGCCACTGCCACGGGCGCTTCGCGCTGGATCACCGGCGAGGCGTCACGCCGGCAGGTGCATGCCCTGCGCAATGTCAGCGACGCAATACTGGTCGGCGCGGGCACTGTGCTGGCTGATGATCCCCAACTAACCACGCGCCTGCCGCTCGATCAGATTGAGCTGCCGCACCATCCCCTGCGCATCGTGGCTGACAGTCGAGGGCGTGTGCCGCAGTCGGCCCGTGTCTTCGACCCGGAGTTGCCTCGACAAACTGTGCTGGCAACGACGCACGCTACGCCTGCCGCTCACTGTAGGGCCCTCCAGGAATGCGGCGTTGAGGTGTGGACGCTGCCCACTGATCGCCATGGGCGTGTTGCACTACCAGCATTGCTCGATGCCATTGGACAGCGCGGGATGCTGACCCTGCTCGTTGAAGGCGGGAGTGAGATCCTGGGTACGTGCATCGCCGAGCGGTTGGTAGACCGGCTCTGGCTCTTCATCGCACCTCTCATCATTGGAGGTTGCACGGCGCCTGGTCCCATTGGCGGACCAGGGGCAAGAACCCTGCTTGAGGCAACACGAGTCAAGGATATGCACATTGCAATCCTGGAGAACGTCGCGCCGACTTCCTGTTCGGAGTTGCATTCCGACACTGATCTCTGGATCCAGGCCGAGCTGCGTTATCAGGAGGATGCACCATGTTCACGGGTATCGTAGAGGAAATCGGGACAGTCGAGGCGCTCACCGAAGTCGCGGGAAGCTGGTCGCTCACCGTGCGAGCTTCCACAGTGCTGGAAGACACCGCTCTCGGACACAGTCTTGCCATCAACGGCGCATGTCTGACGGTGACGAACCTGACGGACCTTGCCTTCAGCGTTGGTCTCTCGCCCGAAACCCTCCGGCGAACCAATCTGGGTGATCTGCGTCCCGGCGATGCGGTGAACCTGGAACGTTCCCTGGCGGTGAATGGACGGTTCGGCGGGCACTTTGTCCAGGGACACATTGATGGCACAGGGGTGATCCGTGCGTTCCGACCAGAGGGTGATGCGCTGTGGGTTACTGTCGCGGCCCCGGATGCATTACTGCGCTACATAATCCCCAAGGGCTACATAGCTGTGGATGGTACGAGTCTGACCGTGGTAGATGTCCTTGAGGATGCCTTCACGTTCATGCTGGTGGCTTACACCCAACAGCACATTACCCTGCCACGCAAGTCTGTTGGCAGTCGGGTCAATCTGGAAGTGGACATTCTTGGCAAATATGTCGAGCGATTCACACGTGAGGCTCAGGATGCCTGGCGTCAGCATTGACAATGCCCTGGATGATCTGCGGGCAGGGCGGCCTATCATTCTTGTAGACGATGAAGATCGTGAACATGAAGGCGATCTTGTAGTTGCAGCCGAGTTCGCCACGCCGCAGGTCATCAACTTTATGGCCCGTGAAGGTCGCGGCCTGATCTGCGTAGCGATGACTGGCGAACGCCTCGACGCCCTGCGGATTCCCCTGATGGTGCCGTCCGAAGGGAACACCTCGGCCTCTGGCACTGCCTTCACCGTTTCGGTTGAAGCCCGGCGGGGTGTTACCACCGGCATTTCAGCTTTCGATCGTGCTACGACGATCCGCACCCTGATCGATCCTGCAACCAGACCGGAGGATCTGGCAAGACCCGGGCATGTCTTTCCGCTACGGGCTGCCGAAGGAGGCGTGTGGACGCGCGCCGGTCACACTGAGGCTTCAGTGGATCTGGCACGGCTGGCAGGCCTGTATCCGGCAGCAGTGATCTGCGAGATCATGCACGACGATGGCACCATGGCCCGGCGGCCCGAGTTAGAACGGTTCGCAGCGCGACACAGCTTACAGATCATCTCCATTGCCGACCTGATCGCATATCGGCGCCAGACTCCATCTGGCGCCCTGCATAGCATACCGGCGCCGTTACCGGCAGGATGCGCTCTGACGTCGGCAGCCCTGTTCCATAACGGGACGAGCTTAAACAGTGAACCATCTCCGGATCGGTCGCAACGCCGGTACTCCGGCTACGCACCAGATGCCGCTATCCGGTCGGGGACGGAGCGCATCGGGCGCCAGACGATGACAATGCAGAGGGAGGAAGCCGTGGGACAGACATTTGAAGGGCATCTCATTGGCACCGGGCTGAAGTTTGGTATTGTGATCTCTCGTTTCAATGACACTCTTGGCAAAGAGCTTCTGCGTGGGGCGCAGGAGACTCTGATCCGCCATGGGGTTGCTGAGGGCGATATTGACGTTTTCTGGGCGCCGGGCGCCTTTGAGGTTCCTCAGGTGGCCCGATGGATAGCCCGACGCAAAGGTGTTCAGCCACAGCGCTCGTATTACAATGCGATCATTGGCCTGGGCGTCGTGATCCGCGGCGCCACTCCGCATTTCGATTATGTGGCAGGCCAGGCAGCCGGCGGTATTGCCTCGGCAGCTTTCGACACCGGGTTGCCGATAACTTTTGGGATGGTGATTACGGACAGTCTCGAACAGGCGCTCGAACGGGCAGGAACCAAAGCGGGCAATCGTGGCGCTGAGGCCGCTGTTGCGGCGATCGAAATGGCAAACCTGCGACGTCTTCTGGATGACTGACGATGCGCACACGGGATATGGCGGAGCTTTTTGCACATCAAGCAACCCTGTTTTCACTGCGAGAAATGGTGTGGTATACTGAGAGTCCCTCAATAAGAATCCGGCGGGAGAGCGACTATGCACGCAACGTTTGTCGAACATCTTCAGCGGGTGGAAATGTTCAGAGGCTTGAGTGACGAAGAACTGTTTCAGGTCGCGGCGATGTGCGAAGCGCAGCGTATGCCGGCGGGACAGGATGTGTTTCACGAGGGCGATGAAGGCGACGAGATGATGGTGATCCTCGAGGGTTGCGTGCGCATCTCGATCACCACCCGCCTGCCCGAAGGCGTTACCGCGCCAAGCACGATCAATATGCTCTACAGCGGCCAGAGCTTTGGCGAGATGGTCCTGCTCGGCAGCGCCACCCGTTCGGCCACCGTCACTTGCGTTGACCCGTGCATCTTTCTGGTGATCCGGGAACGCGACTTCGCGGCCCTCTGCGAGCGCAACCCGCGCATCGGCTACCGGGTGATGCGGAACATTGCCTCCGACCTGGCCTACAAGCTGCGGGCCTCCAACCTCTTGCTGCGCGGCAATATCCGCTGGCAGCATAACGAACTCGGGCGCCGACCCTGAGGTAACCCGGGGAAACGAGATTTCTCCAATTTTCTGCCCGCCAGGATTCCCGGCTTCCCCACGCCAGTAATGAGGCGTGCGGAGAAACCGCGTTTCCTCGGACGCTGCCCGCGCAGCGTCCTGCCATCCCAGGTGGTAGAATACAATAATCAAGGTATCCACCTGCGTAAGGCATCTCCATGGATCATCCCCTCCGCGATGAACTTGTCACGCTCACCACGGATCTGGTGCGCTTCGAGTCGACCGCCGACCGGCCCGATCAACTGGCGGCCTGTATGGAGTATGTGGCCGCCTACCTCGCCACTGTTCCCGGGATATTCGTCGAACGCAGCATTGCCAACGGCAAGCTGGCGCTCGTCGCCACCCTGCATGAGACGCGCGCCCCCGCGCTGATGTTCAACGGCCACCTCGATGTGGTCGTGGGCCGGCCCGAACAGTTCGTTCCGGAGGTGCGCGACGGGCGGATCTATGGCCGGGGCGCCCAGGATATGAAGGGCAGTTGCGCAGTGATGCTGCGCCTGCTGCGCGACCTGGCGACGCGCCCCGAACGCCCCGACGTGGGTTTCCAGTTCGTCAGCGACGAGGAGATCGGCGGCGCCGCGGGCACGGGTCGCCTGCTTAGCGAAGGGTGGCGGTGCGATCTGATGCTTTGCCTTGAACCTACCGACCTGGGGATCCTCTACGCCCACAAGGGCTGCATGTGGGTCGAACTGGCCCTGCCCGGTCGCCCGGCACACGGCTCGCACCCCTGGGAGGGCCACAATCCGATTGGCGACCTGGCGCGCGGCCTGCTGGTCGTCGAGGCGCGCTTCCCTCCGCCCGCCGGTCCCAATGAGTGGCGCACCACAGTCACCCCGACCGCACTGCAGGCGGGCGCCGGTTCGCGCAATCAGGTGCCCGGATCCGCCGCGGTCACGTTCGACATTCGCTTTACCGCCGATGATACTCCCGAAGATGTGCTCGCCGCGTTGAGGGAGTGCTTTCCGACGGCTGCGCTGACGGTCATCGAGACCGGTCACGCGCTGTACACCGACCCGGAGCACCCCGGCGTGGCGCGGCTGGCGGATCTCCTCGAACAACATCTCGGGCACCCGCCGCGGCTCTTTCGCGAACACTACGCCACCGACGCGCGCTACTACACCGGCGCCGGCATTCCCGCAGTCTGTGTCGGGCCGGTTGGCGCGGGCCTCCATTCTGACGAGGAGTGGGTGAGTATCGCCAGTCTGGTCGATCTCTACCACGTGCTGCTGACCTACGTGACGAGCTGAAACGGCGCCACGCCATGCTCTACGCCCTGCAAACCGTGCCCGGTCTTGGTATGCTCGCCTGGCGCGAGGCCGAACAGGCGTTGTCCGATGGGGCCGGCGCACACCCGCCGCGCCTGGCGGGTATCAGGGCGGTGCCGGGGCGCGATGACATTGTGCTGATTGATTACCAGGGCGGTCCAAAACCTCTGCTCGGTCTACGCACCGTCGAAGATGTCTTCGTGGTGGCGGCGCGGGCCTTCCGCGTGGCTGCCGACGAACGCGGGCTACGGCAGATCTACGCCGCGGTGCGTTCCTCCGAGAATGCTGGCCCGGCCCTCAACGCCTGGCGCCGAGCGAGTGGGGCACGCAAGGGTGGCGGCGCCTTCCGGGTGATCGCCCGCACCGTCGGGCGCCAGCAGTACCTGCGCCGCGACGTGGGCCGCGCCGTGGCCGATGCCGTGCGCGATGGCTGGCCCGGACCCTGGCGCCTGGTTGACGAAGGCGAGGATCTGGAGATCTGGGCCACCCTGGTGGATCAGGAACTGCTCTGCGCTCTGCGCCTCTCCGACGCCTCCATGCGCCAGCGGGGCAAGCTGCGCCACCTGCCTGCCTCGCTGCGCCCGGCCCTGGCTGCGGCCATGGTCGCCCTGACCCGCCCCGCGCCCGACGATGTGTTCCTCGATCCGATGGCCGGCGCGGGCACACTGCTGGTCGAGCGGGCCGCCGTCGGTCCCTTCGCCGAGTTGCACGGCGGTGACATCAACGACGAGGCGGTCAGCGCGATGCGCGCCAATCTGCGCGGGGTGGGGGGCCGGGTCGTAACCAGTCGCTGGGACGCGCGGCGGCTGCCGCTGGAGGATCGCAGCGTGGACAAGGTGGCCGTCAATCTGCCCTTCGGCAAGCAGATCGGCGACCAGGCCGAATTGCCCGAACTGTACCGCGACGTGCTGGCCGAAATCGCGCGCGTCCTGCGGCCAGGCGGGCGCCTGGTGGCACTGGTGGAGGACGCGCAACTGCTGGAGCAGGCGCGTAGCGGCGCGGCCCGATCCCTGCGTCCCGGCCCGCGCCACCGCGTTTTCGTGCTCGGTCAGCCAGCGGTGATCTGCGAGTATACGCGGGTGGATGGCGGGAGGTAATAGGATTTTGGATTGCCGGATGTACCTTCACGATGAGTGGTGCATCCGGCAAGTCACCTTACACGAAAGGGCTGGAAGGAGGGTTCCTGGGAGGGCTTCGCCCTCCCAGAGCTTCCCGTTCGAAAACTTGCCGGATGCACCAGTTAGCATTTCTCGAAAAGGTTGATCTGCAACGATGGCGGCACGAGCCACGCGGCTCATCGCCCTGCGTAGATCAAGCATTCCGGTCAGTGTTCTAGTTTGTTCCCTTCAGGCAAACACCACATACTGGCGCAAAAAGGCCTCCAGGGCCGTGTAGTAACGCTCAATCGTCTCGGCGCGACGCCAGCCATGCCCTTCGCCCGGGAAGAGATGGTATACGTGGGGCACCCCTCGGCGACGGAGGACAGCGACAATCGCCTCGGCCTGATTGGGTGGCACCACCCGGTCCTCCTCACCCTGGAAGACCGCCAGGGGCGCGGTGATCTTTTCGGCATGGAAGAGGGGCGAACGTTCGCGGTAGCGCGCGGCGGCCTCGGGCAGCGGCCCTACCAGCCAGTCGGTGTAGTGCGCCTCGAACTTGTGGGTCTCCGCGGCAAGGCTGAAGAGGTCGGTCACGCCGTAGAGGGAGACCCCCGCCCGGAACACGCCGGGCGCCTGGCTCAGTGCCTCCAGCACGGTGTAGCCGCCGGAACTGCCCCCCATGATCACCATCCGCTCTGGATCGGCGATGCCCGCCGAGGCCAGGTAGCGCGCCCCGGCCACGGCATCGGCAACGTCGAGCACCCCCCACTGCTCGCGCAGGGCCTGGGCGTAGGCCCGCCCGTAGCCGGTGCTGCCGCGGAAGTTCACCTCCAGTACGGCATAGCCCCGTGTCGCCAGGAACTGCACCTCGGCGCTGTAGCTGAGCACTGCCTGGCCCGTCGGCCCGCCGTGGACGCGCACGATCGCCGGGGGACGCGGGCCGGTACCGCCCGGCACATAGCCCGGTGGCAGGTAGAGAATGCCATAGACCGTTTCCGCGCCGGGGGCGGGCCAGGTGACCGGCAGCGCGCTGGCCAGTTGCGTCGCCGGGATCAGTTCGCCCGAACTACGACGCAGCACCCGCGTCTGCTGGCCGTCGGCCACCAGGATACGCGGCGAGATCGCCGGCGCCGAGGCGATGCCGACCACCGCGTCGGCCATGGCCGACGCGGCCAGCTGCGCGAACCAGGTGTAGCCCTCGCCGTCGCTCAGGCTCTGCGCCGGACCGCCGTCAACCGGTTGCACATACACGCGCCGCTGCCCACCTTCGTTCCGCAAATAGTAGACCCGGTGACTGCCGCGAGACCAGGCCAGGGTGCGCATGCCCTGGGACCAGGCAGGCTGGCCATGCTCGGCGGCGCCGCTGGTGAGGCGGCGATGGGTCGCGGTCGCCAGGTCGTACAGGTAGATGTGCCACCAGCCGTCGGCGTCGGAGACATAGGCCAGAAAGCGCCCATCGGGCGAAAAGGCAGGCTGGAAGATGCTCGTTGCCGGGCCGCCGGCAATCTGTTCGACGCTACGAACGACCGGCGCCGGCCCCGATGCGGAGTCAAGATCGGCCAGATAGAGCAGACTGCCGTCCCAGGGCATGCGGGGGTGATCCCAGGCCACGCAGGCCATATGTGCGCCAGAGGGATGCCAGACCGGCCACATGTAGAAATCGTGACCGGTCAGCAGGCGCCGGGGCCACTGGCGGCCCTCGGCATCAACCAGGGCGATGCAATCCTCACCCTCGTAGGTGTGGACGAAGAGCAGCCAGCGGCCATCGGCAGAGCAGGCCGGTGCTGCGGCCGCGCCAAAGGCTGGCGTGATGGGGCGCGGGAGACCTCCGGCCAGGCTCTGGCGAAAGAGCCGCCCGGAGCCGGCCTCGGTAAAAAAGACCGTCCCGCCACTGACACAAAACTCGCCGCCGCCGTAGCCAACCCGCCCGCGCACGCTCAGATCCCCGGGCGTCAACTCGCGGGGCGCGTCGGCGGAGCCAGTGTCGGCGCACCACAAACTGCCACGGCCATCGCGCGACTCAAGCCAGACCACGTGACGCCCGTCGCTATCCCACTGCACATCGTCGAAACGGAGCGCCGCGGCCATCGCGCGCGGCGTGAACGGGCCCGGCCAGAGGCCGAAGGGGGGCCGGGGAGACATAGGCTGCGGCTCCGCTACAACATCCGGATGGGAAGCCGTGGCTGCGCCACGGCTTCGGCCCTACGAGCCGGACCACCAGGCATAGTGGGCCCAGGGCTGGGCGGGATAGACGTTCTGCGGGCGAAGGGGATTGATCCGCACCGGTACCACGGCGCCGATGCGCATCCAGCCAAGACCGTCCTCCTCCACGATCCAGTCCACCCGCGCCTCATAGGGGCGGCCATTGGGCGGTTGCACCCAGAGCACCAGATTGAGCTCGGCGGCGCGCAGCAGAATCTGGCGTTTCAGGTTGCCATGCTGGACGATGCGCAGCACTTCGGCGCGAGCAGCGACGGCCTTCGCCAGGTCCGCTTCCGCCGCCTGTTGGGCCTGTCGAACCTCAGCTTCGCGCTGGCGCAAAAAAGCGTAGACCGGGAGCGTCAGCGCCGCGGCGATGAGCGGGATGGCGCGAAAGGCCACCTGATCGGGAGCGATGTTGACCGCCATCCCATCGGCAGTAATACAGCGATAGTGGAGGCCATGGATACGCGGGCCGGGTTCGAGCGTCCCTGCGCAGACAAACGGCCCGGCGACGCGACCCAGATCGGGAAGCAAGGTGAGACTGAGGGTGCCGAGGACGAAGCCGAGGACTAGCGAGAGAAAGCAACGACCGATCATAGGACGGCTCCGCGAGTGGTAAGGCTGGTTGTAACATTGCATGGATCGTACCAGACTTGCATTACCAGCACAAGACCAGTGCAGAGTGTATGCATACAGGGAACATCGGGTTCCTTCCCTCTCTCAGCCTGGCGTCGGGGCGCGGGAACTCCGTTCCAGGCGGGGGTGTGGGGAACCCGGGTTTCCCCCTCCGCTTTCAAGCGGCTACGTTGCAGCCGATAAGACAGCCAGAAGATTTGTGGGAAGGCTTCGCCTTCCCACACCCTCCCCGGTTTCGAGAGGTACTGCCTGACTCAGGCGGCCAGACGGCAATACGCTCCTCGGTAGTAGATGAGCGGGGCGGCGCCCTCATCGGCACGCCGCAGGGCCTCAACGCGCCCGATGATGATCAGGTGATCGCCGCCATCGAGCACCCGTTCGATGGCGCAGACAAGCGCGGCCATGCTGTCCTCAAGCACGGGCGTGCCAGCAAGATCGTTAAAGCGTGGCTCGAGCGCGGCATCGGGGCGCCCGGCGAAATGGCGCGAGAGGGCCTCCTGATCGGCGCGCAGGATATTTACGGCGAAACGCTGCGCCTCGATGATCAGCGGAGCCATGCGCGCCCGCCGGTCCACGCATACCAGGAGGAGCAGCGGCTCCAGTGAGACGGAAGTGACAGAGTTGGCCGTCATGCCACGGGTCTCCGCGCCGGCCCGCGCGGTGATCACGGTAACCCCGGTGGCAAACAGGCCCATGGTGGTACGGTATTCGCGCTGGTCAACACCCATTGGCTTGAAAGTCTTTCTATTTCGATGTTTCGTTCTTTTTTAATTATGCGACAGTTTTGGGATTTTGTCGCCCGGGGCACAGAACCAGAACGGGGAAATCTGGTTTCCCCGCAACCCCGATTGAGGCGCCAGGCGTGGAGGAGGCGGGAACGGGGAACACTGTAGCGCAATTCTGAGGATTGCGCTACAGGCATGGCCGGGACTATGAGGCGACCTGCACCGCCGTGGGATCGAAGCCCAGGCGTTCCGGTGCGCTGTAGAGGTGCATGCGCCGGCCACGGACGTAGCCGCAGAGGGTGACACCCCATTCGCGCGCCAGGCGCACGGCGGGTTCAGTGGGGGAATTGCGCGAAGCTACCAGCGGAATGCCCAGGCGAGCAGCTTTGTGGAGCATTTCGGTCGAAACCCGGCCGGTGACGAGCAGCATGCCGCCCGCCGTGGGCACACTGCGCACCAGGCTCAAGCCGGCGAGCCGGTCAACGGCATTGTGACGACCCACATCATAAGCGGTTAGCAAGAGCGTCTGCCCGTCGCTGAGAGCGGCGACGTGAAAGCCGCCCATATCGTGGTAGAGATCAGCGGTGTGGGCCAGCATCCGCGCCATCTGGTCGTAGATCTGCGCCGGCGTCAGGCGCAGACCAGCAGGCAGCCGGTAACTGGCGCGGACCCGCTGGGAGAAGGTCTGCCCGCCAATACACGCTGACGGCAACGGCGGTCGCCGGGGGAGGGTGAGATCGCCCTGTTTGAGCCGGATCGCCACGCTGGTCTCGCCATGGTGACGCACCCTGAGTTCGGCGACATCGTCCAGGGACTCGATCAGCCCCTCGGTGCGCAGAAAGCCCAGGGCCAGCGTATCGAGATCGGCAGGCGTGCAGAGGAGCGAGACCCAGCGCTGGCCATTGACATAGAGCGCGCAACTCGTTTCCCGAACGATCGGCTTGCGGCCGGGCATCGCGGCGCCATCGCCAATCTCGAGATAGCTCAACTCATGGTCGGCCCAGGTGGCAATCATACGCTTTGATACCCCGACGAGATGGCCATCAGGTCCATGCCGACGGTCAGGACCCGCTCGGCGGGAAGATGGACGGGATGGGCCCGTTCACGCAAGTCTATCGTCTTCAAATAGCGCCGGCAGGTGTCACAGGTATACAGACGGTAGACCCCATCCTCGCTGGCGGTGTAGGCCAGACGGCCCGGCGTGGTTTCGCCGCAGAAGGGACACGCGCCACGGGGGGCCTGCCATTCGGCGTCGCAGCGTGCGCAGAGGAGCCGCCGCGCGCCCCCACCGGGAAGAAGCGCGGCCATATCCGCCGGCCCACCACAGATTGGGCACCACGATCGGTACCAGGTCTCGGCATTTACCAGCGGTTGCCAGGCCCGCGTGTAGGCATTCAGAAAAGGATGCAGGGCCTGGTTGAGGGCAAAATCCAGCAAGGTGGCCTCGCGCGTCGCCGCGCTGGCGGAACGGCGGGCGGGATGCGCCGTGTTCGCCAGGTGCTCCGCGACGACCTCGCGCAGTTTCTCGAGATCATCGGCCATGCCGGCGAGGGCGTGGAAGGTGTCGGCCTCGGCGGGGCGATGGGCCGCGGCCACCGCGCAGATCTGGCTAAAGACGCGCGCCAGGTCGCTCCAGTCAGGCATCAGGGTCACGGCGTCGAGCAGCGGCTCACCCCGGGCCAGACCTCCCTCCGCCACGCCCGGGGGCAACGGAGGGGGTGGGGGCGGATTGGCCCGGGCGCGCGCCTCGAGCAGCGCGATGTACAACTCCAGGGTCTCGCGCACCTCGGGATACCGAGGCAGCGCCTTACGCAACTGTTCGATCGTCTCCATCGCCTTACTCATCCCTGCAGCGCCGGTAGACACGCTCCTGCTCCTGTTCGGCCAACCACTTTCCGTGATGCTCGCGCGCGAACTCCTCGGTGACCGTGCCTTCGAACATCGCCGTGATCGACTCACGCATCAGAGGATGTACGGCCACCAGGTAGATATGCAGAAGGAAGAGCATCACCGTGGCGATCATCGACAGGTCGTGAACAATCACGCTCCCCACGAAGACCGCCGGCGATACCACCCCTTTGCCGAACCACATAATCATGCCGCTGATCACGAACAGGATGAAGGTGATGATCTGGGTCAGGGCATTGAACTTCTGACCGGCGTTGTACTTACCCTGGGGCGGCATCCGGGCGGTATCGCCGCGGGTGTAGTAGCCCCAGGCTGCGCGCAGCCAGCCGAGGTCGTCAGGTCCCCAGGACAGGGCCTCGCGCAGACTGTAGAAGAAGTCGCGCGGCGACCAGATCAGGTAGATCAGGGGCGCGGCCATGAACAGGATCGCCGCGGCGCGGTGGGCCAGACGGCTGGCCTCACCCGCTTCGCCGACCGCGAACGGGCGCAGGGCGGGCATGTACATGAACAGCCCGGTGCCCAGGAGAATGGTAAAGGCAATGAAATGCACCCAGTGGGCAATGCGTTCACCGGCGGTAAAGCGCATGACCAGCACCTGACGCCGGTCCTTGCATGGTTTGGTGACGGTTGAGGTGGCCATGGCTCAAGCCTCACTTTCCTCAGTTGCCTCCGGCTCAACGGCCTCGATATTGCTCAGACGGGCGCGGCGCGTCGCCAGCCAGTTAAAGGCCAGGCCAAGGGTGGTGGCGGCGACGGCGACGTAGCCCAGGGGCTGAACGATCTGCTGCCAGCCCGTGATCAGGGAGGAGTACTGGGGATTGGCGGGCAAACCGTAGGCTTCGGGCGGTGCGGTGAGCACAAAGAGGCGCCCCAGGCCGCCGAGTTGCGTCTCGCCGTACACCTGGGCCTGGGCGTAGCCCCGGCTCTGCAACCACTCGACCCGGGCGTGGGCCTTTTCGAGCAATGCATCACGCTCGCCCCACTCCAGCGCGCCGGGGGGACAGGTCTTGACACAGGCGGGGGTCAGGCCGTTGCTCGCCCGATCCTGGCAGAAGGTGCACTTGGAGGCTCTGGCTTCACCCGTCAGCACATTGACCGTCTCCATCCGAGGCACCTTAAAGGGACATGCCTGGGTACAGTAGCCACAGCCATTGCACGCCTCGCGTTCGAGGGAGACGAAGCCCAGCGCATTGTGCTTGAGCGCGCCAGTCGGGCACACATCTACACAGGCCGCCTGGGTACAGTGCACACAGCCCCAGGCCAGGAACAACCACTGGAACCGATCATCCGACTCATACTCGTGGAAGGTGACCCGTGCCCAGGTGTTGGGTTCGAGGTCAGCGGGGTTCTCGTAGCTGCCCGCCTGGGTCGTCTCGCTGGCGGGCAGGCCCCACCATTGCTTGCAGGCCACCTGACAACTCTTGCATCCGATGCATTTGGATGCATCAAACAGCATCGCCAGTCTGCTCATGCTCGGCCTCCTTTACACCTTCCGCACATCGACCAGGAAGGCCTTGTATTCAGGGATGTTGGTATTGCCATCCCCGACGTGGGGCGTGAGATCATTGGCGCTGGCGCCGCGGGCAATGCCCTGCCATGCGAAGTGCCAGGGCATCCCCACATGGTGGACCAGCCGGCCGTCAATGGTGTACGGTTTCCAGCGGGCGGTGACCATGGCGATGGCCTTGATTGCGCCCCGGGCGCTCAGCACCTCAACCACGTCGCCGTTGCGGATGCCGCGTTCGACGGCCAGTGCGTTGGAGATCTCGACGAACATGCCCGGCTGGGCCTCGGAGGGCCAGGGGAGGTAGCGGGTCATGGCCCCCGACTGCCAGTGTTCGGTGAGGCGGAAGGTGGTGCAGACGATCGGGAAGCGATCGGGTGTGCCCACGTTGTCGCCGATATCCTGGCCCAGATCGGTGTCGAACACCTTGACCACTGGATTGAACTGGGTGCCGGAGAGCGGATTGGCGACGGGTGACTCGAACGGCTCGTAATGCTCCGGCAACGGGCCTTCGTTCATCGCCGATGGAGTGAACAGCCAGGCCTTGCCGTCGGGCTTCATAATGAAGGCATCGGACCCGGACTGGGCGGCCAGGCCGGCGCCGGCGGCATTCGCCTGCGCCTCCGGCGCCCTGGTGACGGGGAAGTCGGGCACGTCGTAGCCGGTCCACTTCTTCTGGTTCGCGTCCCACCAGATGAGTTTTTTGGCTTCGGACCACGGCGTGCCATCGGGCCGGGCCGAGGCGCGGTTGTAGACGATGTGCCGGTTGGCGGGCCAGGTCCAGGCCCAGAAGGGATGGACGCCAAGACTGCCGGGATCGTTCTGCCCGCGCCGTCTGGCCGCGGGCATGATCACGCCGGTGCCATCATCGGCGGGCGCCCAGTAACCGCCATAGATCCACGCGCCACAGGCGATGGCCTCGGGATTGGCGGCGCTGGTGATAACGGCAAAGGAGGGGATGACCGCTCCGGCGGCCACCAGCACCTTATCCGAGGCGTCCTTCACCTCCTCCAGCGCATAGCCATTGATCTCGCGGGCCACTCGCTCGGCCTGCGGCGGATCGCCGTAATCCCACACCAGGTCGAGGATGGGCCGATCCTTCGCGGCGGTGCTGCCCTGGTAGGCAGCCTTGATCGCCCGCATCATCCGGTCGAGGATCCAGATATCCTCCCTGGCCTCGCCGGGCGGGTTGGCGACCTTGTTGCGCCACTGGATGGTGCGGCCGCTATTGACCACGCTGCCGGCCTTCTCCATGGCATCGGCGGCGGGCAGGAGGAAGACCTCGGTCTTGATGGAAGCGCTGTCCACCCCCGGCGCGCGCCAGAACGAAGCCGTCTCGGTGTCGAACAGTTCCATCACCACCAGCCAGTCGAGGTTCCCAAAGGCCTGGCGCTCGAAGCGGGCATTAGGTCCGCTGACAAAGGGGTTCTGGCCCATCACGAACATGCCTTTGATGCTCCCCCGGTGCAGCGCCTCAAACATAGGTATGAAGGAGTAGTCGCCAGAGCGCTTAGGGAGGTAGTCGTAGGCGAAGTTATTCTGGCTGGTGGCCCTGTCGCCGAACCAGGCTTTCATCAGGCTGTTGAAGAAGCGCGGTCCATTGGCCCAGAAGCTGGTTCTGGCATACTTGGCGACGAAGGTCTGGTAATCCGGCTGCTTGATGGTAGGGAGACCGAGGTAACCCGGCAGGTCCTGGTACAACAACCCCATATCGGTCGAACCCTGAACGTTCGACTCGCCGCGCAGGGCGTTCACGCCACCACCCGGAATGCCAATGTTGCCGAGCAGAAGTTGCAGGATGGCATAGGCGCGGATGTTCTGCGCGCCGACGGTGTGCTGGGTCGTGCCCATGGCGTAGAGGATGGTCCCCGCCTTATCGGGAGCTCCGGTCGAACAGTACAGGCGCGCCACGTCGAGGAAGCGATTGCGTGGCGTGCCGCAGATGCGCTCGACTATCTCAGGGGTGTAGCGGGCGAAGTGGCGCTTGAGGATCGAGAAGACCGTGTGCGGGTCCTCCAGCGAAGCGGCCCGTCTGGGAACGGTCGCTTCTTTTTCGACCTCGACCTCATTGCCGGAGGCGTCGCGCTCTTTGACCTTGACCTTGATCTTCTCGGTCTGGTACTGCCAGGCCGTCTGGTCATAGGTGCGCTTCTCGGGATCGTAGCCGACGAACAGCCCATCGAGTTCGTCTGGACCCCGGTAATCGGGATTGATGAGGGTCAGGGCATTGGTGTAGGCCTTAACGTACTCTTCGTTGTACAGCCGGTTCTCGATAGCGTAGTTGATCAACCCGCCGATGAAGGCGATATCGGTGCCGGAGCGGAAGGGCACGTAGAGATCGGCCCTGGCGGCCGAGCGGGTGAAGCGCGGGTCGGCGACGATCAGCTTCGCCCCACGCTCTTCCATCGCTTTCGTGATCCAGCGGAAGGAGACCGGGTGGTTCTCGGCGGGGTTGCTGCCCATCACCAGGAAGACGTCGCTGTTCTTGAGGTCCACCCAGTGATTGGTCATCGCCCCGCGCCCGAAGGTCGGCCCCAGGGCGCCCACGGTCGAGGAATGACAGAGACGCGCCTGATGCTCAAGATAGACAATCCCGAGCGCCCGGGCGAATTTGGAGGCGAGGTAGCAGTCTTCGGTATTGTTGGCCGCGCCGCCCAGCCATGCGATACCCTCGGTGCGATTAACCGTCACCTCGCCGTCTTTTTCGCGGAAGGTGGCATCGCGGGTGGCCCTGACCCGTTTAGCGATCTCGGCGATGGCCCAGTCCCACGATTTTTCTTCCCAGGTAGTGCTGTTGGGGGCACGATAGAGAACCTTGTGGAGCCGTTTGGGATCGGTGGAGAGCTGGGTGATCGACTGGGCCTTGGAGCAGAGCGCGCCGCGATTCAGCACGTTGTCCGGGTCACCCTCAGTGTTGACGATGTGACCGTGGACATCGGTAGCAATCAACACGCCACAACCCACACTACAGTAGGGACAGACGCTGGTCGCTTCGCCCAGACGTTTGTGTAGAGGAAAGATAGTTGCTGTCGCCGCCGTTGCAGCGGCTGCGGCAGTGCCGGTTGGTAACAGCAACCCACCTGCCACCAGTCCGGTTGCCTTCAGAAAGTCGCGCCGTGACACTTTCATAGTGGCTCCCTCCTCACCTGGAGTAATGGATTGTTTAGCGCGCTGGTGTGATGGTATTCCTTTAGCTGTTCAATCGACTCGATCCGGCGGTGACCGGGGGTGGAGAGTAGAACGTTCTCGCTCTCCACCCCCCGACCTGGCGTACAATCATCGGGCGCGGGCGACTTACCCGGCCTGCGAGACCTCCATCTCATTGCGGGCCGGGTGCAACTCAGCCTCGTCATCGGCCATCTGCCCCGACGTCTCCCGCAAGAAGATCGTGCCCACCACGAAGGTCATCAGGGCAATAGCGATCGGCCAGATCAGACCGGTGTAGATATTGCCGGTGGCGGCAACCAGCGAGGCGCCGATCAGCGGCAGGAAGCCGCCGAAGTAGCCGTTGGCCACGTGGTAGGGCAATGACACCGAGGTGTAGCGAATGCGGGCCGGGAAGGCCTCGACCAGGAAGGCCGCGATCGGCCCGTAGACCATGCCCACCCAGATCAGCAGGGTGAACACCAGGACGGTCAGCATCACCGGGTTGGCACCGGCGGCCACCGCGGGGGTCACCACCTTGTCGCCTTCCATCACCGCAGGAGTGATCGGACCGGCAAAGTGGCTCATGGCGCGATAGGTCGGGTAGAGGGCCAGCGCGCCCAGCAGGTTGCCGGCCATCATGACTCTCTTGCGGCCAATACGATCGGAGAGCCAGCCGAAGAAGATGAACAGTGGCAACCCGAAGGCCAGGGCCACAGCGACAATCACATTGGCCTTGACGAAATCGACCTTGAGCGCCGATTGGAGGAAGTAGAGAGCGTAGAACTGCCCGACGTACCAGATCACTGCCTGACCGGCGGCAGCGCCGAACAGCACCACCAGAATGGTCCGCCACTGGGCCTTGCTGCCGAAGCTATCACGGATGGGACTCTTGCTCGTCTTGCCCTGGGCCTTGAGCCTGGCGAACAGCGGCGACTCGCTCATCCGCGTGCGGATGTAGACGGACAGACCCACCAGGAAGATCGAGAGCAGGAAGGGGATGCGCCAGCCCCACTCGTTGAAGGCTTCCCGCGACATCGAGAGCCGCACGCCGACAATCACCGCCAGCGAGACGAACAGGCCGAGGGTGGCGGTAGTCTGGATGAAACTGGTGTAGTAGCCGCGGCGATGGCTGGGTGAATGTTCGGCAACATAGACGGCCGCGCCACCGTATTCGCCGCCAAGGGCCAGACCCTGGAGAATACGAATGGTAAAGAGAATGATCGGCGCGAGCAGGCCTATCTGATGATAGGTGGGCAACAGGCCGATCAGGGTAGTCGCGCCGCCCATGATCAGCAGCGTGACCAGGAAGGCGTACTTGCGGCCAACCAGATCGCCGATGCGCCCGAAGAAGAGCGCGCCGAACGGTCGTGCGGCAAAGCCGGCGCCAAAGGTCGCCAGAGTAGAGAGGAAGGCCGCCGTCGGGTTGGTTTCAGGGAAGAACTTCGTCGCGATGATCGCCGCCAGGCTGCCGAAGATGTAGAAGTCGTACCACTCGATCATTGTGCCGAGCGATGAGGCGATGATCACCTTCCAGATGTTGCTGGGCGATTCGACGGTCGCCGGCGCGGTATAAGCCTTTGCCACAGTGTGATCCTTTCGTTCAACGCACCTGCTGATCAGGACCAGATCCCCTCCCCGCCGCACGACTCAGGGTGAAGCAAACCAGAGGCATGCTGCATCCACGCTCCTCTCTGACAGGCATCGAGACAATGCCGGTCTCCTGGACATACGCGACCGGGCCTTCGCGCCACAGCCTGTGGCATCCGCGCAGCGCATGCGCGCGGGCCGCGGGCAACCCGTGGACGACCCGGCAGGATAGTTTTTTGCGCAAATGTTCACCCGCACGGTGCAGGCTTTACACCGGTGGATTATCGTTATCAACTTCGGAGTAAGCAGGGAAATCGTTAGCGGTATCCTACAGGAAACAGCAAGAAATGAAATAATTGCCTCGTAAACCAGAAGTAAATCTTCCACAACTGGATGGTTGGGAGGCGGAATGGTCGAGGCACAGAATAGTTTTCCCTTCAACTATAGGTGAATGTTCCGCAACAAATGAGTACGCCAACGCCCCTCGTCTCAGCAGGAGTTGCGGTCGCCTGCGCCCCCTGGAAGATCCGCCCTTCCGGTACGGCGCCACGAAAAGCCCTGCCGCCCCCCTCAACTGGCGGCTGATGAAGAACCGGGCAGGGGTTTTGGAGCATCAGGATCAACGAGACAGGTTTTGACGCCCCCTCCGGGGTAAGGTACGATAGAGACCATCATGCTCGCGCCAATGGCGCGCTGTATAACCAGGGGGAGGCTCTATGTCCGACGAGCAACTGGTGCTCTCCACCACCGATGGCCATGTGACAACCCTGACCCTCAACCGTCCGAAGGCGCTCAATGCCCTCAGTCCGGAGTTGATTGACACGCTCATAGCGGCCCTGGAGCAGTGCGAGGCCGACGCGCAGATCCGCGCCGTGGTGCTGACGGGCGGGCCGCGGGCCTTCGCCGCAGGCGCCGACATCAAGGCCATGGCCGGGGCCTCGCCGATGGGTATGCTCACCAGTCGCGCCATCGAACGCTGGGCGCGCATTGCGGCCTTTCGCAAGCCGCTCATCGCCGCAGTGAGTGGGTTCGCCCTGGGCGGCGGCTGCGAACTGGCGATGATGTGCGATATGATCGTCGCCAGCGAAACCGCGCAGTTCGGCCAGCCGGAGATCAACCTGGGGATCATTCCGGGCGCGGGGGGCACCCAGCGCCTCACCCGCGCCATCGGCCCCTACCGCGCGATGGAGCTTGTCCTCACTGGCGCCACGATCTCGGCCCAGGAGGCCTACCAGTTCGGGCTCATCAACCGGTTGGCCCCGGTAGAGAGCTTTCTCCAGGAAGCACAGCGCCTGGCCGCCCAGGTGGCCGAAAAGGCGCCCCTCGCGGCGCAACTGGCCAAGGAGGCCGTGCGGGCCGCCGCCGAGACGACGCTGCGCGAGGGTATGGCGATTGAGTTGCGTAATTTCTACCTGCTCTTCGATACCGAGGATCAGAAGGAAGGCATGCGCGCCTTTATCGAGAAGCGCCCGCCGGTGTTCGAGGGCCGCTAAGGGGCATGGGGAAATCCGGGTTTCCCCATGCCCCTGCCGGCTAGAGAAAGGGGAAACTCGCTTCCCCACGCCCCTGCCTGGTGAAGGAGGGTGGAGAAAGCGGCTTTCTCCATACCCCCGCCGGTGGAGGAGGGTGGGAACACTGCCTTCTCCACCTCCTTCTCGATGAGGGCAGACCCTGGCGGCCCCGACCCACTGTCGGCAGGGACAGGTGTTGATTCGGAATGATGCGAAAGGGGGCTTTCTATCATGGAACCAACCGTCCTCTACGCGGTGTCCGACGGTGTGGCGACGCTCACGTTGCATCGGCCCGAGGTATTCAATGCGCTGAACGCGCAACTGCACGCCGATCTGCTGGCGGCGCTGCAACGGGCCGAGCGCGACCCGCAGGTGCGAACCGTGGTAATCACCGGCGCCGGCAAGGCCTTTTGCTCCGGGCAAGACCTGCGCGAGTTTCCGGCCGAAGGCGCCGCGGCGCTCATCGGCCAGCGTCTGCGCCAGAGCTACAACCCCCTGGTCACCAGACTACGCGCCATGCCAAAACCGGTGATTGCGGCGATCAATGGCGTGGCCGCGGGGGCCGGCCTCAGTCTGGCCCTGGCCTGCGACCTGCGCGTGGCCGCCGAGGGCGCCCGCCTGGTGGTGGCCTTTGCCCGCATCGGACTGATCCCCGATTGTGGCATGACCTACACCCTCCCGCGGCTGATCGGCCAGGCGCGCGCCTTTGAACTGGCGGCCCGGGGCGGCGAACTTGACGCCCCCACCGCACTCGAGTGGGGCATGCTTAACCGCGTCGTACCGGATGCCGATCTCTCCCAGGCGGCCCGTGACCTGGCCATGGAACTGGCCCGGGGACCCTCCCTGGCCATCAGTCTGATCAAGCGCAGCCTTGAGTTCTCACAGCACGCGACGCTCGAAGCGGCCCTCAACTACGAGGCCATGGCTCAGGAGGCCGCCGGCGCCCACCCGGATTTCGCTGAAGGTGTGGCCGCCTTCCGCGAGAAGCGCCCGGCACGTTTCGCTTGAAGTAAGCCCACGCGGAGGGTCCAGGAGGACAGCGCCCTCCCGAAACCACTCTTCTTGTTCTCGTTGGCGGCGGTGCAGCCGCACTGATACGGAACCAGGCCCATGAACCAGCGTGTCCCTGAGCGCAGTGAGATCCCCATTGAATACACCTGGGATGCTGCCAGCGTCTTCGCCGGCGATGACGATTGGACCGCGGCCGTGAACATGGTCGCCAGCCGGCTGGAAGAACTGGCCGTCTACCGTGGGCGCCTCGCCGATGGCCCGGCAACCCTGGCCGACTACCTCGCCCTGGCCGAGGCCTTGCTCCGCGCGACGGCCCAGGTTGGCGTCTACGCCCGCATGTTCTACGCCGTCAACACCACCGACGCGGCGGCCCAGGCCCGCATGGACCGGGCCACGGCGCTTAGTGCGCGACTGGGGGCGGCCCTGGCCTTCGGCGAGCCGGAAATGCTCGCCATCGGGGCCGAACGGTTACGCGAGTGGACTCGAACCGAGCCGCGTCTGGCCCACTACGCGCACCACTTCGAGCGCCTCGCCAACCGCGCCGCCCACGTGCGCTCGACGGAGGTGGAGGAACTGCTGCGCCAGCTCAGTGAACCCTTCATGGCCGCCAGCGCCACGCACAGCATCCTCACCAACGCCGACCTGCGCTTCGCCCCGGCTCAGGACTCGCAGGGCGAGCCGTTCGAGATCGCCCAGGGCACCATCAACGCCTTGCTGACCCATCCCGACCGGGAGGTGCGCCGCAGCGCCTGGGAGAGCTACGCCGACGCCCACCTGGCGCTCAAACATACACAGGCCAGTTGCCTGGCCACCGGGGTCAAGCAAAACGTGTTTGTCGCCCGGGCGCGGCACTACGGCTCGGCGCTCGAAGCCGCCCTGGCCCCCAATGACATCTCCCTGGAGGTCTTTCACAATCTGATCGCCACCTTCCGGCAGCACCTCCCGGTCTGGCGCCGCTACTGGCGGCTGCGCCGCAGGGCCCTGGGCCTGGATGCGTTGCGGGTCTACGACATCAAAGCGCCGCTTGCCACGGCCCCGCTCCGCGTGCCCTACTCCCAGGCCATCGAGTGGATCTGCGAGGGGATGCAGCCGCTGGGTGAGGAGTACGTCACGGTTATGCGCCGGGGCCTCACCGAACAACGCTGGGTGGACGTTTACCCCAATCGGGGGAAACGCGCCGGGGCCTTCTCGATGGGTTCGCCCGGTACCCATCCTTTCATTATGATGTCCTACAACGACGACATCTTCAGCCTCAGCACCCTGGCCCATGAACTCGGCCACTCGATGCACTCGTACTACACGCGCGCCACCCAACCCTTCGTGTACGCGAATTACGGCCTCTTTCTCGCCGAAGTCGCTTCAAACTTCAACCAGGCCCTGGTGCGCGCCCACCTCCTGAACCGGCTCCAGGAGCGCCAGGCCCGGATCGGCATCCTCGAAGAGGCGCTGTCCAACTTCCACCGCTACTTCTTCGTAATGCCCACCCTGGCGCGCTTTGAAATCGAGATCCACGAACGGGTCGAGCGGGGCGAGGCTCTGACCGCCGACAGCCTGATTAACCTGATGGCCGACCTGTTCGCCGAGGGCTACGGCGACGACGTGGCGATGGATCGCGAGCGTGTTGGCGCGACCTGGATGCAGTTCTCTACCCATCTCTACGCCAACTTCTACACCTACCAGTACGCCACCGGCATCTCCGGCGCGCACGCCCTCGCCGAAGGCGTGCTGGCCGGCGCCCCCGGCGCCGCCGAACGCTATCTCGACTTCTTAAAAGCCGGCAGTTCCCGCTACCCGCTGGACGTCCTGCGCCACGCCGGAGTGGATCTGTCTTCCCCGGAACCGGTGCAGCGGGCCTTTGCCACGCTCGAAGGTTACGTCGCCCAACTCGAGACCCTGGTATGACTTTGATGGTGGTCGTCAGCCCTGGCGATCTATCCGACCAGGATAGATCCGTGCTTGCCCATTGCTGCCTGAGCGGAATGGACATTCTCGCTCGTTCTGGGCAAGCACGCTTTCTTGCCTCTACCTGCCAGAGGTTCCGGCCCGCCGATGCCGGATAGCGGATTCCGACCGGTCGTAACACACAGAAGGACTATTGTACCAGGCCACTGACGTGCACGCAGCGCCAGGTTGGGGCTATACTGGGGCTCGAGTGGTTAAAAAGTAGTTAAGGGAGATCGCTGATGTCCCACACGCTGCGAGCCATACTCCTCGCGATAGCTGCGCTTACAGCTCTGGGAAGTCTGTCCGCAACCATGGCCCAACCCCGCTCCCTCATCTATCTGCCGGTAGTGACCAGCGCCGCTCGTCCGCAGAACGAACTGCGCTCTGGACGGGCCACGTACTACGCTGCGACTGGCGACGGCAACTGCTTGTTCGGCCCTTCGCCCGGCGACTTGCTGGTGGCTGCAATCAGTCACGAAGACTATGGCAACCCCGATCCTGAAGGCAACCCCGCGGGCGGACCGGCGGCCGTCTATTGCGGGGCTTACGTCGAGGTATTCGGTGAACTGGGTAGCGTCGTCGTACGGATCGTCGACAAATGCCCTGATGCTCAGTGCACACGCGGGCACCTGGATCTCAGCCCCCAAACCTTTGCCCGCATCGCGCCCCTGGAACGAGGCGTCGTGCCAATTACCTGGCGCGTGATCAGCCCGGAGGTGGGGCGCAATGTGGCCTACCGGATCAAAGAGGGCAGCAACCGCTGGTGGACAGCCATTCAGGTGCGTTACCATCGTAACCCGATCGTCAAACTGGAATACCGCAACGCCGCCGGGCAATGGGCGCCGCTGGTGCGGCAGGATTACAACTACTTCGTCGGGCGCGACATGGGGCCTGGGCCCTACACCCTGCGCGTCACCGACGCCTACGGCAACGTGCTCACCGACAATGGCATCGTTCTCGGCGATGGCGTCGAGACGCCGGGCCGCGGCCAGTTCCCCCCCGGACCGTAATAGTTCACACCGACGCTGCCGTCGTAAAGGGTTGCGGGAAGGCTAAGCCGCCCCGCAACCCCTGGTCCATCCGCAGCAGGCGCGCGCCCTCCCAGCAGGCGGGGCGTGGGGGAACCACGTTTCCCGGCTGTCCGCATGCAGTGAGCCATCTGGTCTGACGTTGCCACTCAGGCAGGGGCATGGGGAACCCTGGTGTCCCCACTATCCCATATGGGTTGTGCAGAACGATACGGTCTCGCAGCAGGGGCGGCCCTTCCACACCATTTACGCCTCTCTAACACCGGTTAGACGTTCATCTAACACTTCCGCGTTACAGTAGCGCCAGAACGAAGGCGCTGCGCAGGCAGCAATCAACTGAGCAAGCAAGACCACAAATGGAGGTGGCAAGATGACGAACCTGACCCGTTGGGATCCGTTCCAGGAGGCGATGACCCTGCGCGAGGCCGTGAACCGCCTGTTCGAGGAGAGCTTCGTTCCGATGATGCCCGCGCGTGAAGGCAGCTTCGTACCTGCGCTCGACCTGAGTGAGACGCCCGACGCCTACATTGTGGAACTGGCCGTGCCGGGGATGAAGCCTGAGGATCTGAATGTCACCATCGAGAACGGAGTGCTCTCGATCAGCGGCGAGGTGAAGAAGAGCACCGAGGAGCAGGAGCGCAACTACCACCGCATCGAGCGTCGCTATGGCCGCTTCTGCCGCACCATCACCCTGCCGAGCACGGTTCGCGGCGATGCCATCGAGGCCCATCTGGAGCATGGCGTGCTGACGCTGCGCGTGCCCAAGGCTGAAGAGGTCAAGCCTCGCAAGATCACCATCAATGTCGGCTGATTATGTCGCATAATAGATATGGCCGAAAGGGAGGGTGAAACCCTCCCTTTCGCATTTTGACCAGCAGGGAAAACCCGCGTTCCCCAACCCTTACCCACCATGTACCCGGCACCCTCACTTGTGCGACGGACCGGGGGGCAGCCCTAGCCGTTCCACTCCCGCATAGACGTTGAAACGCGCCCCACGGAGGAACCCGACCAGCGTCATCCCGAACTCGCGGGCCAGTTGCACCGCCAGGCTGCTCGGCGCCGAGACGGCGCACACAATCGGAATGCCGGCCACCAGAGCCTTTTGCACAATCTCGTAACTGGCCCGGCCACTTACCATCAACACTCGGTCAGTAAGGGGCACGCGCCCTTCGAGGAGCGCCCAGCCGACAATTTTGTCCACAGCGTTGTGGCGCCCGATGTCCTCACGGGAGACCAGCAACTCCCCCGCCGGATCGAAGAGCGCGGCGGCATGCAGCCCCCCGGTGCGGCTGAACAGCCCCTGGGCATCGTGGAGCCGCTGCGGCAGCACCGTAATCACCTCGGGGCGGGTAAAAGGCCCCGGGGCAAACGGCGCGCAGCCGCGCCCGCGCAGTGTGTCCAGCCCGGCGCGACCACATACCCCGCAGGCGCTTCCCACCGTGAAGTGCCGGGTGAAGGTCGTCAGATCGGGTAGTTCATCCTGCCGCAATACCACCTGGACGATGTTGTACCGCTGCTCGCCGTCTATCTGCGGGTCCACGCAGTAAGCGATCTGCACAATGTCATGGCGATCGGCAATCAGCCCCTCGCTGAAGAGAAAGCCGGCGGCCAACTCAAAGTCGTTGCCCGGCGTGCGCATAGTGATCGCCAGACTGCGCTGCGCCCCTCCCGCCCGCACGCGAAACTCGAGCGGCTCCTCAACCGCCAGTTCATCACGGCGCGACCGCCCGACACCATCGTTGAACGTCCAGACCTCGATCCGCTGCGCCCCGCGTCGGGTCATCAACCTTCCCTCCTTACGACGGGAGATCTGCTCTCGCCGATATCGAAGTCTTCCTCTAACTACCTGCGGTGGTCTCTGTTACCATCAGGATGGTAGATGATTATGTGCCGCATGTACAGTACGCAGGTGAAGGAAAGGGGGTCTTCCGGGCAGGTCTGGCCCTGGCAGACCCTCTCGCCCCGGCAGAGGCCGTGGAAACCTGCTTTCCCCGGACATCGTTCCCTCTCCGCCCGTGGTGGAGAAGGAGCGAAAGGGTAAGGACCACAAACCGCCTGTTGTCAACACGAGGAGGTGAACCATGGATATGATTTCGTTCATCGCCGTAATTATTGGCGTCGGAATGGTCGGCGGAGCGCTGCTGGGCTGGATCGTAGCGTTGGTTCTGGTCGTGAATGAGTTGGTAGCGCCTCAGGTGCAGGAAGTTTTCCAGCGCCGGCGCGATCGGGCCTACCCGGCGCGTTCGCAAACGACTCCGGGATACTGAAAGCAAGCGTATTGCCCCGCGGCCCGGCTCGCCGGATGAGGGAGTGGGAAAGCATAGCCCTCCCACTCCCCTTTTTCGTCCCATATGGACACCCAACTCATACGCGCTCGACCCGCACCAGAGTATTGTAATCCGGGATACGGGCCTCCGGCGAGCAACTGTCGCGGCTCAGCAGGTGATTGGCCTCGGGCCAGTGGACCTGGAGGTTGCCCGGGCGGAGCGGCGCCAGCAGCACCCGGCCCCGGTATTCGCCGTGCTCGTTCACCAGGCGGACCGCATCGCCATCATGCAACCCCAGGCGCGCGGCGTCGGCGCAGTTCATCAGCACCGCGTCGCGGGTCGCGCCATTGAGCGCATCGCGCTGCTCGTGCACGATGGTGTTAAACTGCTTCCCGCGGCGCGTACTGAGGCGGAACATGCCCTCGGGTACGGCGGCGCGCGGTGGCGTCACGGGTAGAAAATGCGCCTTGCCATCGGGCGTGGGGAAGCGCCACCCCGCGCAGAGGTGCGGCCCGCCGTACTGGAACTGGTCGCCCTGCTTTTGCAAATGCTGGATGCCATCGTAGAAGGGAATCACCCGGGCGATCTCCTCGCGGATCGCGGCCATGCCCCGGTAGCGCAGCCGGCTGGCCAGATCGGGGCGCACACGGGCGGCCAGGTCGGCAAAGACCTCAGCCTCGCAGCGGGCCTGCGGCACGCGCGGTCCGGAGATCTCGGGGCTGAAGATCACCCGCCGCTCGGTACTGGTTTCGGTGACCCCGCCGGGGATTTCGTAGCGCGTGGCCGCGGGGAGCAGCAGGACCGTATCGGCCGGCTCGATCAACATCTGGCTGGAGAGCACAATGTCCATATGCACCCGCAGCGGAACACGCTCCAGCGCCGCGCGGGCATGCTCCGGATCAGGCATCACTTCCACGAAATTGCCGCCAGCGGCGAAGAGCACATCGAGTTCGCCACGGAAGGCTGCTGCGAGCATTTCGGGGGTGGTCATGCCCGGTTGAGTGGGCGGACGGAAGCCCCACAGCCGCTCCAGACGTTCGGCGGCAGCCTCGGTGATCGGCTCGCCGCCGGGGAACACCGTGGCGTAGGCCCCCATCTCGGCGCCACCCTGCACCCCCGAATGGCCGCGAATGGGCATGACCCCGCAGCCCGGACGCCCGACGAAGCCCTTGCTCAGCGCCAGGTTGAGGATGGCCCGCACGCCGTCCTCACCATGCGCGTGCTGCGTTACCCCCATGCTCCAGACAAACACGGCCCGCCCGGCATCGCGTAGCAATTCGGCCAACTGGCGCATCTCGGCCCGGCTCGCGCCTGACTCCGCCTCAAGCTCCTCCCAACTCTGCTCATCGAGGCAGGTACGGAGTGCGGTGAAACCACTGGTGTACCGGTGCACAAACTCGGCATCGTACCACCCCTCGGTGAGGATGTGTTTGAGCACGCCATTGAGGAAAGCCACGTCGCCGCCGGTGTTGATGAGCAAGAACGTCTCGGCCAGTCTGGTGCCGAAGAGGGCGCTGTCGGCAATCGAGGGGATCCAGTAGCGTTCCATCCCCGGTTCGCGGTAGCTGTTCACACAGACGATGCGCGCGCCGTTGCGCCGGGCGTGGTAAAGGTACTTGGTGGCGACGGGCTGATTGTTGGCCACGTTTGAGCCGATGAAGACGATCAGGTCGGTTTCCAGCCAGTCGCTGTAGGAGCAGGTAGTCGCACCGACGCCCAGGCTGCCCTTGAGCGCCACGGTGCTGGGGGCATGGCAGAGGCGGGCAGCATTGTCAAGCGAGTTCGTGCCCATGGCCCGCACGGCTTTCTGGGCCATGTAGTAGCTCTCGTTGGGCATACCCCGGCTGGTGAGGTAGAAGCCGAGGCGCCCGGGCGTAGTGGCGCGGATGCGCCCGGCTACCAGATCCAGCGCCGCATCCCAACTCAGGGGCCGAAAGCCGGCCTCGCCGCGCCGGCGCGCCAGCGGGCACGGCAGCCGGCCCAGGGCGCGCAGGTCGCCGCTGGACCTGCCGGCGAGTGGCCGCACATCGGCAAGAAGCGAGGGGGCGAAGGGTGGCATGGTGTTGAGGCGCAGCAGGCGCAGGCGGATGTTGCAGAGGTGCACGCCACTTAACGTCCAGTCGCTCAGCCCCGTGGTGCCCAGGGCGCAGCCATCACAGACACCCTGGCTGAGGATGCGCCAGACGTAGGGCAACTGGTCGCGGTTTTCGACCAGCGCCTTCCAGATCTCCAGGTAGTTGTTGGGGCGCTGCTCGCCGATGCCAAAAGGCTTGAGGCTGACCCAGAGCGCCGGGTCCCAGCCACGCCGCGTGCGAGCCATAGGTGTTCCTTCTTTCCTCAATGCTACCGTTACAACGAGACGTCGTCCCGGCGGGGCTTCACCCCCCGGAGACGGTTGGAGGGTTGCGGAGAGACCAGGACCCCCGCAACCTCCCGTTCCGCCCGCGGCGGCAGGCTCGTCCTGGTTTCGCCAGGGCGCACGCCCGCCGCGGGCGGAAGCAACGGATCGCAGAGGGCGCGGCCCTCCGCACCTCCCCCGAACGGGTCCGATGGAGGGGTATGGGGAAACCGGGTTTCCCCATACCCCCACCCGCCGGGAACCACAGTAGCGCAACCCTCCGGGGTGCGGCGGGACAACCGGTTCTCCCCAGGCGCCCGCCTGCCGGGAAGCGCGGTAGGGCAACCCTTCGGATTGTTGCCACAGAGGTTTCATTGGAATCCAGACTTCTCTGTAGCATACCATAGCCGACGCGAGGGCGCTCCCCGAACGGTGTATAATGCCCTGGCGCGGTTGACGCATCGTTCAGGAGCAGGTATGGAACTTGGCTTGATCGGCCTGGGCCGGATGGGGGCCAACATGGCCATCCGGTTGTTGCGGGGCGGGCACCGGGTGGTGGTCTACAACCGCACCTTCGAGAAGGCGCGTGAACTGGCGGAGGCGCACGGCGCCGTGGCGGCTCGCACCCTTGAGGAACTGGTCCAGACCCTGTCCGCGCCCCGGGTCGTCTGGTTGATGCTGCCGGCAGGGAACGCCACCGACGAGTACATCGCCGGTCTTACCCCGCTGCTGCAACCGGGCGATGTGCTGATTGACGGCGCTAACAACAACTACCGCACCAGCATTGCCCATGCGGAGCAACTGGCGACCCACGGTATTCGCTTTCTCGACGCGGGCGTCAGCGGCGGCGTCTGGGGCCTGGAACTGGGCTACTGCACCATGGTTGGGGGCGACCCCGACACCTTCGCCTATGTCGAACCACTGCTGAGGACCCTCGCCCCGCCCGACGGGTACATGCTCTGCGGCCCGCATGGGGCCGGCCACTTCGTGAAGATGATCCACAACGGCATCGAGTACGGCATGATGCAGGCCTACGCCGAAGGCTTCGAGATCCTCCGCCAGTCGCGTTACGATTTCGACTTGCAGCGCATTAGCCAACTCTGGAACCAGGGCAGCGTGGTGCGCTCCTGGCTGCTCGAACTGGCCGAACGGGCCTTCGCCCAGGACCCTGCGCTCACCAGCATTCGCGGCTATGTCGAGGATAGCGGCGAGGGCCGCTGGACGGTGCAGGAAGCGATTGATCTGGACGTGCCGGCGCCGATCATCACCCTGTCGCTACAGATGCGCTTCCGCTCGCGCCAGGAGGACAGCTTCAGCGCAAAGGTGCTGGCGGCCCTGCGCCAGCAATTCGGCGGGCACGCGGTGAAGAAGGTCGAGTAGGGCCTGCGGCCCAACGAGCATCACCATGAACGATGTGGTCGCCACCCCCCTTGAGAATCCGCTACGGGCAGGTCTGCGGCTCTGGCGCACGCCCGAGCCGTGCATCGTCGTTATTTTCGGCGCCAGCGGCGACCTGACTAGCCGCAAGCTGGTTCCGGCGCTCTACAACCTGGCCCGTGAGCGCCGCCTGCCGGGCGGCTTCTCGGTGGTGGGCTTCGCCCGCCGTGAGTGGGACGACTCCACCTTTCGCCAGGTGTTGCTCGAGGCGGTCAACGCCAATTCGCGCGCGGGCCCGGTGGAGGAGGCCCTCTGGGCCAGTTTCGCCGAGGGAATCTTCTACCACCGCGCCAGTTTCGACGACCCCGCGGGCTACGCCCGTCTTGCCGAGCGTCTGGCCGCGATTGACGCGGCGCGCGACACCGGCGGCAACCGGGTCTTCTACCTGGCCACACCGCCCGAAGCCTACGCCGAGATCGTCGCCCAGCTCGGCGCCCACGGCCTCAACCGCTCGCCCGGCGGTGGCTGGACGCGGATCATCATCGAAAAGCCCTTTGGCCGCGACCTGGAGAGCGCCCGCGACCTCAACCGGCGGGTGCTCGCCGTCTTCGATGAACGCCAGGTGTACCGCATTGACCATTACCTGGGCAAAGAGACGGTCCAGAACCTGCTGGTGTTTCGCTTTGCCAACGGGATCTTCGAGCCGATCTGGAACCGGCGCTACGTGGACCATGCGCAGATCACTGTGGCCGAGAGTCTCGGGGTGGAGGATCGTGGTGGCTACTACGACCGCGCCGGGGCGCTGCGCGACATGATCCAGAACCACCTCACCCAGTTGCTTACCCTGACGGCGATGGAGCCGCCCGTGGCCTACGACGCGGACGCCGTGCGCGACGAAAAGGTGAAGGTGCTGCGCGCGATCCGGCCCATTGCCCCGGAGGACGTGGAGCGCATCACCGTGCGCGGCCAGTACGGCCCCGGCAGCGTCAGCGGGCGCCCGGTGCGCGGTTACCGCGAAGAGCGCGGCGTGGCCCCCGACTCGCAGACCGAGACCTATGTGGCGCTGAAGCTCTTCGTCGAGAACTGGCGCTGGGCCGGCGTCCCCTTCTACCTGCGCAGCGGCAAGGCCCTGCCGCGTCGGGTGAGCGAGATTGCCATCCAGTTCCGCGGCGCGCCCACTCTGCTCTTTGCCGACACGCCGGTCAACGAGATTGAACCGAACGTCCTGGCGATCCGCATCCAGCCCGACGAGGGCATCACCCTGAAGTTCAGTTCCAAGGTGCCGGGGCAGGCCCAGATCCGCCCGGTGACCATGGATTTTCGCTACGGCACCTCGTTCGGGGTGGCCTCGCCCGAAGCCTACGAACGCCTCTTGCTCGATTGCATGCTCGGAGACAGCACACTCTTCACCCGGCGCGACGAGGTCGAGGCGAGCTGGGCGCTGCTCACGCCCATTCTGGAGGGTTGGGCCGCCGGGGCGCCGCAGGACTTCCCCAACTACGAGGCCGGCGCCTGGGGGCCTGCCGCCGCCGATGCGTTCATCGCCCGCGATGGACGCGCCTGGCGCAGACTATGAACACCCTTCCCTTTGTTGACAGCGCCACGATCGAGGGCGAACTGCAGCGGCTCTGGCAGGAAACCGCCGAGACAACCACCGGCGGTGAGGCGGTGACCCGCGCGCTGACCTTGAACCTGATTGCCCGCGCCACCGACCTGGCCATGGCCGAACGGATCAGCGCCGTCGCAGGCGAACTGGTGGCCAGCCACCCCAACCGGACCCTGCTGGCGATCTGCCGCCCCGAGGAGGCGCCGCCGCGTATCGAGGCCTGGGTGCAGGCCAACTGCCTGCTGAGCGGCCCCGGCGTGCCCCAGGTCTGCGGCGAACAGATCAGCATTGACGCCCGCGGCCCGGTAACTGCGCAGATCGCCTCGCTGATCCTGGCGCTCCTTGCGCCGGACCTGCCGGTGGTCCTCTGGCTGCCCGGCCCGGCGCCCTTCGACGACCCGCTGCTCACCCGCCTGCTCGGGGTCATTGACCGGCTGATCATCGACTCACGCGACCTGGCCGATCCCGCAGGCGACCTGCGGCGCATGGCCGCCTTTGATCGCGACCCGGGAACCCCGCCGGGCGGGGCGCGCCGGGTTACGTTGAGCGACCTGGGATGGGCGGCACTGACCCCCTGGCGCGAACTTACCGCCCAGTTCTTCGACACGCGCCCGCTGTTACCGCACCTGCGCCGGCTCGATCAGGTCGAAATCGGCTACGTGCCCGCGGGCGAGCGCCTGAACCCCATGCCGGGCCTGCTCATCGCCGGCTGGCTCGCCGCCTGTCTCGACTGGACGCCGCTGGAAGAGGCGGTGAGCGTTGAGGGGGCGACACTGCGGCTGCATCTGCGTCGCCCGGCGGTCGGGGTTGGCCCGCGGGCCATTCGTCTGGTGACAATCATCATCGCGCCGGTCGGCGCCCCTGGCGCCGCGCCAGGGCTGGCCACGCTGCGCCTGCGCGCCCTCGACGGCGTTAGCGCCGACTTCCACGTGCAGCGCGCCGACGAGCAGGGGCACATCCTGACCAGCGCGGAGGTAGCCGGCCATGTCCCGGTGCGCCGGCTGACCCGCTGCGTAGCACCGTCGCTGGCCGAGTTGCTGGCCGCCGAACTGCGCCTCCTCAGCCGCGACGCGATGTTCAGCGCCGCGCTGCAGACGGCGGCGCGCTTCACCGCGGGACTCGAAAGCCCGGGTACGTCAACCGGAGCGTAAAAAGGAGGGACCGGGAGGGCGGCGCCCTCCCAGGAGAGTACGTGATCCGTGGGGAAACCTGGTTTCCCCACGGCCCTGGCACAGGGGCAGGGCCGGGAGGGGACGCCCCTACCGGGGGAACGACATCACTTGTGAGGAAACCAGGTTTCCCAACAGGCACAGGCACAACCCATGCTCGACACCAGTCTTCTCGCCGCCGGCACCTTCCCGTTCGTCTTCCTGATCGTCTCGATCGTCATTGACGGGCTGATGCTCTTTCAGACGAAGTGGGCGAACCTCAACGGCAGCTTCCGCGACTCGCTGATTGTCAACCTGATCTCGGCAGTGGTGCTGGTGCTACTCAGCCAGTTGATCCTGAGCGTTCCGAACATCTTCCTGGCCCTGCTCCTGGCGCTGCTGATCGCCTGGATAGTCGAGGGCTTTGGGTTGACGCTGCTGCGACGAACGACCTTTTCGCGCGGGTACCTGGCGGCGCTGCTGGCAAACTTTTCGGCGTTTATTTTTGCCTATGCCTATGTGCTGACATTTGCGTTGACCCCATTGTAGGTCGAAGCACTGGCTGCCCAATGTTTCGACCTACTTACGTTTGCTGCGGGGCGCAGCCGGGGCCTGGCGGCCACGGGGGGTGGACGGCGCGGATTGGGAACCGAGCGCCTGGCGGATCTTCTCCGCCTCGGCGGCGATCGCCGGATTGTCGGGCAGGGCTTGCCCGGCACGCGCCGGGGCGGCCTCGGCCCTCAGTTGGGGAGCGGAAGCAGCGTTGCCGAGCAGATGCATGATCTCCTGCTCGCGCCCCATGTGGCACTGCTTAAACTTCTTGCCCGAACCACAGGGGCAGGGGTCATTGCGCCCGGGCAGGGCCGGCCCCTTGCGCCGCGCGGGCTTGCCGGCGACATTGGCCATCTCGCTGCTGCCGCCAGCCTGCCGGGCCATGGCCAGGCGCGCCTGCTGTTCGGCCTCGAGCTGCCGCAGGTAACGCTCGTAGGCAAAGGTCTGGTTGATGATCTGATAGACCACATCGCGGGTGATGTTCTCCTTGAGTTGCTCGAACATCTGGAACGACTGGCGGCGGAACTCCACCAGGGGATCACGCTGGGCGAAGGCCTGGAGCATGATACTCTGGCGCAGTTCGTCCATAGCCGTCAGGTAATCGATCCACTGGCGATCGATGGCCGCCAGCATCATACGCCTCTCGACATCACGCATCATCTCGGGGCCAATGGCCCGCTCGCGCTCGGCGTAAGCCTGCTCGAGTTGCTCCACCAGCCAGATCTCGATCTCCTCGCGGCTCTTGCCTTCCAGCGTGGCGCTGCTGACCGAGGAGGGCAGGAGCGGGTTAATCTGGCGGTAGTGGCGCAGCAGTTCCGCGTGATCCCAGTACTCGGGATGATCTTCGGCCAGATGTTCATCAACCAGGGCGGCGATCTCTTCACCGATCATCTGCAAGATCTGATCGTGAACATCCTTACCGTCGAGGATCTCACGCCGATCCTTGTAGATGATCTGGCGCTGCTTGTTCATCACATCGTCGAACTCGACGGTGTGCTTGCGGATGTCGAAGTTGTAGCCCTCAACGCGGGTCTGGGCGCTCTCGATGGTGCGGTCGAGGATGCCCGCTTCCAGCGGAAGATCCTCTTCCAGGAAGCGATCCATCAGGCCACGAATGCGGTCAACGGGACCGAAGCGCCGCAGCAGTTCATCTTCGAGCGAGAGAAAGAAGCGCGAGGAGCCAGGATCACCCTGGCGGCCGGCGCGTCCGCGGAGCTGATTATCGATGCGCCGGGCCTCGTGACGCTCGGTGCCCACAATGTGCAACCCGCCCAGGGCGCGCACCTCGGCGCCCTCGGCCTCGGTGATACGCTTCGCCTCTTCCCAGGCTTCACGCTTCTGTTCGGGGGTGGCTTCCTCGAACTTGATGCCCCGGGCGGCAAGAATATCGTCCACCAGACCATCGGGGTTGCCGCCCAGCAGAATGTCGGTACCGCGACCGGCCATGTTGGTAGCCACGGTTACCGCGCCCCTGCGCCCGGCCTGGGCCACGATGGCGGCCTCCTTCTCGTGGTACTTGGCATTGAGCACGCTGTGCTTGATGCCTGCCTGCTGGAGCAGCCGGCTCACCCGCTCGGAGGTCTCCACCGAGGTGGTGCCGATCAACACCGGTCGGCCCTGCGCGTGCATCTCCTGCACCTCGCGCACCACCGCCTTGAACTTGGCACTCTCGCTGCGGTAGATCTGGTCGGGGTAGTCCTCGCGGATCGACGGCTTATGGGTGGGAATGACCACCACGTCCAGGTTGTAGATCTTGCCGAACTCCTCCCGCTCGGTGTAGGCCGTACCGGTCATACCGGCGAGCTTGTGGTACATGCGGAAGTAGTTCTGGAAGGTGATCGTCGCAAGGGTGACGTTCTCATTCTTGATCGCCACGCCCTCTTTCGCCTCGACCGCCTGGTGCAACCCATCGGACCAGCGACGCCCGGGCATGGCCCGGCCGGTGAACTCATCAACGATAATCACCTCGCCGTCAGGCGTGACCATATAGTCGCGATCACGCTGGAAGATAAACTCGGCCTTGAGGGCATTCTCGACGTAGTGGGTCTTTTCGTAGTGCTGGGGGTCGTAGAGGCTCTCGCCTTCCGGAATTTTCAGGAGGCGTTCGAGGTGCTCGATACCCGGCTCAGTAAGCGTAATCGAGCGGGTGCGCTCATCAATAAAAAAGTCACCATCAGGCAGCAGCCCTTCTTCCTTCATCTGCCTGGGCGTGACGCTGGAGCGCCGCAGGTTACGCACCAGGCGCGCCATCTGGCGGTAGAGGTCGCTCGACTTCTGCGCCGGGCCCGAGATGATCAGCGGAGTGCGAGCCTCGTCAATGAGAATGTTATCCACTTCGTCAACGATGGCGTAGTGCAGTTCCCGCTGGACCATCTGTGCCTTATCGTAGGCCATATTGTCGCGCAGATAATCAAAGCCGAACTCATTGTTGGTCCCGTAGGTAATATCGGCGAGATACGCCTCACGGCGGGGGACCGGTCGCCAATGGACGAGGCGCTGGTCCTCAGGATTGGCGTGGGGGTCAACATAGTCAGGGTCGTAGATGGCGCTCTGCTCGTGGGCGATGAAGCCCACCGTCAGGCCGAGGAAATGGTAGATCGGCCCCATCCAGCCCGCGCCGACCCTGGCCAGGTAATCGTTGACCGTGACCAGATGGGCGCCCTTGCCTTCCAGGGCATTGAGGTAGAGCGGCAGAGTGGCCACGAGGGTTTTGCCCTCGCCGGTCTTCATCTCGGCGATCTTCCCCTGGTGTAGCACAATGCCCCCGATGAGTTGCACATCGTAGTGGCGCAGGCCAATGGTGCGGCGCGCAGCCTCACGGACGGCGGCGAAGGCTTCGGGGAGCAGATCATCAAGGGTTTCGCCGGCGGCCAGGCGCTCGCGGAAGACCGCCGTTTGGCCCCGCAGTTCTTCATCGGAGAGGGCCTGATACTCGGGCTCGAGCCGATTTATCTCTTCAACCAGGGGTTTGATCTGGCTCAGGGCCTTATCATTGCCATCGCCAACGATCTTTTTCAGCCAGTTAAACATCAGTATATGCTCCGTCGCTGTCTGGGCGTGTGGAGGCAACAGGCAGCGGTATTCTGCACCGTAGCGTTCGCGGGTGGTTGACCGTCGGTGGCGTCCCGCCCCCGAGACAGCACTCTGCCCGGGCGAACCGGCCTTATTATACCCGAGAGCGTTGGGGCGACACAAGCAAAGCAGCGGGCTAAAGCCCGCGCCCCGTATCGCTACGGGCTTCAGCCCGCGCTGCATGCGTTAAGCGACGGGTACAAGCCGCGGGCTGAAGCCCGCGCTACGTGCGTGAAGCCGCAGGACCAGCCGCGGGCTGAAGCCCGCGCTACGTGCGTGAAGCCGCAGACCAGCCGCGGGCTGAAGCCCGCGCTACACGTACCGTGCGGGGCTTCCAGACCCTCAGGCAGGGCTGTAGCCCGCCGTCGTAGCGCGGGCTGAAGCCCGCGCTACACGTACCGTGCGGG
>CAKZSI010000004.1 GCA_937918935.1 uncultured Chloroflexales bacterium | reverse complement strand
CGCCGACGACGGATAGCCCATCCGAAGCTCCCGATCCCTGAATATGGTTCTGGCCAGGACGGGCTATGGCAATCGAGTTCGGTCGAAAATTGATGGTACAACTGGTTGAGGGGGTATGCCAGACCATGCGTATCGTCAGCGGCGTGGCACTGGCATAGTCAGGAGGCAGCGTGAAACCCAGGTTGAAGCTGCTAATAGCGCCGTCGGGCAAGCGTAAGCCACTATTAGGACCAAAACCCTCAGAAAAGGTCGTCGCGCCGGTTACATACGCCCCATACGGGTCCAGACTGATAAAGCGCGGGATCAGGCTACTCGAAACCTGCGTCGGCTGCGCGAGTGGCGCCGCAACTGCCCCGCTTGACCAGTTACCCTGGAGTAGGAACCCGATTCCCAGGCCCAACACTGCAGCTACCAGCGCGATCATCAGGGCGCCCATCCGATGCTTCCCCATTGACTCATCCTTTCGTTTCGGTGCGATTGCCGTTGTTATGCCATTCCGGATTGTGGGTTCTAGCTCTACGTTCTACTTGCGGCAGCTTCTACTGTGAGGATATTCGAAGGGGCGACACCACTCGAACGTTCCCCTTCCTGTGTCGGGCGCCACGAAGCTACGCTGTACTGAGAAGGGAAGATCTTCAGATCCTCTACATCGTGCGTTACGATACCACCCTCGAATTCTCCGTCCCCAGCGCTATTATGTTCAATTCCGAGGATGAGATTCCTCATTACCTGTCAACTATTCTACTCAAGCGCAACGCTCAACGCAAGGTGGGTTTCTGGTGCATTGAGGAAATTCAGAACCGCCAGGTGTTCTCCTGCATGCATAATGCCGAGATGCAGTTGATTGACAGCAAATATTTTCGCACCGTGATCGTCGCGCTGATCGAGGAGTGTGATGAGTTCGAACAGATCGTCGCCAGAATGTTGAATTAGTACCACTGTTCTCCCCGGCGTGCGTCGTGAGAATAGAAGCAAGCAAACCGCAAGCGCCGTCCTGTCATTCCGTTGTTGTGCAGAGAAGCTGCCAGGGTGTCTGATGTGAAAATGGGAGCTTGTGGAAGAGCGCACCTCTCGCAGAAGGTTCCGGTTGATTCCCGGGTGCTTATAATAAGGGCGAGAGACCGCGGGTTTCCTGTGTCTCTGCCAGCTTGAGGGCCTGGGCGGCGATTGTCCGTTCAGGCCTTCGCTTGATCAGCGAAAGGAATCTCGCATGACAAACGAGATCTGGACCAGCGTTGATCGCTATTTCGAGGGCCTGTTCGCCCCGCCCGATGCCGCGTTGGAGGAGGCGCTGGCGGCCACCGCCGCCGCGGGGATGCCGGCAATCCAGGTCTCGCCGCTGCTGGGCAAGTTGTTGCATCTGCTGGCCCTGAATATGCATGCGCAGACGATCCTGGAACTGGGCACGCTGGGGGGCTACAGCAGTATCTGGCTTGCCCGGGCGTTGCCGCCGGGCGGGCGGCTGATCACCCTGGAGGCTGACCCCCGTCACGCTGAGGTGGCGCGGGCGAACCTGGCCCGCGCCGGTCTCTCCGGCAAGATAGAGGTGCGTGTGGGACCGGCGCTGGAGACGCTGCCCGCCCTGGCTTCCGAGGGAGCGCGCTTCGATCTGGTGTTCATTGACGCCGATAAAGAGCGGCTCGCGGCCTACTTCCGCTGGGTGCGCAGCCTGACCCGGCGCGGCGGGCTGATCATCGTTGACAATGTGGTGCGGCGAGGCGAGGTGATCAATGCCGACAGCGCCGATCCGCGGGTGCAGGGCGTGCGGGCCTTGCACCTTGCCATAGCCGGCGACCCTGGTGTCACCGCAACGGCCCTGCAGACCACGGGGATCAAGGGCTATGACGGTATCGCCATTGCCCTGGTGACCGGCGAGCCGCTGCCGCCGCCCAGGGAAGAAATCCAGCACTAACAATCCCACTCGGGACCTGCGGAACGCCGGCCTTCACCCGGATGGCGCAGAACGTATCATCGCATCCGCGCCGGTACACCCCTGCCGCGAATCCCGAACATGCGTGTATACTACATAGCAGCCCCCTGGTGAGGAAGGAGCACGCCATGCCTGAACTGTTTCAGGTTGTAACGATCGCCGAGGCCAACGCACGCCTCACGCAACATCTGGTGCCGCTGGCGCGGGTGGAGACGCTGGCCCTCCACGAGGCCCTCGACCGGGTGCTGGCCGAGGACCTGCGCTCGCCGGTTGACCTGCCCGCCTTTCCGCGCTCCACCGTTGACGGGTTCGCCGTACGCGCCGCCGACACCTACGGGGCCAGCGAGGGCCTGCCCGCCTACCTGACCCTCTGCGGCGAGGCGCCCATGGGCCGCGCCCCGACCATCACCGTCGGCGGGGGCCAGGCCGCGCTGATCCACACCGGGGGGATGCTCCCCGACGGCAGCGATAGTGTGGTGATGGTGGAGTACACCCAGCGCCTCGACGCGACAACGATCGAAGTGGTGCGCCCGGTGGCCGTGGGCGAGAATGTCATCCCCGTTGGCGAGGACGTGCGCCAGGGGGACCTGCTCTTCCCCCGGGGGCACCGCCTGCGCCCCCAGGATCTGGGGGGCCTGGCCGGAGTGGGGATCACCCGTGTGCCGGTGGTGGCCCGCCCGCGAGTGGCCATCCTCGCCTCGGGTGATGAGGTCGTGCCCCCCGATATGCCGGTTGCGCCGGGGCAGGTGCGCGACGTGAATACGTACACCATCGCCGCGCTGGTGCGTCGCGCCGGCGGCGAGCCGATGCCCCGCGGCATCGCCCCCGATGATGCCGTCACCCTGGAGGCGATGGCCCGCGCCGCCCTCGAGGAGGCCGACGCCCTGGTGATCGCCGCCGGGAGTTCGGTGAGCGCGCGCGATATGACCGTGGGGGTGATCGGCGCGCTCGGCGCGCCGGGGGTGCTGGTGCACGGCGTGGCCATCCAGCCCGGCAAGCCCACCATTCTGGCTGCCGCGGGCCAGCGCCCCGTGTTCGGCTTGCCCGGCAACCCCGTCTCGGCAATGATCGCCTTTGGCCTGTTCGTCGCGCCCGCTATCCGCCAGTTGCTGGACGCCGCCGCGCCGCCCGCGCTGACGCGCCGGGCGCGCCTGGCGCGCAATATCCCCTCGCGCACCGGACGCGAGGATTTCGTGCCGGTGCGCCTGGAGGCGCGTGATGGGGAACTGTGGGCCGATCCGGTCTTCGGCAAGTCGAACCTGATCTACACCCTGGCCCGCGCCGATGGCCTGGTGCATGTGCCCCTGGATCTCAGCGGTCTGTACGCCGGCGATGAGGTCCAGGTGAAACTGTTTTTTTGATTGCCCGCCGGGAGGTGCTGAAAAGGCTACGCCCTCCCAGGAACATGCTCAGGTGACCACACACGGGTGGAGGAGTGTGGGGAAACCTGGTTTCCTCGCACCGTGCGGAAGAGGCTTCTCAGGTGTAGGGTTTTTCGGCACATCCTCGCGTTGCATTCGCCATCTGGGGCATTGGGACGCCCAACTCCCCCCTCTCTCGTTCAGGGAGAGGGTGCAGGGGGGGTGAGGATCGGAAGCCCATTGGAATGCCGAAAACCCCTTCATGCTCGAAAAACCCTGTACCTGCGAGGGGGAAGAGGCCGGCGATGACCAGACGACGTTACTATCTCGAGGACCGCGCTCTCGACGAGGCCATTGCCCGCTTCGAAGCGGCCCTGGCCCGCGTGGGAGGATTGCCGCTGCTGGAGGGTGAGGCCGTTCCGCTGGCCGAGGCCCGCGACCGGGTGACGGCCGCGCCGGTGTGGGCCACGCGCTCGGTGCCGCACTACCACGCCGCGGCCATGGATGGCATCGCCGTGCGCGCCGTGGATACCGCCGGGGCCACCGAAACTACGCCCCGCGCCCTCGCCCTGGACACGCAGGCGATCTGGGTGGATACCGGCGATCCCCTGCCGCCCCATACCGATGCCGTGGTAATGGCCGAACATGTGCAGACGCTCGATGAGACCACTGTTGCCATTACCGCCGCCGTGGCCCCCTGGCAACATGTGCGCCCCCTGGGTGAGGATATTGTCGCCACGGAACTGATCATCCCCGAGGGGACGCGCCTGCGACCCGTGGATCTGGGGGCTGCCGCCGCTGCCGGGCATACGACGCTGCTGGTGCGGCGGCGTCCGCGGGTGGCGATCGTTCCCACCGGGACCGAACTGATCACCGCCGAGGATGCCGCGGCCTGCGAGGCCCGCGGCGAGGCCGTGCCCCCCGGCGCGATTGTCGAGTTCAACTCGCTGATCCTGGCCGGCATGGTAGAAGAGTGGGGCGGGCGCGCCACCCGTTTCGCCCCCGTGCCCGACCGGCGTGACCTGCTCCGCACCGTGGTCGAGGAGGCCCTGGCAGACCACGACGTGGTGGTGGTCAACGCCGGCTCGTCCGCCGGTTCGGAGGATTTTACCGCGGCGGTGCTGGCCGAACTGGGTGAGGTGGCCGTCCATGGGGTGGCCATCCGCCCGGGCCACCCGGTGATCCTCGGCGTCGCCGCGGGCAAGCCGGCCCTGGGCCTGCCCGGCTACCCGGTCTCGGCGGCCCTTACCGCCGAGTTGTTCCTGCGACCGCTGCTGTACCGGCTCCAGGGGTTGACCCCGCCGCTGCGGCCCGCGGTCACCGCCACCATGAGCCGCAAGCTGCTTTCGCCGATTGGCGAAGATGAGTTCGTGCGCGTGACCCTGGGGCGAGTGGACGGGCGCCTGATTGCCACGCCACTGAGCCGCGGGGCCGGGGTGGTAACCTCGCTGGTCAGGGCCGATGGCATCGCCCGCATTCCGCGCTTCTCCGAGGGGGTGCACGCCGGAGCCGAGGTAACGGTTGAACTCCTGCGTGACCCGGAGGAGATCGAGCGCACCCTGGTGGCCATCGGCAGCCATGACCTGGCGCTGGATCTGCTGGCCAGTTACCTGCACCGCGCCGGGGCGCAGCGCCGCCTCAGTTCGGCTAATGTGGGCAGCTTGGGCGGCCTGATGGCCCTCAAGCGCCACGACGCCCACCTGGCCGGCACGCATTTGCTCGATGAGGAGACCGGTGAGTACAACCGGCCATTCGTGCGACGCCTGCTGCCCGACGAGGAGATTGTCCTGGTGCACCTGGCCTGGCGCGAGCAGGGCTTCCTGGTGGCGCCGGGCAACCCCCTGGGCCTGGGCGAACTGCGCGACCTGGTTCGCCCGGGGGTGCGTTTCGTCAACCGGCAACGTGGTTCGGGAACGCGGGTGCTGCTTGACTACCATCTGAAGCAGGCTGGAATTGACCCTGGCGCGATTGCCGGCTACGAGCGCGAGGAGTTTACCCACATGGCCGTGGCGGCGGCGGTGCTGAGCGGCGCGGCGGACGCTGGCCTGGGCATTCGCGCCGCGGCCCGCGCCCTGGGGCTGGAGTTCGTGCCCCTGTTCAGCGAATGCTACGAACTGGCCGTGCCGCGCCGCCACTGGGAGAGCGAATTGCTTGAACCGCTGCGCCAGGCTCTGGGCGACCCGGCCTACCGCGCCGCGGTCGAGGCCCTGGGCGGGTACGATGCGCGCAGCATGGGCGAGGTGCGGGAGTAAGGATGTGTCATTCACCGTAGTTGACGCCTTCCCGAACCATCGGGTACAATCAGGCGATTTTTCCGCCTCCCAGTGGTGGGCGACAGCGCGCCCCCATATGAGATCTATGCGCAAGGTGTCATCCGAAAGCGCGATCAGCGCCGCGACCGTGACCAACGTCGGGATGCTGCGCGAGTTGGCGCGCGCGATGCGCCCGCGCCAGTGGGTCAAGAACGTTTTCGTCTTCGCGGCCCTGGCCTTTTCCGAAGAACGACTGTGGCGCTTCTGGGACGCCAGCGTGGGGCCGGGGCCCCTGCTGCGGGTGTTCGGCGCCTTCGTCGCTTTCTGCCTGGCCGCGAGTGCGATCTATCTGGTCAACGATCTGGTTGACATCGAGAAGGACCGCGCCCATCCTAAGAAGCGCCACCGTCCCTTCGCCTCCGGGCGTCTCAGCCCGACGATTGGCATCGTTGGCGCCACAGTCCTGATTGTGGTCGCAATACCCCTGGCCTATGTCGTTGGTGAGGGTATGGCCTTCCTCGGGGTGCTGGCGGCTTATGTGGCGATCCAGGGCTTCCTCTACTCCTACTGGCTCAAGAACGTAGTCATTCTGGATATTCTCGTGCTGGCTGCGGGCTTCGTCTTGCGGGCGGTGGGCGGTGCGGTGGTGATCAATGTGCTGATCACCCCCTGGCTGCTGCTCTGCATGCTGCTCCTGGCGCTCTTCCTGGGCATCGGCAAGCGCCGCCATGAGTTGCTTCTCCTGGAGAATGGCGCGGGTGAGCATCGGCGCATCCTTGCCGAGTACTCCGTGCCCATGCTCGACCAGATGATGGCCATCGTTACCGCCAGCATCATCATGGCCTACAGCGTCACGGTCTTCCTCGCTCCCGTTGCGCCGCAGGAGCCCTACCCGATGTTGATGCTGACCATTCCGTTCGTGATCTACGCGATCTTTCGCTACCTCTACCTGATCTACATCCGCGGGGAGGGCGGTGCGCCCGACGAACTGATCCTCAAGGATCTGTCGCTGGCCGGCAGCGTGGTGCTCTGGGGGTTGACCGTGCTGGGGGTGTTGCTGCTCTTTCCGACGTGATGTGAATGTGGAGGGGTCCGCGAGGGTGCAGCTCTTCTGGAACCTGGTGACAGGGAGGATCTGGAAGGCGGCATGAATGCCGCCCTACGGGCGAGAGGCAGGCGGCATGAATGCCGCCCTACGGGCCAGAGGCTCGGATGTCGCGGACCCTTGGTGACAGGGAGGGTCCGGGAGGGTGCAGCCCTCCCAGGTAGCGAAGTATGTACACCTTCGTAAAACTCGGCGGCTCTGTCATCACCGACAAGGCCGGGCGTGAGGCCGCCGACCGCCCGGTGATTGCCCGGCTGGCCGCCGAACTGGCCGAGGCCCTTGGCGCCCGCCCCGATCTGCGGCTGATCCTCGGTCACGGCAGTGGCTCGTTTGGCCACCACTACGCTGCGCGCTACGGCGTCCATCGCGGCCTGGCCCCCGGGAGCGATTACACCGGCTTTGCCCTGACCGCCGCTGCCGCGCTGCGGCTCAATCGCATCGTGGTTGACGCGCTGCTCGAGGCAGGTGTGCCGGCCCTCTCCCTGCAACCCTCCGCCGCCCTGCAGGCGGCTGGCGGGCGTATCGTCGCCTGGGACACCACGCCGATCGCCGCGGCTCTTGACCGTGGTCTGGTCCCTGTGGTTCATGGGGACGTGGCCTTGGATCGCCTGCAGGGCAGCGCAATCATCTCCACCGAGGCCCTGCTTGCCCACCTGGCTCTGGCGACCCCGCTGCGCCCGGCGCGTATCGTGCTCGTTGGCGAGGCCGCGGTCTACACCGCCGACCCCCGCACCAATCCCGACGCCGAACGGGTGCCGCTGATTACCGCCGCCAACCTCGATGCGGTGCTGCACGGCGCTGGCGGTTCCCACGCCGTGGATGTCACCGGTGGGATGCGCAGCAAGCTCGAGTTGATGTGGCGCCTGATCGAAGCCGTTCCGGGTCTGGAGGTGCGCCTGATCGGGCCGGACCCCGGTAATCTCGCCGCCGTGCTCTGTGGTAAGCCGCTTGATGCGGGCACGACGATCCGGCTGAGCCAGAGCCCTGAATGATTAATTCACTGCCGACCCTGTGGCTCGCTGCGCTCGCGCCGCTCCAATCGTTTCGAGAAACGCTATAGGATGGGTTGCTTCCCTCCTGCTCCTCCGTTCTCCACTCTGGTATACTGCCCATGCGCGTGGATGGATCGCCTGTCCACTGTTGCCATACTTCCGTACAGCACACCCGCCATCGAACGATGCGCCCTGACGATTTCATCGCTCGCCGACGTGACCGCTGGGAGCGTCTCGAGGTGCTCCTCGAGCGCGCTGGCGCCGGTCTGGACGGGCTTTCTGCCGGCGAGTTGCGCGACCTTGGACGCCTCTACCGCCAGGCTGCCGCCGATCTCGCCCTGGCGCGCCGCGACCTTCCCGAACACCCCGTCGCGCTCTATCTGAACAGCCTGGTAGCCCGTGGGCACGGCGCGGTTTACCGCGAGAGCGGCGCGGGCGGCGCGGCCCGTGTGCGCGCCTTCTTTGCCACCGGGTTCCCCCGCGCCTTCCGCGAGACCTGGCCGGCCACTCTTGCCGCCTGTTTGATGTTCCTGGTTCCGGCGATCATCGCCTTCGTGACGACCTACAACGACCCGGCCCTGGCCGGTGCGCTGGTGCCCGGGGCCGAGGTGGTGGTGGAACAGGTGCGAGCCGGTGAGGAGTGGTGGCATCGCATCAACGAAGAGGGCTTGAGCCTCGCCTCGGCCGAGATTATGACCAACAACATCGGGGTGGCCTTTCGCGCCTTTGCCGGCGGGGTGACCCTGGGGATCTACACCCTCTTCGTGCTCGGCAGCAACGGGATCTTCCTGGGAGTGGTGGCGGGCGCGGCGCAACGCTTCGACTTCGCTGACAATCTCTGGGGCTTTGTGGCGGCCCACGGGGCAATCGAGTTCAGCGTGATCTTCCTCGCCGGGGGCGCCGGCCTGCAACTGGGCTGGGCCATCCTCCGCCCCGGTCTGCTCAGCCGCCGGGCGGCGCTGGTGGTCGCCGCCCGACGGGCCCTGCTGATCGTCCTGGGATGCGTGCCGCTGCTGGTGATCGCCGGGCTGATCGAGGGCTTTATTTCGCCCTCGGCGCTGCCGCTGGGGGTCAAGTTTGCCGTAGCGGCGCTGTCGGGCGCGGCGCTGTGGGTGTATCTGCTGGGCGTGGGCCGGCGGTAGATGAGCGGACGGGGAAGCGCCTGTAGCGCACCCGGAGGGTTGTGCAGACGTTGCCGTCTCCGAGGTTTACCGCGGCGTCAGGCGCAGCCATTCCACCACCACCGTTCCGCCGTCGCCAACGCTGACCGGGTCGAGCCGCAGGCCGGTAATCATGCCTTCCCAGCCGGGGGCTGTGCGCAGATCGAGGCGGTAGGTATGCGCCGCGGGGCCGGGTTCGAGCGTCCAGCGCAGGGAGCGGGCCTCGTCGGCCCGGCCGTTGCCGTCCAGGAAGAAGAGTTGCGCGTCGCGGGCGGCGGTATCGGCAGCCAGGCGCACCTCCAGGGTCGCAAAACGCGCTGGCGCCAGCCGCAGCGGCGGGCTGGTCAGCACCGGGTCAAGTTCCGGGCGCAGCGCCCATCCCGGCAGCGCGCTGCTGGCCGGGATCGCGCCGCTGACGTGCCAGCCCCAATGTCCAAGGGTAAAATCCCAGCCGGGGCCCTCGGCCAGTTCCTGGGCTGCGGGGAGACGGTAGTAGGCAGGCAGGCCCGGACCCAGGTCCAGCGGCGCCAGCGCCGGTTGCAGCGGTGCGTAACACTCCGCTACTGTGTCCGGGTCAAGATCCAGGCGCTCGGCGGGAGTGGGCGGTTCGCCCGGCGGGGCGAGCGCGGGCCGGATGGCATCGGCGGCGATCAGCACAGCATACCCGGCGCCCAGGGCGGTGTCAATGCGGGCGTGGAGCCAGGCGCAGGCAGCGGGCCAGGCGCCGGTGGCGGTCATGGCCTGGTTCAGCGAGGTCGCCTGGGGACGCTCGACGTAGAAGGGCAGGTACAACTCCAGCACGCCATCGGGCACAATCAGCAGGTCGCCCGGCGCGCTGTGGGCCGCCAGGGCCTCCGCCGTCACCCGTTGCAGGTCGCGGCTGGCATCGCCGCGGCGGGCGATGGCCGTGCCGTTGAGCGGCAGCAGCGCCAGCCCGCACACCAGCAGCAGCACCGGCCAGAAACGGGGCAGGGGCTGGTCAGAGACGGGCAGGTACGCCGCGAGGACGACCAGCAGGTAGAACGGTGGCAGGCTGGCGATCCAGAACTCGATATTCTCAGGCTCCCACCAGACGAAAAAAGCCCCGTAGACGGCCAGCCAGGTCAGGGTAATCGCCAACGCCCCCCGTGGCGCGCGGGCCAGGCGGCGGGCGTTCAGCGCCAGCGTCGCCAGCAGTGCCAGGCCGATCAGCGCGCCGCCGTCAGGGGCGATGGTACGCGCCAACCCCTGCCCCAGCAGGGCGAGCCGCGCCCCGTCCACTGCACCGCCCCAGTAGCCCGTGGTCGTGTACCCCGCTGCCCAGCGGAAGAACGCCTCCCAGGACCGGAAGCCGCTCACCCCCAGCCCCACCCAGAGGTAGGCGCCGCCCACCAGCAGCGCCAGCGGCGCCGCGTAGGCCAGCAGCAGCGCCGGGCCGGTTCGTGGGCGTGCGTCCGTGGCGGAAGCGGCGCGGAGACCTATCCCCAGCGCCGTCAGCGCCGGGAAGCTCAAGAGTACATTGGTCTGGTGGAATAACACCGCGAGACCCTGGATCGCGCCCAGACCGAGCGCGAGGCGCAGCGCGGGCCGCTGCGCCAGTTCCAGCATGAGCCACAGCGCAGCGATGAGGAACAGCACCGCGATGGTGTAGACCTCGACCTCCACGGCGTAGTACCAGTAGGCATAACTCGCGCCGAGCAACAGTGCGCCCAGGGCCGTCGCCTGCCAGCGCCCGGTGAGACGCGCCAGGAGCGCTGCGAACAGGCCCACGCCGAGGCCGCCGGCCAGGGCGTTGGCGGCCTGCAACAGCCGCTCCGCGCTCCCCTCCCATCCCAGGCTTGAGGCCGTCAGGCGAATCCCCGCTCCCAGTGGCCCATAGGCCAGATGGTGCGGGTGAAACAACTCGCGCCAGGGCTTGCGATCAACGTCGAGAATGTACGAGAGCGCGTCGAAAGTATGGACACTGGTGAGCGTGAGCACGTAGAGGGTGGCGAAAAGCAGCGCTGGGGGCAGCAGAATGGTCGCATAGCGGCGCATAACGCCGGTAGTGTACCATGGTTCCGCCTGTCCGGGCATGCACACAAAGCCGGCGCCATCCAGACGCGCCCGGTCCAAAATCGCCCTACCCGCCCTGGGCAATCGCCGCCTCGACCAGATCCACCGTCACCTCGGGGGCGCCGCGGGCGCGGGCGGCCTGCTCGGCGGCCAGACGCAGCGAACGGCTGGCGCTGATGCGCGCCAGGTAGGGAACCTCCTCGAGCGCAGCATTGAGGCGCTCGGTGGCCTCCCGCGTCCAGGGCATGGTCTCAACCGAGGGCGGTGCGGGCGGCCCGGCAGCGGTGGCCCGGGGCGGGCCGCCGGGACCGGCGGGTACTTTCACCTGCTCGACCGGCAGGAAGTTGAAGACCATCTCGTAGAACCGGTTGACCAGTTCCTGCATGATGTTCGCCGCGCCGGCGTAGCCCATAAACGGCGTGCCGGTGGTCCGGCGTACCACAGGACCGGGGAAGGTGGCGGGGATGTAGTGGGTGGCGCGGGCGTTGGCCTCGGCCAGGTAGATCTTCTCATTAATGCTGCCGAAGACAAAGGCGGGGGCCTTCGTGTGGATGCGGCGGCGGATCTCGATATTATCTGGCTCGTCAGGCCGGCGGGGGCGCCCGGAGGTCCAGGCGATCTTCATACCCAGTTCGTCGCCCAGCAGGGCGGTCAGGCCCTCGACATAGCTCCGCCCGGCGACAATGGCGCAGTCCACCGTGGCGAACCAGTCGCTCTGCGGGCCGCGCCACAGATCCCAGACCGGCTGGAGGGTGGTGCACTTCTCGCGGGCGATGAAGGCCTCGACCCGCGCCGGGTCGGCGCCGATCAAGCGCCCCAGGTCGCGCAGAAAGGCGGTCGTGCCAAAGATGCCGAAAGGCGCGAAGAGGAAGGGGCGGCCCAGGGCCTCGGCGAGGGGCGCGCCGAACTCGCGGTACAGCACCACGTTCACAGCGGCATCGGCCAGACGGGGGGTGCCGGCGACGCTGCCTTCGTAGGGATAGACCAGGTTCACCACCCCGCCGATGCCCTCGATCAGGCGACGCACCTCGTGGAGATCGGCCGGGGCGTTGAAGCAGCCCAGGGAAGGACCGATGATGTTCACCAGGTTGGGCGCCTTCGGTGCGGCGGCGGGATCGGTGAAGGGACGCCCGTACTCCTCCCAGGCAAACAGCAGCGCCCGGTCGCGCCCGGTCCACTCATCCTGCTCCAGCGAACGGCTCCAGAAGAAGCGCGCCTGCGGGTCAATCTGGGCCACCAGGCGGGTATGGTCGGCGCTGATCATCTCGCTCTCGGCGGTGGAGATCACCAGCAGCCGCTTGCCCTCCAGACTGCCGAGGCCACGCAGGTCGTCAATCGTGCGCACGAGGGCGCCAGCGGTGCCATTGATCACATCCTCCTCGCGGATGGCCGTGGGCGTCAGATTGGTCATCTGCGGCAACGCATCGGTATAGTCGGTCACCGCTACGCCCAGGAGGTTGTAGCAACCAATCGGCGCATCACAGACAATGTGCAGATCGGGGAAGCAGCCAAAGACCCACGACGCGCCCCAGAAGGAACTCGTATCCGAAATGTCGCGAATAAGTTGGATGGTCATGGCGGCCCCCTATTCTGCGCCATCGGCGGTGAAGAACTCGACCATGCGCTCGTAGAGCGGGCGGCGGTGCATCAACTCGCGCACGAAACTGAGCGAGGCGATCATCCCCCCGGCGAGGAACAGGGGGCGCACACTGAGAATGTTGGTGTAGTAGACTGAGGGAATACCGCGCTCCTTGGCGTAGGCCGCCAGGGTGGTGGTACCGATCACCAGATCGAAGTTCCAGTGCTTCATGGCCGCCTGGTCGTCCTCGATCGCCTTACGGTAGATCACCGCCTCGGTACCATGGGCCTTCAGCCAGGCCTCATCGGCGGCGGTGAGGGCGCTTTGACCAATGCTGGTGCTCACATAGGGCACGTGGGCACCGCCCTCGATCAGCAGGCGGGCGTAGAGCATCTCATTGCCCTCGTACCCCGACACCAGAATCGTCGCGCCCTTGAGTGGCTGGGCGGCGAGGAAACCGCGCGCGGTCTCTTCCTCCTCGGCGGCGACACGCTCGACCACCTCCTCATCGAGGTCGAGCGCGGCGCCCACGGCCCGCAGCCAGGCCGCGCTGCCCGCCGCGCCGATGGGCGCCCCGGTAACCACGCCGACGCCCCGTTCGCGCAGCACGTTCACCGTCTCGCGGTAAAAGGGGTGCAGGGCGGCCACGGCGGCGCCGCGCCCGGCCAGGCGCAACTCGTCCACGTGGCGCCCGGGCAGGGTGGTGAGCACCCGCGCCCCCATCTTGCGCAGCACCCCGTCAATCAGCAGCGGGTCGGCGGGAAAAACCTCGCCTACCAGCACCAGGGCGCCCGGCTCGTGGTCGCTCTGGCGATCAACGAAGCGGCGCAGCACCGCCGCCAGGGCGATGTCCTTGGCTTCAGGATGCGAGTGGATAGCATAGGCCGGCACACGCACCAGCACCACCGGCTTGCCGTCAACCTCGGTGGGCAGCAACTCCTCGGCCAGGCCCGCCGTCTCGGCCACGCAGAGCGAGATCACCGGGATCACCGAGACGTGCTGTTCCCTGGCCGCTTCGGCGATGGCCGCGTTGGCGGCTTCCTGCACCTTCCCGCCGGACAACTCGGCGGTGCCCAGAGCCGGCGCGACAATGCTCTTGCGCGCGGCGTAGAAGTGGGTCACAAACGTCAACCCGTAGAGACAGCCCGTATCGGTGACCATGGCCGGCTGCGCCCCTTCAATGCGCGCGAGTACGCGCAGGGCGCCAAAGGCCGGACACATCGTCTGAGGGTGCAGCTTGCAGGCCCCGGGCTTGAACGGCTCCTGCGAGGCGCTGGCCTCGCCGGTCGTCAGGGGAATGATCTCGGCCATCGGTCGTAACCTTTCCGCTCACGTGGGTAGCGGTATTATACGACAGTTTGTTGTGTTTTTGCGTAAGAAATGGGTTCACACCCCTGTTTACGGTTTGGAGGTTGCGGGAAGGCGAAACCGCCCCGCAACCTCTGGTTCGACCTACGGCGGGCGCGCGCCCCGGGGCAACCGGGCCAGGCGTGTCGCCGCGGTCGGAACAATAAGGATCGCCGAGAGCGCACCCCTCTGCATCTCCCTCACATTGTTACTCAATAGGCCGACCCAGGATCTCGCGGGCGGCGCGGCGCCCCGAGAGCAGTGCTCCGTGGACAGTGGCGGGGTGCTCCACACTGGTGTGCTCCCCGGCGAAAAAGAGCCGGCCATTCAGCGGCATGGCGAGGGCCTGGCGATCGGCGGGGGTGGCGCCGGGCGGCGCGAAGGAGTAGGAACCGCGGGCGAAGGGATCGGCGGCCCAGCGGGTGCGCAGGAAGCCGGTGGGGTCGGGAATCCGCGGCCCGTAGATGGTGCGCAGCGTATCGAGGGCGGCGCCGACGAAAGCGGCATCGGACATGGACTCGCTGGCCCGCCCATAGGCGGCGGCATTGAAGGCCAGGAGCACCGGTGCGCCGGTGTAGAAGGCCAGGTTGAGCCATTCGGCCCATTCGCCCTTGCGGCTGGCCATATAGCCCAGAAACTCGTACTCGCGCGCCCAGAACAGCCGTGGAAAGCGCAGGTAGAGCTTGTTGAGCACCCCGCTGCCCAGGCGCATGGCGGCCCGGCGCATCGGCGCGGGCAGGTCGGGCACGAAGCGCACGGTGTTGGCCCGCAACACTCCCAGGGGCAGGGTCACCACGGCCTGACCAGCGCGAAAGATGCCGCGGGAGGTCTGGACGCGCACCTCCCCGGCCCCGTGGCTCACCTGCTGCACGACCGCTCCCAGTTCGATCCGCAGGCCCCGGGCCAACCCCTCGGCGATCCGCCCGTAGCCCTCGGGGAAGAGTGCATCGCCGCCGCCAAACGATTGACCCGCGTCGTAGTGCAGGAGCGACAGTTCGGCGGCATCGGCAGCGTACTCGTGTTCGATGATCGTGTTCATCACATAGTCCAGTTCGCGGCGTTCGTCGGCGGTGAGGCGCGTACCGGCAAGGGCGGCGTCAAAGGCGGCCTGGAGCGACACATCGGGCTGGTTGGCCCGGCGCAGGTTACCGCGCCGGGTGTGGGCCTGGCGCAGCAGGTCGCCAAGGCGCGCGTCAATCCGCGCATGGCGCGCATTGTCCACCTCGGCGCCGTCTGCGTCATAGGCCAGGAGGTTTTCATAATCGGTGCGGGCAGTGACGAGCCCCTGTTCGCGGGCCAGGGTGCTCAGGGGATTGCCGGTCACGCCGTGGATCCAGGACGCCCCCAGGTCGAGGGGCATGCCCAGGTCCGCATTCGACCAGACCCGCCCGCCGATGCGTCGGCGCGCCTCGATTACCAGCACGTCTACGCCCTTCGCCTTCAAGGCGGCGGCGGCCCCGAGGCCGGCTATTCCCGCGCCGATGACCAGGACGTCGGCATCGGCGCGGCGCGAGGACGCGGCGGGGGTCGCGGTCGAAGCCGCGGTGGTAGAGGGAACGATCGCCGTAAGACCGGCCAGGAGGGCGCGTAGCATACCGCGTCGAGTCATTGGGTTGCCGAATTTCGATTGTAGATTATGGGGGCGTGGGAGAACCTGACTTCCTGGTTTCGCCCCGGGATGCCTTACCGCCGAGATTGTACCATTGGGCCGGGGCGGGGGGAAACTCATCAGGTATAGAGTTTTTGAGCGAGAAGGGGTTTTCGGCTGAGTGGGGGGAACTCGGGTTTGCCTACCTTCTCTCAGCAGGAAGAAAAGAGCTAGAGCAACGTCCGTCTGCCACGGCAGGGTCCGGGACGGCGTAGCCGTCCCACGAGGGGGATGTCCGGGTGGTTCTGGCGCGCAGCCGCCAGAACCACCCGGACAATCAGAGGGTTGCCGGAGGATGATTCCTGGCAAACGCTTATCGAAAGCCTGGCGATGTTCTCCGAGGACTTTATGGCCGAACGCCAACAACCGCCGGTGCAGTCCCGCGAGAGGCTTTTTGAATGAGGTACCTGCTAGATACGAATATCTGTATTGCGCTGATTCGGCAGAAATCACCCTCTATTCTGCACAGACCCACACAACTACCGCTAACCGAGGTTGCCGTCTCAGCACTAACGGTTGCGGAGTTGCACTATGGGGTGGAGACAAGCGCCCATCCGGCGCAGAATCGACGGGCGCTTGAATACTTTTTGCTCCCGCTCACGATTCTGCCGTTTGATGCACAGGCAGCCGTGGCGTATGGCCAGATCCGCGCCACCCTCGAAGGGCAGGGGATGCCGATCGGAGCAATTGACCTGCTGCTGGCTGCTCAGGCAATTCGGCGCCAGATGATCATGGTGACGAACAATGTGCGCGAGTTTGTCCGCGTGCCGGGATTGAGCGTTGAGGATTGGTCCAGCCAGTGAACGATTCATCAGGCAGGGGCGGCGGGGAAACCTGGTTTCCCCGCCACCCCTCCAGAAGGCTGCCGGCGCTAGCGATGAACAGGGAGCTGGCTGGCAACGCGCCACCCTCGTACCCCGCGATGGCTAAGGAAAAGAGGTTATTGCCGGCGTGCATGCCCAGAGCATAGTCCAGGCTGCCACTGCGGAGCGTGACCGGAGTGAACACTACTGAAACGTCTTTGGGGCTTGCCCCGGACCCCTCGCCGGGGGCGGACTGTGCATCATCCCTGCTCCATGGCATACTGTCCATAGCTTCAATACGAGGGGAACATCGCCATGAAACGCAAGCTCTGGCTCTTCTTCCTGCTGGCCTTCGGCTGGTCGTGGCTGTTCTGGTGGCCTGTCGCCCTGGTTGCCCGCGGGGTGGCCGTGCCACCGGCGCTGGCAGGCTTCCTGCAGGGGCCCTTCAACCCCGCCGCGTGGGGGCCGCTGATCGCGGCACTGCTAGTCACCTTTTTGGAAGAGGGGCGCACGGGGATGGCGAACCTGTTGCGGCGGGGACTGGCCGTTCGTTTTGGCCTGTGGTGGTACCTGGTGATCCTGTTGCTCTTCCCCGTCTTGATCGGTGGCGCGCTGCTGCTGGCCGTCCTCACGGGAGATCCGCCGCCTGACCTGCCGGCGCTGGCCGATCCCCTGGTCATCCCGATCGCCTTTGTTTACATCCTCCTGCTCGGCGGCCCGCTACAGGAGGAGTTCGGCTGGCGCGGCTACGCCCTTGAACGCTTCCAGGAACGCTGGAACGCCCTGGCGTCGAGCATCGTGGTCGGCCTGGCCTGGGGCGCCTGGCACCTGCCCCTGTTCTTTATGCCCCGGCAGGAGTTCTACTACCAGCGTCCCATCTGGGGCCTCCTGCTCTCGACCACCCTGGTCTCCGTCCTCTTCACCTGGGTCTACAACAACACCCGCGGGAGCGTCTTCGCCGCCCTGCTCTTCCACACGCTGTTCAACCTGTCCCACTGGCTCTTTCCCACCCTGGCGTCGGATCGCGCCAGCCTGTACCTGTTTGTGCTGCTCTTTGCCAGCGTGATCGTCGTGCTGCTGGCATGGGGACCGGAGCGACTGGTCCGTGATCCGTGGAAGAACCCGCAAGCCTGCCGAGGCGCGTGATGGCTCAGCGATCCCGCTGGCGCCGGGCGCGCTGCCGTTGCGCAGGGAGGCCCAACTGTTCGCGGTATTTGGCGACGGTGCGCCGGGCGATGGGATAGCCGCGCGCGACGAGCAACTCGGCCAGTTCCTGGTCGCTGAGCGGCTCTTGTTCGGCGGCGATCAGCTCGCGCAGCGCCTCCTGCACCGGACGGGCCGCGTGGAAGAAGTCGTCGAGCGGCGCCAGGGCGCGGTTGGGGAGCAGGGCGATCTTGCCAGCCACGGCGCGGCAAACGGTTGACTCGTGCAGGCCCACGTCCCGGGCCAGTTGCAGGCGCGTGAGCGGCGCCAGGTGCGCCGGTCCCTCCCGGAGGAACGCGGCCTGGTGGACGGCAAGGGCTTCGCCGATGCGTCAACTTCATGTACAATTACATAGCGGGCTGAATCCGTTATCCACCGAGAAACACACCGGCCTGGCCTACAGGGACAAGGCAACGTCAGGTAGCCACATCCAGGAGGCGGCCCATGCCCACCACGATCTACCTGATCCGCCACGCCCACGCCGTCCGCACCCCCGAGGGCAAACGCGCCCTTTCGGATGCCGGGTGTGCCGGAGCCGAGCACCTCGCGGCGCTCCTCGACGGGCGGCCCATTGTGGCCCTCTACAGCAGCCCCTCGCGCCGCGCGCGCCAGACGCTGAAGCCCCTGGCCCGCGCCCTCGGCCTCGAGGTAGTCGAACTCGACGACCTGCGTGAGCGCCAACTCGGCGCTGTGCCCGACGCAGAACGCGATGCAGCCACGGCCGCCACCTGGGCGGACCCCGACCATGCCTTCCCCGGCGGCGAGTCCAACGCCCTAGCGCAGCAGCGCGGCGTGGCCCTCATCGCGACCCTGGCCCGCCGCCACGCCGGCCAGCAGATCGCCATCGCCACCCACGGCGCCCTGCTGGCCCTCATCCTCCGGCACTTCGACCCCACGGTGGACCTGGCCTTCCAGCAGCGCATGACTCTGCCCGATCTCTACGCGCTGACCCTCGATGAAGATGGCCAGGCCCATATCGCTCGTTTGTGGGATGCCGGAAACGACTTTGTGGCTGCAACCTGAACGTCCACGGGTGGGGAAGGATGCAGCTTGCTCGTGGTAAACACCGGCGCGGGGTCAGAGGATCAGGGAGGGCGCAGCCCTCCCTCAAACATCTTTTGCATACCACTGGTATGCGGCTATGCCGTATCACGGCGCAACAGGAGCGGAACGGCGCGTCACCCGCCCCCGGCGAAGCGCAGCATGGCCAGCCCCGCCACGACCAGCAGGGTGGGAACCAGGGCAATACATGCGGGGCGGGCAAGCTGGCGCAGCGCGGTAACCCGGCGGGTATAGCCTGAACCCACCGCCGCCAGCAGCAGGAACATGGTGAACAGTTCGGCGATGATCCCCACCACGCCCAGCAGCGCCAGCGGCCAGTAGAGTGCATTCAGGCTGCTGTAGATCGCCATCACCAGCAGTCCGTTGAGCAACAGCAACTCGCCGAAGCCGCGCCAGTCGAGCACCGCGCGCTCAACCTCGGCGTCGGCGCGCAGGGCGCGGTTGAAGACGAACAGGATGATCGGCATCAGTGCGATGCCGAACAAGACGCCGGTGATGGTTCGCAGGTCGTTGCGGGGCAGGTAGAAGTAGGCCCGCCCCGTATCCTCCAGCACCGAGTTGATCCCATCGCCGAGCATCGTCAGGGCGCCCACGGCCAGTAGCGCCAGGAGCGGGCGGGCCGGCAGGGCCGCTGCCCGTCCATACCCCCGGGCAAACAGGTATCCCAGGCCAAGCAGATAGCTGCTGTAGATCCCCGCGTTGCGCGCGCAGAGCGGCAGGGGCCGCTCGCCGATGAAGACCAGGTGCTTCTGGGCTACCAGGCCATGGACAGTGGCGTAGAGCTTCCACTCCAGGGTGGCGCCCGGCCAGAGCACGAATATGAGCACAATGGCGCCGATCAGCGCCAGAAAGGTCAGTTCCCAGAACCGATCGCGCCGCCCGGCGGCGACGCTACGCTCACGCGCGCGTTGCTCCGCGATCCGCGCGCGGGCCAGTTCCAGGATTTCATCGGGGCGTGGAGGTGTCATATGTGAACGTGACCGGTTAGAGGGGGATGGAGAAACCGGGTTTCCCCGTCCCCCTGCACAGATGGGCCGCTACAACCCTTGCCATCGGGAGTTGTAGCAGAGCAGCCGACCAATGTCAAGGCGCGTCAAGAAGCTCCAGGGGTACGTGTTGCCCGCTCGTTCGCGCGCATGCTATACTGAGCACACGTCATTGGCAAGCAGGGAGCAGGTCCTGTGCATCCAGAGCCTTCCGCGCTGCTGGAGGCGGCGCATGCCATCGTTGCCGAGCAGATCACCCGTCTGCGAGCGTTGCATACCTCCGCGCAGCACCAGCTTGCCCGACTAGAAGCCGAGGTGCGCCGCTCGGAGCGTCAGCTCGACGAGGTGCTCATCCAGGCGCGCTTTGCGTCCGAGCGGGGTCAGGTCAGCGCCACCACCCTGGCTGAGCGTCAGCGTCGTCTACGCGCCGTCCACGAGGACCTGACGCGGGAGTACGAGCAGATGCGCCGCGCCCTGCGCCAGCTCGACCAGCTAGTGCGCCAGATTGACATGAGCAGCGCCACCCTCGGTGGCGGCGCTGAGGGCGAAACGTCCGATCCCTGGGTGCAGGCCCTGCGCTCCCAGGTGATTATGGGCCGCGAAGAAGAGCGGGCACGTCTGGCGCGCGAAGTGCACGACGGGCCCGCTCAGGTGCTGGCGAATGCCCTGATGGGCCTCGAACGTTGTCAGACGTTACTGGCCGATCGCAAGCTTGACCGTTTGCAAGAGATGCTCGGGCAACTCAGCGAGAATGCCCGCGAAGGCCTGCGCGAGGTGCGCGGCTTCATTGCCGATCTCCGGCCAGGCAAGCTCGAGGAACATGGGCTTGGCAATGCCATCCGCGAGTATGTGCAGCGCTACCGTGATACGTTCAACGTTCCGGTCAGCCTGGACCTCGATCCGCCCCCCCGTCTGCCGGCCGAGGCTGAGATCGTACTCTACCGGATTGTTCAGGAGTCGCTCCAGAATGCCCGCAAACATGCTCCCGGAGCGCCGATACACATTGTGCTTACCCGGCGTGACGAGCGCCTGCTGCTCCTCATTCGCGACGAGGGGCCAGGCTTTGATCTGCGTGAAGTGGCGCGCCGCGCCGGGCGCGAGAGTTGGGGGTTGACCAGTATGCGCGAACGGGCCGAGTTGATCGGCGCGAGTTTTGTGGTTACAACCCGCCCCGGCCATGGCGCCGAGGTGGCGGTAAGTCTGCCGCTGCGCGGCGAAGGAACCCCATCGAGGCCCCTATGACCAATCCAAATCTAATCCGTGTGTTGATTATTGACGATCACCCTCTCTTCCGCCAGGGGATCCGCTGGAGCCTCGAAGACGCCAGTGATATTATGGTGATCGGCGAAGCTGAAAATGGTCAGGAAGCCCTGAAGCTCACCGAACGCCTTAACCCCGATGTGGTGCTTGTGGATATCAACCTGCCCGGTCTCAACGGCCTGGAGGTCGCCCGGGTGATCAAGCGTCGCGACCCGCGCATCGGGATCATTGTGCTCAGCGTCTATGAGGACGACAATCAACTGTTCCAGGCCATCAAGGTAGGCGCGGCCGCCTATTCGTCCAAGGATGTGCATCCCGAGGAATTGCTGCTGTTTATCCGCGAGGTCGCCAGAGGCCGCTACCTGATCAACGACGCCGTGCTGGCCCGCCCGGCTGTCGCGACCCGCGTGCTCCACCAGTTCCGCGAACTGGCTGCCACTGACGAAGACCAGACCGCCAGCCTCTTCGCCCCGCTTACCAGCCGGGAGATCGAGATCCTTGACTGCATCGCCCGCGGCCTTTCCAATAAGGAGATTGCCAACGAGTTGTCCATCAGCGGCCAGACGGTCAAGAACCACATCACCTCCATCCTCTCCAAGCTTCAGGTCAACGATCGCACGATGGCCGTGATCTACGCCATTAAAAAGGGCTGGATCAAGATGGGCTATACCCCCGGCGGTGAGCCTTCCTCTACCGCGTGATCGCCAATCTGCGTCTCGAGTTGGAGGGACGTAGGGAACCCGTTCCCTGCATCTCCCAACCGGTGCCGGGTCGCCTGACCCACCGGCGAACGGGGGGATGGGGCCTCCCGGGTACGCGGTGTGACCAGACGCGCGTCAGCGGTCCACAAAGAGCCACCGGTCACCCAGTTCAACCGCCACGGGAATGAGCAAGAGCATCGCTGCGGCCAGGCCGGCCGCGGCGAAGAGGAAGTAAAAGCACAGGGGGAGAATAATCAGAATGACCGCGAAGATGCTGCGCCCCGGGCTGCCCCAGCCCGTTGCAGCTACCACACCAAGGGCCGTCAGGGCGAAGATCGCCCCGTCACCGCAGGTGCTCAGGGCCGGGTTGGTGTAGCACGAGTAGAGCGCCGAAGGAATGGCAATCGCCAGGGGCAGACCCTCAAGCTCGAAGTAATTCGGCAACAGCAAACGTCGCAGCGCAAACAGCAGCGCCCCGACCAGCGCGCAGCCGTAGGCCCAGATCAGGCGCTGTGTAGCGATGCTCATTCCTATTGGGTCCAGAGCAATGGACTGCTGGCCGTTGCGCGCCATTTCCGTCGGGCCACCAGACCTCGCCGCTATTGTCCCCTGCCGCAGCTTCCGCTACGAGGAGGTTCGGAGGGGTGTGGCCCCTCCGAACGTTCACGCCAGGGGCAAAGTGATAAAGCAGAGGTTTCCCCGATCCCCCTGCAACCGCTCGCGTTCACCTCAACCAACCACGATATTGACCAGTTTACCGGGCACGACGATCACATTCCGAACCGTTTTGCCATTCACGTAAGCCTGCACCCGTTCACTGGCCAGGGCCAGTTCGCGCAGGCGCGCCTCGCCGGTGTCCACCGGGGCGACCAGTTTGTCGCGCACCTTGCCATTGACCTGCACGACGATCTCCACCTCGTCCTCAGCCGCCAGGGCCGGATCGGCGACCGGCCAGCGCTGCTGGTGCACGCTGTACGGGCGCCCGATGCGCGACCACAGCTCCTCGGCGATGTGCGGCGCCACCGGGGCCATCAGCAGGATCAGCGTCTCGATGGCCTCGCTCCAGGCGGGTGTACTGACCAGACCGGCGTCGCGCGCCTTGTAGAGGGCGTTGGTGAACTCCATCAGGGCTGCAACCATCGTGTTGAACTTGAAGCCCTCGATATCATTCGAGACGCGGATGATCGACTGATGGGTAATCCGGCGCAATTGCCGTTCGCTAAAGGTTGCCTCGGGGTTGCGCTCCTCCTCCGGGGCGAGCACGATGCGCCACACCCGGTCGAGCCAGCGGCGCACCCCCGGCACGCCGTCAGTGCTCCAGGGCACCGAGGCTTCGAAGTCGGAGATGAAGCACTCGTAGCCGCGCAGGGCATCGGCGCCGTGCTTTGCGACCACCTCGTCAGGAGTGATCACGTTATTCTTCGACTTTGACATCTTCTCGATGACGATCTGCCCGTTGACCTCCCGCGGCGGCGCCAGGATCAGCCCCTGGTTCCGCAGGCTCTTGAACGGCTCCACGAAGTTCAACAGGCCGTAATCGTGGAGGAACTTGGTCCAGAAGCGGGCGTAGAGCAGGTGCATCACCGCGTGTTCGGCCCCGCCGACGTACATATCCACCGGCAGCCAGTAATCCAGCAGGTCTTTGGCGGCCAGTTCGCGATCGTTGCGCGGGTCGGCGAAGCGCAGGAAGTACCACGAGGAGCAGGCGAAGGTACCCATGGTATCGGTCTCGCGGCGGCCCTTGCGCCCATCGGGCAGGGTGACGTTAACCCACTCGTCGATCTTGGCCAGCGGCGACTCACCCGTGGCGGTTGGCTCGTAGTTCTCGACGCCGGGCAGGGTCAGCGGCAGTTCATCGTCCGACAGCATCACTTCCATGCCGTCCTCGGCGTGAATGATGGGGATGGGCGTGCCCCAGTACCGCTGGCGGCTGATCAGCCAGTCGCGCATCTTGTAGTTCATGCGCCCTTTGCCCAGCCCGTGTTCCTCCAGGTAGGCGATAGCGCGATCAACCGCCTCGGCGCCGGGCACGCCGTTGATCGGCCCCGAGTGGATGGGCGCGCCATACTCGTCGTGGTAGACGATCTCGCGGTAGGCGGGCGTCGTCACCAGGTAGGCCATATAGGTGGGGATGGCGTCCACCCGCAGTTCGGTGCGGATGCGGCTGGCGATGCGCGCATCGGCCTCGACGCTGTCGAAGGGAATGACCGCGTCGGGGAAGATCGCCAGCCAGCCCGAACCGGCCACCTCGGTCCATCCTTCCACCAGGTAGGGGCGCACCAGATCGGCATAGGCTTCCGCCTGGGCGCCGCGCAGTTCCACGATCAGTTCGCCGTCCTCCTCGCCGAACGAGTAGCCCGCTGCCCGCAGCGCCTCGCGCAGTTCGGAGCGGTAGGCGCCGGCGCGCAGCACCGAACGCGCGGCGTCATCGGGACGATTGATCACCGGCACGATTGGCAGGCCGTACTTGAGGGCGAAGGCGAAGTCGCGCTCATCATGGGCAGGCACGGCCATAATCGCGCCCGTGCCATAACCCATCAGCACGTAGTCGGCGATCCAGATCGGAATGCGCGCGCCGTTGACCGGATTGATAGCATACCCGCCGGTAAAGACCCCGGTCTTGTCCTTCTCTTCAACCGGGGCGACCACGCCGCTCTGCGCCCGGGCCTGCTCGACATACGCCGCCACCGCCGCCTGCTGCTCGCTGGTGGTCACCTTCTGCACCAGGGGATGCTCCGGCGCCAGCACCATGAAGGTGGCTCCCCAGAGCGTATCGGGGCGAGTGGTAAAGACCACGATCGGGTCGCCCTCTTCGGTGTGAAAGACCACCTCTGCCCCCCGCGAACGCCCGATCCAGTTGCGCTGCATGGTGACAATCTGCGGGGGCCAGTCCACCGTATCCAGGTCGCGATCCAGCCGGTCGGCGTAGGCGGTGATGCGGAAGAACCATTGCTTGAGGACCTTGCGTTCCACCAGGGCGCCGCTGCGCCAGGCCCGCCCGTCGGGGCCGACCTCTTCGTTGGCGATAACCGTCTTATCCACCGGGTCCCAGTTGACGGTGGCTTCGCCGCGGTAGGCCAGGCGGAAGCGCCGCAGGAACTCCTGGCGCTCCAGGGGCGTGTAGGCGTTCCACTCATCGGCGCTGATCCGCCGCTCCGACAGTGGCAGATCGAGGCGACCGGTCCCGCTGACTGCCAGTTCGGCCTCCAGTTCCGCGATGGGCCGCGCCCGATCCACCCGCCGGTCGTACCAGTGGTCGTACAGGCGCAGGAAGATCCACTGCGTCCAGTGGTAGTAGTCGGGCTCGGAGGAGGTGATTTCGCGGCTCCAGTCGTAGCTGACCCCGATCAGGTTCATCTGGCGCTTGTAGTTGGCCGCGTAGCGCCGGGTCAGCAGGGCCGGGTTGGTCTTCGTCTTGATGGCCTGGTTTTCGGTGGGCAGGCCAAAGGCGTCCCACCCCATCGGGTGAAGCACATTGTAGCCGCGCATGCGGTAGTAGCGGGCCACTACATCGGTGGGGATGTAGTTGCGGCAGTGGCCGACGCTCAACCCCTCGCCGGAGGGGTAGGGGTAGAAGTCCAGAACGTAGTACTTGGGGCGGCTGTCGGCGGGGCCGGTCCGGTACAGGTCATCGGCGGCCCAACGGTCCTGCCACTTCTTTTCAATCGCGGCGGGATCGTAGCGCTCGGTGTGGGTTTTCTCAGATTTCGGGTCACTCATACAGGTCTGCTCCTCGGGAGATGAGCACGGCTGGCAGGCCAGGTGCCAGGCATAACTGCAACATCCAGGCGCGAAGGCCACTAAGATCAGGGTCTGACATGGTGCTCACCTCCTTTCAGAGCCATACCTCTTTTGTGAACCCATCCGGTTGGCAGGGGATGGAGAAACCAGGTTTCCCCATCCCCCTGCTTGAGGGACTGGTCCGGAAGGACCCGGCCTTCCCAGGAACCCGCGTTCGTCGCTCGGTCGGAGGAGCGTGGTGAACTCTGGGTTCCCCACGCCCCTGTCTGAGGGGAGGAGCCAGGAGAGCGCAGCCCATCCTGGAACCCCTGGCCGTCTCGTTGTACCGCGAAGCCGTGCCGGCTTGCGAAAAAGCTCTACGTATTATAGCACGAGACAAATCAGCGCCGCACCAGCGGCAGATGGACGCGCCGCAGTTCCTCCACCACGCGCACCTCGGCGCCAGCCAGGCTTTCCCCGGGTCCGCGCACGCTGATGCGGAGCGCGCCGGGAGCAGCTACGTCGGCGGGCGCGAGGTCAACCCGAAGCGCCAGGGGGCTGATGAAAGTCGTCGGGCGGTCGGCGCCGTTGACCTGTACGACGCTGCTGGCCGTGAAGCCGTCGCCCCGCACGTCGAGGGCGGGATTGGCGGCATTGACGCCGATCAGCCCCGGCGCCACCGCCAGGGCCGCAATCACCTCAAAGGCCCCCAGGTCGCAGCCTGCCCCCTGCGGGCGGGCGACGCCGCGCTGGTCGGTCGGCGGGCAATCGGCCCCGGCGTTGAAGGCCGGGCTGGCGGCGGTGATGGCCATGGTCCGGGTCGGGCCGCCATTGTCGGCCAGGGCCTGCAGTTGCGGGTCGCGGAACTGGGGATCGCCCGTCTGGTTGGGTGCGCTCTTGCCCTGGAAGCAGGTCACGTCGTTGAAGAAGTTGCCCCCGGTCAGGCGTGGGGGGAACTGCAGGCTCCGGTCATCGTGGGCCAGTTCCGAGGAGCAGTGCTGCTGAATGTTCCAGTCGTTGGGGCCGTTATCGGCAGTGTTGTTGACGAAGAGCGTATTGCGCACCCGGCCGCCGGGCTGGCCGTTGATCTGGCTATTGCTGATCGCCCCGCCGACCCAGCCGGCGCTGTTATTGGCGAAGGTGCTGTTGACGATTTCGAAGGGGTCGCTGTGGTTCACCACGTAAAGTGCGCCGCCGTTAGCGTTGAAGCTCGCGCCGGCGGCCCGGTTGCCTGCGAAGGTGCTGTTGACGATCCGCAGCCGCGCCCGTTGGGGAAAGGCCAGCGCCCCGCCCGAACCGTCTTCGTTGGGATTGCCGCCCGCCCCGGGCGTGCGCCGGACGCTGTTGGCGCTGAAGAGGCTGCGCTCGATCACGATGGCGGGGTTGCCGGTCGCCCCGCCCAGGCTCGATCCGCCGCCGCCGATGGCCCCGCCCTGGGCGCGCTCGCCGCCGATCACCGCGTTTTCGACAAACGCGCTGTCCAGCACTTCGGCGCGGCTGCTGTTCTCGTACATGTTCACGTAGATCGCGCCGCCCGAGTTGTAGGCGCGGTTGTTGGTAAAGTCGCTGCGCACCACCCGGAACAGGCCGTTCTCGCCGCCCAGACCGTCAATGTAGATCGCGCCGCCCAGGCTGTCCTGCGGCCGCGTGCCGATGGCGCTGTTGTTGTTGAATTCGCTGTCCTCAATCACCAGACCGCTCTGGAGGACGTGGATCGCGCCGCCGGCGGCGTTGTTGGCGTCGTTGCCGATGAAGCGACAGTTCCGCACCGTCACCGATCCGCCCTGAGAGTAGATCGCCCCGCCCCCGTAGTCATAGGCGTCGCCGCGCGTCAGGCTGGTGACCGTGGAATCGTTATCTTCGAAGGTGACATGTTCCACGACGAGCGCCGGTTTGAAGGCCGGATTGGCAGCGGCAAAGATGCTGGCGATGGCGCCGCCGTTGGCGGCGTCATTGGCGCCGCTGGCCCGCCCGCCGGTGATCGTGAGGTTCCGCAGGGTGAGTGTGCTGCTTCCCTGCGCGCCGGTGGTGCGATGGGCGATGATACGGCTATTCTGGCCCCGCAGGGTAATCAGCCCGCCCCCGTCAATCGTCGTCTCGGGCGCGGTGATCTCGAAGGGCGCGCTGACCGTAATGCTCACCGGTGCGCCCCCGCAGTTGAAACTGATGCTGCCGCCGCCCACCAGCGCCGCGCGCAGGCTTGCTTCGGTGCAACTGCCGGGCGTGCCATCGCCGACAATCGTTGGGGCGGCGCGCGCAACGGGAAGGGAAGGTAACGTTGCCAGGACCATCAGCGCGATCAGGATGTGCGTGGAACGTCGCAGGGTTGGGTGCAGCATAGACCTTTCCTGACACGATGTTCATCGAACGTCAGTTGCAGTCTATGCCTACGACGGTTACACGGACAACGGTACCTTCATCCTGCTGGCGACCCCTACCCCAACGCGACTTCGTCTCGCCGAGGGAAAGGGTTGGGTGACGCCGGCTCGATTTGCCCTTCCGGCGCAGCCAGACGACGCCCTGGCGCGCCGGAAAGAGGTGTTGTCCCGGACGCTCCTTATCTAGCGGAGGCGCCGGTCGTTCTCTTTTCCCGCCGGGTGCAACCCGGCGGGTTACGCCGCCACAGCTCATCAGCCAAACATCAGCGCCGCCCCGATGGCAAGCACCCCCAGGATCATCAACATCGCCAGGTGCACCGGGCTGATCAGGGTCTGGCGCAGCGCAGGACGCTCTGGCGTCGGCGGTGCAACTTCCGCCTGATCATCGGGAAGGGGAATGAGCAGGGTGTAGGGCAATGCCGCCTGCAACTCCGGCTTCTCCGCCCCCGGGACCTGGACGGTCTCTGCCGCAGGCGCGGCTGACGCGCACGGCTGTTCTTCCGCCACGACCATCACATCGGGTTGAGGGCGCGCCGGTTTCGCCATCGTGGTCACATTGGCCAGGGTGTCCGGGGTGCTGCGAACGGGTTCGTCGGCGTAGGGCGCCGGAGTCGACGCTTGCCAGACGCCGGGTTGCTCCGCTTCGAGGGCATACGCCTGTGCCACTGCCTTCTCTGTTTCTATCGCGGGCATCTCGGAAAACGAAAGGGTATACATGCCCTGGCGAGGGCCGATAGACGTCTGCACTTGCCGGCCCGTCAGGCTCTCACGCAACGCCGCCCGGAACGATCTAATAGTGTCATAACGCTCGGCAGGGTGGGCGAGCGTGGCGCGGTGGATAACCATGGCCAGCGGGTACGGGCACACCAGGTTTGCCCGCACATCCTCAAGTACCGGCAGGCTGCCTGAGCGCTGCTTCTGCGCCAGCACGCTGAGTGCGCCGCCCTCGAAGGGTGGCCGGCCCCAGATCAGGTGCGCCAGCAAAACCCCCAGGCCGTAGATTGTGCTCGTCCCTTCGTTCGGCCCCCCAAAGAGTTGTTCGGGCGACGCATAGGCCAGGGTTACGGGTGCAGCCTCCAGCAGGTTATCGGGCAAAGGTTGGCCGAGGCTGGTCAGCACGACCCGCCGATCCTCGGCAAGCACAATATTCCCCGGTGTCAGATCATACACTCGAATGCCGCGTCCCTGGGCATACTCCAGGCCCTCGGCCACGCTCTGTACGATGTGGATGGCCTGATCGAAACTCATCCGCTCATGCTGATCGGCCAGCAGGTCGAGGCGATGTTGAACCGTGACTCCACGCAACCGCTCGCAGACCGCGAAGGGCGCCTCGTCGCGCATCCCCGCGTCGTAGACCCGGATAAAGGCGTGGTGGCTCAACGTGGCGAGGGTCTTGATCTCATTGATGAACCAGCTCCGAATGCGTGGGTTGGCGGCGGCTTCAGCTTGCAGGCGGCGAATGACCACATCGCGCTCCAGCAGGGCCTGAAAGCCGCTTTCCACATTTACGCGGTCGCGGTAATCTTGCTGCTCCGCTCGATTGACCACATCGGTGAAGAGTATATGTGAGTGCATACGATGTTACTCCGTGAACACGAGAGAAATGATTACTTCCCATACCTCTGCCCATGAGAGGGCGTCTGGCGCCTGTAGGCTCGGGTGGAGGAAGGCGGGGACGCTGGCGTTGCCCGGGCCCCCGCTGCCTGTGACCGTAGAGGATTCGAGAACCCCGCTTTCCTGTAGCTGATATTCGTGCCAATCAATGCTCCCAGGTGTAATCCAGTATGTCGAGGTAGAAGGCGCTACTGAGCCACGCCCAGCGTTGCTCGGCCACGCTCCTGCCGTTGCCCCAGCGCACCCCGTCGGGGGTGTTGGTATAGGCGGTGGCGATTCTGGTGGCGTAGAGGGCATGGCCCGCCGGTTCGTTCTCCATCAGGAACACCGGTAGTACGGCGCTGTAGAGGAGCAGGCTCTCCTCATCGCTCTGCGCCGTGCCATTGTGGCCGTAACGCCCGGCGAGCGCGCCGTTGCGCTGCCATTCGTCGAAGAGAAATGCTGCGTTGCGCAAATATCGTTCGGAGCGTTCATCCTCGAACCAGCGCGCATCCAGAGCAATGCGCCAGTAGGTGAGCGCGGCTTCATCCCCAAAAGCGGTCCCCATGCCGGGAAGCCCGCGCTGGTCGGGCCGGATCGCGCCCGTCGCACGGTCGAGGGCCACGTAGGTGGGCGGCAACCCTGCACTGCGCTCCTCGCCCAGGTTGATGGCGCTGACCCGCTCCAGCAGAGGATAGGTGTTGTCAAGCAGCCACCACCAGTTGTGCTCCGTGTCCACCTCGGCGAACATGCGGATAGCGTAGGGCACGAAGCTTCCCGGCGCGAAGATGATGCGATCATCTTCGATCGCCCAGTCGCCCGCAGCCAGATAGGGACGACCGTCAATCTCGACCACGCAACGCTCCCATAGCGCGCGGGCGATCCGCAACCCCTCTCGTCCATAGCTGGCATCGTTCCAGCGCCGCTCGGCCAGAAGTAAAGCCAGGGCCGCTTCGGCGTTGGCGTCAGCATAGGTGTGCAGGGCGATCCCCGGCTCATTGGTGTGCAGCAGGTGACCCTCGGGCGCCCGCAGCCGCAGTTGCGCCCAGCTCCACAGGGCGTCGAAGGTGGCCTGGTCGTTCTGCCACACGGCCATGAGCATGGCGCTGGTCTGGTCGCGAACATCGGTGTAGGCGCCCGTGCCGACGACCCGTCCATCCTGCACGTAGTTGGCCACAAAGCTGGTGTAACCGGCGCGTACCGTATCTTTGACGGCGATGCCGGCATGGTTCACCCGGCGCACCTCGATGGCTGCGTCGCCAACATTGAAACGGGCCACCGGGGTCGAATTGCTCCAGGCCTGATAGGGCAACTTCTCCGGGTTTTGCTTGAAAATCTCTTCCAGACCTGGCGTCGTGATCAGGTAGTCAATGTTCTGCCAGTCGTTGTTGAACAGATCGCGGTACACTGCGGGGTCATTGGCCACTTTCCAGTGCGAGTGGGCGCCGGGGAAGCTCGGCTGGCCCCTGGGGCCGTCCCGCAGATCCACCCAGAGATCATCGTCAATGACGATCTGCGCATCGGTGGGCACATGCTCTCGCACCCAGGCCAGGGCCTGCCGCTGGGTGGTGGTCATGTTGAGGGTGAAGATTTCATTCTGGCGATTGAGATTGTTGAACCCAAGCACCCCGACGCTGATCAGCAGCGCCAGGAGTATGCCGGGCATGCGTGTCAGTTCGGCGAGCCGCGCGGCGGCTAGCCCGACGTTGAGCGCCAGAAAGGGTAGTACGCCGATGATGTAGAATTCGAGCACCGGCCCGCCGCGCATCAGGCTGAGGCAGGCGACCAGGCCAAGCCCGGCGATCAGACGGGTGCGCCCATCCCCCCGCGCCAGGTTCCAGATTGTGGCAATCAGGCCCACACCCAGCAGCCACGGATCGCGCGCGAGCCAGGCCCCGGTCAGCGCGCGTATAAAATCGCCCTGCGGATCCCAGGGTGCGCCGCCGCTGCGACTGAGCTGCCACAGCACCGCGCCCAGCAGGGTCACGCCACTGCCATCGCCGTTGAGCGGGGAAGAGAACGAGAAGTTCAACAACTCGCCGCGCAGTGCCGCGTAAAGCGGATACAGCGAGAGCGTCGCCAGCAAGCCAAAGAGCCACACCCCGCGGGCAAAGGGACGGTGCTGGGCATGCGCCAGCGTCTAGGCGCCGATGAGCAGCACTGGCAGGAGCGCAATGGCGCTTTCTTTGGAGAGCACCCCGATGCCAATAAGCAGACTGCCCAGAAACAGGCGCCACAGCAGCCCGTCGTAGTTCACCAGCAGCAGCGTGCCGACGAGCACGAAGACGATCATAATGTTGTCGAGCAACACCATACGCCCGTAGACTACCGTCAGCGGCGAGAGCGCGTAGCACAACCCACCGATGGCGGCGGCCAGATTGCTCCCCGTCAGGTGCAACACGATGCGGAAAACCAGTACCAGCGAGATGATATGCAACAGTAGCATCAGGGTGCGACCACTGTCGATCGCTGTGCCGAAGGTGTGAAAGCCACCGGTCACCATCGTCCACAGCGCAATCAAGATCCAGCCAGCGGGCGCATGGTCGTACCAGTACGCATAGGGAGTAATGTTCCCCAGTCTGGCGACTGCGTAGGCCTGGGCCATGTAGATCCCCTCGTCACCCAGGTAGAGGGGAAAGCCAAACATGTTGTAGCTGTGCACCAGGGCGGCTACGCAGACCAGAGCGAGGGTTATCAGGCTCGACCAGATCGCCTTTCGCGGCCGCACGTCGGGCAGTGCGGCTGGAGCAAGGCTGACGCTCATCTGTGATCTCCTCGGGGGTATGCACGCTAAATATTCTTGAATGCTCCAGGCTCCGGGCAGTCCGGGAGGGCGTAGTTCTCCCAGGAACCCTCGTTCGTGGCCGTGAGGTTATGGAAAAGCGCACTCTCCTCCGCTGGCCACAGGTTGGAAGCGGGTGGGGAACTCGAGGCGCCCCATGCCTGCCTATGGTGACGCAGCAGGGCTGCGGTGGGCGTTGACATGCCGGGTCTTTTCCCAGTTGTTCGTGCCGCGCAGGTGGCGGTACACCCCGCGAATGGCGCCAATGCCCAGCAAGATCTGGAACGGGTAGAAGGCAATGAGCAGGCGCAGCCACATCAGCGGCGGCATCGTTAGATTGTGGGCGCGCACGAACTCACGTAGCCCGATCCAGTTCAAGACATACTGGCCAATCAGCATATACGCGGGCAACCAGAGGATCAGCGCCACCAGTGGCGGCATTCGCACAAAGAACATCGTGTAGAGCGACACTGGAATGTATAATGTCGTAAAGGCTTGCAGCACCGGAGAGGCCAGGGTGAAGACCGCCAGGAGCCGCTGGCTCAGCTTTGGCAGCGACCAGTAGGCGCCCGATTGCAGCACCTGCAGAAAGCCCTGGTTCCAGCGCGTGCGCTGCTTGATAAACTGCCCGACAGTGGGAGGGGTCTCTTCCTTAGTGACAAATTGATCTTCGTAGACCACGCGAATACGCTCGCCTATCTGGCTCAAGCGGATGCCAATGTCAGCGTCTTCAGTCAGACAGTGCTCGTTCCATCCGCCGATCTTGTTGAGAATCTCGCGGGTGAAGAACACTGTGTTGCCCCCCAGGGGAATGATGCCCACTTCGGCGTGGTAGTGCAGCCGGCTCTTGAACCAGAAGAAGTATTCCAGCACGTTCAGCGCCGAAAACCAGGTTGAGTCGAAGTTCATCAACTGCACGCCGGACTGGACTACGTTGACCCCTTCGGTGACCATCACCGTGTTGACCACGTTGAACACATCGGGGTGGATTTCGTCTTCCGAGTCGAAGATCGTCACGACGTCATTGCGGGTGTTGCGGAAGCCGATATTCAGCCCGTGGGGCTTGTTGATCGGCACATCCTGGAACACGATCAGGCGCACATTGTGAATGTCGCGCTGCACCAGTTCGACGATCTTCTCCTGCACTTTCTCGATGGTGCCCGGATCATCAATGCGGCAGATCACCACAATCTCCAGCAACTCACGCGGGTAGTTGGCGCGCAGCACGCCCTCGATCGTGTGCTGGATCACCGCTTCTTCGTGACGCGCGGGCAGCAGCACCGTAAAGCTCTTCTGTGGCGGCGCAAACTCCTTCGGCGCGGCAAAGATGTTGCCGCGCCGCGCATCGTTCCAGGCGTAGAGCATCAGATAGGTGCTAAATGAGACCTGCCCCAGCAAGAGGAGTGAAATGATAATAAGGGTTGCTTCGAATGCTGTCATCGTTTTCCTTGCCTGCATTCCACGGCACACCAATACCCTGGAGACACCGGAGATGGTTCGCCGCTAATCCTGACACTGAATTACCACCGGTCCTGGTTGGGATGAGGCTGCATGGGTGGTGGGCTCCAGAGCAAGGCAAGCATAACAGTGGCCCATCAAGAAGCGATGACCGGATCGTGTATTAATGTGACAGATTACTTATGAAACCTCGTCTGGACCGGGGGCGTGTGTGCTGGCGCTCGATCGGCGGGCGAATGCCGGTTAGACCATCTGAAACCCGATCGTGAGATCGGTCTACGGCCAGCGATGGGTTGTGCTTAACGATAATGTGTCGTGCCAATGATACATTGTTTATGCTGAGCACAATGGGGGAAAGGTCATGTCTCCCGGGTTTCTCTGCTGCGCAGCAGCGGCGCGGGCGGATCGTCTATCGGGGCTGATGCGTCGTCTCCGGGTCAGGCCCCAAAACGCCGTGCAGGGCGGCCTGGCCGATCCATAACCCCACTGCGGAAGAACGGACCTTGCATCATTCCCGGGTTTATTCGTTCCTCTCCCTGGCGCGGAGGCAGGTACATGATCCGGCCAGGTAGCATCGCGACAATCCGATCCTGGGAACGTTCATATACTTGGGCCGATCGTCATCATTGGAGGGAAATGCTCCTGGCGTGTGAGGGCGGAGTTCTCCCGAGATGATCCAGATTGCCATTCTGTCTATGGGGCGAGACCAATCAACAGTAGACATGAAGCCTGGAACTGACATGCAGTTGCACAGACGATCCCCTTTCACACCGCAGGTTTCTGTACTTGCCTGCCAGAATGACACATGTGATAGATATATGTTCGTGTGCAGAATAGAATAAACACATACGGGTCTGCAATGGTGGGAGCAGGCGATGCGATACCGAACAACGCTCTGGTCGCTACTGATGGTACTGGGATGTACGGCGCTTGTGACCCTCCCCCTGGTGTTGCGCGCCTCGGATCAGCGCGTGTTCGCGGCCGAGGCCTTTCGCGACCAGTGGCGCCGCACCGATGCGCTGGTGGCCGAGGGCCGCGCCGATTATAGCTGGTACTGGGGGCCGGCCCCGCGGAGCGCGCCGCTGCTCGAACGCGACGACGACGCTCCCGGCGGCCGGCGCCTGGCGGTCTACTACGATAAGGGCCGCATGGAGTTGCCCCTGCCGCTGGCCGGCGCCCGCGCCGCAAGCCAGACGAGCTTCGGGCGCCTGGTTGCCGAGATGGTGAGCGGCAATGTGCAACTTGGTTCGCAACGGCTCGATCCCGGCCCTCCCGCCCTGATCCCCGTTGCTGGAGACCTCAACGATCCCCTGGCGCCGACCTACGCCGCCTTTGCGCGTCTGACCGGTCCGGCGCCACGGCGCGCCGATCGTCCAAGCGAGTCGCTCGACCGCGGTGGCGCGCTGCGCGCCCGTCCGGAGCTGGCCGCCGTGCATCCTGAAACCGTCTACGACGCCTATGACCCCGTCACCGGCCATAACGTGCCGCGGGTGTTTACGGCCTTTCTCGAACGTCGCGGCCTGGTCGAGACGCCGCGCGGGCGGCGGGTCGAGCAGATCATTGACCCGCTCACCGTGGTTGGTCGCCCGATCAGCGAGGCCTATTGGACCGATTTGCAGCTTAACGCACAGGTGACGCCGGTGCTGGTGCAACTCTTCGAGCGGCGGGTGCTGACCTACAACCCGCTTAATCCCCCTGGCGCCGAGGTGGAGATGGGCAACGCGGGGCTGCACTACTATCTCTGGCGCTACGGCGGCGTTCAGCCGCGCTCGGCGCGCCAGGAGGAACTGCTGGCCCATTTCGAGAACGGCGAGCAGGCGTTGAGTGGCAACTACTGGTTCAGTTTCGACGATCGCGGTAGTGGCGGTTCCTCGGTCGCCAGTAACCGTCTCATCACCCCCGGCGCCGCCGCGAGCGTGCAGGCTATGCGCTTCGACTACGCCCTGGCCGACACCGGCCCGGTGAACTTCGCCGCCCTCGCCGTTAACCTGACGCCAGGGGACGGCCCGCGCGACCTGCGCGGCGTCACGGGCATTGGCTTCTGGGCGCGGGGAAGCGGGCGCTACCAGTTGCGCCTCAACAGCGCCTTCAGCGATAAGCCCTTTATTGCCACCTTCGCCGCCCCCGGCGACTGGACCTGGATCGAGATTCCCGTCAGCGAGTTGCGCAATGCTGACGGCGTTGCGCTGGAAACCGGTCTCAGCGCCGCCACTCGCATCGAAGTGCGCCCAGCCCGCGCCCCGCAGACCGGCTTCCTCGATCTGGATGACCTGGCGCTTATTCGTGGCCCTGTACGTCCAACCGTGCTCCGGCCAGCCCTGCCGCTGATTGACGACTTTGAGGACGGTGACCTGCGCTCCGTCCTGGATACGGAGTGGTTTACCTACAGTGACCGGCAGATCGGCGGTTCTTCGGTGGCCGAACTGGCGGTCGTTCCCCGGGATAACGGTCTGGCGCTGCGTTTTCGCGGTTCATTCAACAACCCCTGGGGCGAATCGTACCTGGGGATGGGTCTGCCGCTGGCGCCCGCCGGACAGACGCTTGACCTGAGCGACTATGCGGGCATCGAACTCAGCCTGCGGACCGACGGCCAGAACTACCTGTTGCGTTTCACCTCGGCGACGATTAAGGACGACCGTCAGTATCAACTGGTGCTTGTCGCGCCGCCCGAGTGGATGACGCTCTACATACCCTTCTCACTGCTCCAACCCGCTGGCGTGGGTCAGACGATCCGCTGGGAGACCGCGCGTACCCAGATCGAAAATCTGATTATTACGCCAGCAGATCGTTTCGAGGCCTTTCAGTTGTTGATTGATGACATTCGGTTGGTGACAAAATGACAAAATTGGAATTGTCCTGCGGGCAAGGGGAAAGCGGAGTTCTCCACACGGCTCTGGGGGTGAGGCGGGCCGCGGTTGCCGATGGAGAGAGGCGTGGGGAAACCGGGTTTCCCCACGCCCTGCGGATAGCTACGTTCACGTGAGATAAACCAGGAGAAAAAGCTACGACTCGGTGATGATAATCCCCAGAATGGTCTCGCCGGGCCGGGCGCGATCGGCGGGGTTCTCCGGGTCGCGCAGAGGGATGCCATCCACAATCTCCTGGCCCTCGATCACCCGACCGAAGATCGTGTACTGCCCGTTGAGCCAGTCGGCCGGGCCGGTGGTGATGAAGAACTGCGAACCGGCGCTATCGGGGTCGGCGGAGCGGGCCATAGCGACGATGCCCGGCTGGTCGAAGGCCAGTTTATCGGTGAACTCGGCGGGGATGCTGTAACCGGGGCCGCCGGTGCCGTCGCCGAGGGGGTCGCCGCCCTGAGCCATGAAGTTGGGCAGCACGCGGTGCCAGGTAAGGCCGTTGTAGAAGTTGTTGCGGGCCAGGAACACGAAGTTGTTGACCGTTTGCGGGGCGATCTCGGGCAGCAGTTCGATGACGATCTCGCCGCGGGGGGTGAGGATCGTCGCCTCGTAGCGCCGGGCGGGATCGATCGTCATTGGCGGTGGTGCGCTGAAGGTGTAGGTCGTGGCGGTGGGCAGGGCGCCCGGCGCCGGCGCTGCGGCGGGTGCGGCGGCAGGTGTGATGGCGGGGGCGACGGTTGGCGCAGCGACTTCGAGCGTCCGCGCGCGGCTGATGAGCAGGCCAGCAACCAGGCCGAGGATCAGCAGCACGACCACCGCGGAAATAATGCCCGGCACGGGGCTGGCCGGGGAAGCAGTTGTTTTACCTTTGGAACGAGACTGGCTCACGTGCGTTCCTCACTATGCCGGACAGGCGCGGCGATGGCGAATGCGACAACGTGGCTGCATTATAGCACGGCGCGGCATCGCTGCGCCGGGGGGACCGCGGCCCCGCACGGGGAGGGTCCGGGAGGGCGCCGTCCTCCCAGGGATGCTCCTTAAGACATGGTTCTCCCCCACTTTAACGTTCGGAGGGGGTGGGGAAACCTGGTTTCCCCACCCTGCGTCAGGGGAGGGTCTGAGAAGGCGCAGCCCTCCCAGAAAGCAATCGGATGCTCTGGTTATCCAGATAGGCCCTTACCCGAGCATGGCCGCCAGGGCGGGCGCGTGACGGCTGATTTCGGCGCGCAGGCGCAGCAACGCCAGTTCACCGGCGCGGGCCTCGATCATCAGGTCAAACGGCGGCAGGCCGGCAGCGGCGCGCAGCAGGCGTTCGAGGTCGCCGATGGCGACAAAATCGGCGTGCTGCCCGGGGCGGGGCGGCAGGATACGTGCGGGTCTGGGCGGGCGCGGCGGCAGCAGGTGGGCCTCGCTCCGCTGGCTGCTGAGGTGCACCTCGGGCCGCAGACCGCGGGGCCAGGTGGCCAGAGCCAGCCCCAGGGCCAGGGGCAACGGCAGCCCCTCGGGGTTATGCAGTTCCCAGTGCAGCATGTCGAAGACGATGGGCGCCCCGCAGCGCTGATGCACCGCCAGCAGGCGCCCCAGGCTCGGCCCGGCGTGGCCATGTTCCAGCGCCAGGCGCGCCCGCGCCCGTGGCGAGAGGGCGGCGTAGCGGGCCGCGAAGCGCGCGCCGGCCTGTTCGTCGGCGGCCGCCGAGCTGAGATGGGCAACCACAGTGCCTTCCGGCGGGCCGGCCCCCTGCCGTGCGTCGAGGGCCGCGAGCAGTGCTGTATACGCCTCGACCTCGGCCAGGGCCTCCGCCGCCGCCACGTCGTCGGGCACGCCCAGGTCAAGCCCCGGCGCCAGGTGGCAGCAGAGGCGCACTCCGGCCGCGGCGACACGCTCGGCCAGCACCTCCAGCAGCGCCGCGCACTCCGCGAGTTGCGCGTAGATCTCGCGTGTATCAAGTGCCAGCCCGAGGCGGTAGTAGCGCACATCCAGCCGTTCGAGGTGGGTAAGCGTGTCGCCAAGGCGAGCGAGGGTCAGGCTCAGATGCGAGGTTGTCCCGTGTCCGGGCGTGCTCGCTTCGGGCTGCCCAACCATGCGCCCGCCGAAGCCCAGGCGGATCATCTGTGACCCTTGCTTGCTAATCATGCTTCACACCTGAGGCGCCGTTGGCGGGGCGCGGAGAGGCATAGCCTCCCCGCAATCCCGTTTCTCCCGCGGCGCGCGTTCCAGCCAACCCGGGACACGTCTGCCGCTGCAGGCGGAACCAGCGGATCGTGGAGGGCTGAGTTCTCCCGGACCTCTCCATGCTAACACGAAAACGTGTATTCGGCAACTGCTATCGGGCGGGTTCGCCGAAAGACTTCCACGGGCCGGGGGCGCGGGGAAACCTGGTTTCCTCAATCTCAGCGACCGCCGAGGTTAACGCGGCGGTGGTTGCGGGTGTAGTAGCGGATCTGGCGAGGGAGATTGGTATCAAGGGGCGTTTCGCGCACGGCGGTAATGATGGCCGCGGCGGCCTCGGCGACGCAGGCGGCAATCGCTGGCTGCGGCGCGCCTTCGGCCCGCAGGCGCCGTAGCGTCGCTTCCCAGGGCACGCTGCAGGCGCCGCGGGCGGCAATGCCGACGACGTCGGGCAACACTTTGGTGTGGCGGTTCCAGTTGAGACCCAGGCAGAAGGCGGTGACGGCGCAGGGCAGCCGTTCGACGCTGAGCAGGAGCAGTTCGACGTCGCGTGCCACGGCGAAGACGAGCAGGGCCCGGTCGTCGGCACTGAGTTCTTCGGCGCTGCGGAGCGGAATCTGGAGCAATTCGGCGAGCGCGCCTGCCAGTGGCCGGGCGAGGCCGTCGGCGGCGACGACGGCGCTGAAGCGCCAGTCGGTGCTGGCAACCAGGGCGATCAGCCGTTGCAGGGTGGTGCCAATGTTAGGATAGGTGAAGTGGTAATCCTGAGTCTCGCGGAGTTGCAACCCGTCGTCGCCGGTTGAGCCGAGGTAGATCACCCCGTCTTCGGCATACAACTGATCCTTGATATTGGCCAGGCTGCGAAATTCGCGGTGGCGTTCGACGCTGGTGAGGTTGTCAACCACCTCGGCCATCGCGGCCGGCGAATTGGCCAGCAACAGGGCACGCCCGAAGGCGGCGGTGGCCTCGTCGTAGCGGCGCAGGCCAAGCAGGCAGCGGCCGTGCAGGTTATGCACCTCCCAATCCTGCGGGTAGCTCTGCAACGGCAGGTCGAGATGGGCCAGCGCTTGGGCATATTCGTGGCGCGCGAGATGGATCAGCGCCAGTTCGAAGTGGGCCGCCGGGTCATCAGGGGCGAGTTTGAGGCAGTGCTCGAAGGCGTCAAGGGCTTCGTCGTAGCGTTCAAGCTCAACCAGCACGTAGCCGAGGTTGAAATAGGCAAGAAAGCTGCCCTCAAGACTGGCAACCAGGCGAAACTCCTCAACGGCTTTGGCCAGGAGCCCCGCGCGCTGGTAGTAGAAGCCAAGGGCATTGTGAGCCTCGGCTTGCAGCGGATCGGCCGCGATGGCCCGGCGGTAGTGGGCCACGGCCTCGTTGAGCCGGTTGGCCCGTTCCAGGGCCATGCCGAGTTGAAGATGACGCAGCGCTTCTGAGCGGTTGTGCGGTTCGTTCATCGCTCATTCCTGCGGTTCCGATTGGCGAGACGTGGGGAACCCCGGTTGTTCCGGTGCGCCCGCAACCTTCCAGGTTGCGCTACGACCCCAGCACCCGCCGCTGGATCGCCAGCAGTTCGCCGATGCCCTCCGCAGCCAGATCAACCAGGGCGTTGAGGCGCTGCCGGGGGATCGGCGCTCCCTCGGCGGTGCCCTGCACCTCCACAAACTCGCCGCCGTCGGTCATAACCACATTGCAGTCCATGTCGGCGCGGCTGTCCTCGCTATAATCTAGATCGAGGAGCAGGTCGCCGCCGACGCTGCCCACGCTCACGGCGGCGATGGCGCGGATCAGCGGCGAGCGGGCCAGGAGGCCCCCAGCAACCAGGCGCCTGCAAGCCAGGGCCAGCGCCACGTAACCGCCGGTAATTGCCGCCGTCCGGGTGCCCCCGTCGGCTTGCAGCACGTCGCAGTCAACGGTGATCAGTCGTTCGCCCAGTTCCTCCAGCGCCACGGCAGCACGCAGGGAGCGCCCGATCAGCCGCTGGATCTCCTGGGTGCGTCCGCTGGCCCCGCTGCGCTCGCGTCGCGTGCGGGTCAGGGTGGAGCGTGGCAGCAGGGCGTACTCGGCGGTCACCCAGCCGCGCCCCTGCCCCCGCAGCCACGCCGGGATGCTCTCTTCGACGCTGGCGGCGCACAGGACCCGGGTGTCGCCGCAGATGATCAGCGCCGATCCTTCGGCATAGGGGGCCGCGTTGGGGATAATTTCTACGGGACGCAACTGGTCCGGCCGGCGCCCATCCTGGCGTATCATGGCTTGCTCCTGGCCCGTGTGGCTGTATCATAGCATGGGCTTTTCACTTCGGACAAGGTGTAGAGGCGATGAAAAACCGCCCCTCCGGGCAGGGGCGCGGGTTGGCGGCGTCTCCAAACGAGCCGCCAACGGGCAAACCGCCCCTTCGGGCAGGGGGGCGGGGAAACCTGGTTTCCCTGCCCCCATCTAACCTGCGGCGGAGCCGCCGCTCTCCTATGGGCAGGGGCCCGGGGAAACCGGGTTTCCCCGATGTCCTGTCTGCGATGAGGCGCGTATGTACGTTGTTGGCACGGCTGGCCACGTAGACCACGGGAAGTCAACCCTGGTCAAGGCGTTGACCGGGATTGACCCCGATCGCTGGGAGGAGGAGCAACGCCGGGAGATGACTATCGACCTCGGCTTTGCCTGGCTGACATTGCCCTCGGGGCGCAACGTCAGCCTGATCGATGTGCCCGGTCATGAGCGCTTCATCAAGAACATGCTGGCGGGCGTGGGCGGTCTCGATGCGGCGTTGCTGGTCATCGCCGCCGATGAGTCGGTGATGCCGCAAACCGTCGAGCACCTGGCCATTCTTGATCTGCTTGAGGTGCGTCACGGGGTGGTCGTGCTGACCAGGATCGACCTGGTGGACGCGGAGTGGCTTGCACTGGTGGAGGAGGAGGTGCGCGCCTGTCTGAAGGACACCAGCCTGGAAAATGCGCCGATCGTCGCCGTCTCGGCGCGCACCGAGCAGGGCCTTGATACGCTGGTGGCCGTGCTTGACCGGGTGCTCGACGCCACCCCTTCGCGCGCGGCCGCGATCGGCGCACCGCGCCTGCCGGTGGATCGGGCCTTTACCATCGGCGGTTTCGGTACGGTGGTGACCGGCACCTTGCTCGATGGGCCGCTGCGGGTCGGCCAGGAGGTGGTGGTCCTGCCTGCGGGGCGCGTCGCCCGTGTGCGAGGCTTGCAGACCCACAAACAGCGTTGCGAGACGGCGCTGCCGGGCACGCGGGTGGCAGTGAACCTGGCCGGGGTGCACCATACCGAGGTGGCCCGCGGCGATGTGCTGGCGCTGCCCGGCGCCCTGCGCCCAACCAGCTTGCTCGACATGCATCTGCGGGTGCTGGGCGATGCCCCGGGGCCGCTCGAACAGAACACCGCGCTGGACCTGTTCATCGGCGCGGCCGAGGTGCGTTGTCGCCTGACGCTGCTCGACGCCGAGGTGCTGGCCCCCGGGAGCAGCGGCTGGGCCCAACTGCGCCTGGAGCGCCCCGTGGCGGCGATGCGCGGCGACCGTGGCATCCTGCGCGTGGCCTCGCCCAGCCGCACCGTGGCTGGCGGCGTCGTGGTTGATCCGCACCCGCCCCGGCACCGGCGCTTCCGCCCCGAGGTGATCGCCGGTCTGGAGGCGCGCCTGCGGGGCGATCCCCAGGAGTTGCTGCTCCAGGCCCTGGGAGATGGCCCGCCGCTTTCCTGGGCCGAGGTGCGTGCCGAGACCGGGCTGCTCGACTGGCGCTCCCTCGCTCCCCTGATGGCCGCGGGGCGGGTGCTCTTGCTCGGCGCGCCGCCGGACCAGCCGGACGTGGCCGACGATGGCTGGCTGGTTTCGGTCGCGGGTTGGGCGCGCCTGGAGGCGCGGCTGCTCCCGGCGTTGCGCGCCTACCACGGCCGCTACCCCCTGCGGCGCGGCATGCCGCGCGAAGAAGCGCGCCAGAAGCTGCGCCTCCCGGCGCGGGCGCTGGGCGCGGTGCTCGACGAAGCTGCGCGACGCGGCCTCGTGGCGCTGGATGAGTCGCGCGTCTGGCTGGCGGGTCACGATCCGCGGCCTTTGTCTGAGCAATGGGCGGCGATCGAGGCGGCCCTGGCGGCGATGCGCCAGGCTCCTTACGGGCCGCCGGCCCCCGCCCTCGATGAGGAACTGCTGGCCTGGACCCTCGAACAGGGTCTCGTGGTGCGCCTGGCTCCCGATGTCTTTCTGCTGCCGGAGACCTATGCCGAGTTGCTGGCGTGGGTCCGCGCCACCGTCGCGGCCGAGGGCAGTGTGAGCGTCGCTATGCTGCGCGATCGCTTCGGCAGCAGCCGCAAGTATGCCGTGGCCTTCCTCGAACACCTCGACGAACGCAAAATCACCCGGCGCGAGGGCGAGGGCAGGGTGCTGGTTTGAAGGAGAATGGGGAAATCTGGTTTCCCCGTTCTCATGCCGTCCTGGCAGGCGTTGCCCTCGCCGGTTGGGGGGTGATGGGGCGATTGGCTTTCCCCATCCCCCCTGCCACGGAGTGTGGTACACTTACCCTGCTTTTCTTCGCATCTTGCCCGCTATCCCGGTGGAGTTCGGCAATGCTCAACCTGCGCCAGTTGCACGACGCCTTCGCGACGCGCTTCGGCGCGCCCCCGGCGTTTGTCGTGCGCGCCCCCGGGCGCGTGAACCTGATCGGCGAGCATACCGACTACAACGAGGGCTTCGTGCTGCCCATCGCGATCGATCGCGCCACCTTCGTCGCGGCGCGGGCGCGCGTGGATCGGACCATCCGGGTCCACAGCGCCCAGCTCGACGTCGAGGATCGGTTCTCCCTCGACCGGATCGAGCACAACCCTGATCAGCCCTGGAGCAACTACGTGCGCGGAGTGGTGAAAGCCATACGCTCCCGCGATCTGCCCCTGAGCGGCGCCGATCTGCTCATTGACAGCCAGGTGCCGCTCGGCGCCGGTCTCTCCTCATCGGCGGCTCTCGAGGTGGCGGTGGCCTACGCGCTGCAACTGCTCAACGATCTTGATCTGCTGGGCGAGGAACTGGCCCTGCTGGCGCAGGGCGCCGAGCAGAGCTTCGTGGGGATGCAGTGCGGGATCATGGATCAGTTCATGGCTGCCCTGGGTCGTGCCGGGCACGCCCTGCTTCTCGATTGCCGCGACCTGAGCTACCGGCCCATCCCCATCCCGCTGCGGGCGCGGGTAGTGGTGTGCGATAGCGGCGTGCGTCACAGTCTGGTGGCTTCGGAGTATAATGAACGCCGCGCCGCTTGCGAACAGGCGGTGCAACTGCTGCGCGCCCGTCTGCCGCGGATCTCCGCCCTGCGCGACGTGACCTCCGCGCAACTCGAGGCCAATGCCGATCTGTTGCCGCCGGTGGTCCACCGGCGCGCCCGCCACGTGGTGAGCGAGATTGAGCGCACCCTGGCGGCCGCCGCGGCCCTTGAGCGCGGCGATCTGGCGCACTTCGGGGCGCTGATGGACGCTTCGCACGCCAGCCTGCGCGACGATTACGAGGTGAGCATCCCCGAGCTTGACACGCTGGTGGAGATCGCCCGGCGCCTGCCTGGTTGCTACGGCTCGCGCCTCACCGGCGGCGGGTTTGGCGGCAGCACGGTCAGCCTGGTGGAGGAGGGGGCCGTCGATCGCTTCGCCGCCGATCTGGTCGCCGGCTACCGTGAGCGGCTGGGGCGCGAGGCCCAGGTGCTGGTCTGCACTCCCTCCGAAGGCGTGAGCCGGGTGGCCGTGTTTTGAGGAAGATGTGGCGCGACGCAGCCGCCAGTGGCGGTCCGGGAAGACGTAGCCCTCGCAGGGGAGGGTCCGGGAGGGCAGAAATACGTGGACCGGTGGGGCACGGCCCAACCGCGCGGGGTGGGTCCGGGAGGGCTCACGCTCTCCGTCCGGGTCCATCGCGTGGGTTGGCTCTCCCCCGGTAAGGCCGAAGCACTGGCTATGTCCATGCTTCGGCCTTGCCAGCGCAACCCGGCGACGAAGCCTGGAAGGAAAACGAGGGATCAATGAGCGAACAGGTTCTTCGACGCCAACTCGACCTGGGCGGGCCGTTCTCGCCGGTGCTGATCCCCCTGGTCCTGGGGTTACGGCGCAAGATGCTGCTGCGGTCCGGCGCGGTGAGCGTAGAGCGCCGCCTCGCGGGCATCAGAACCCACTGGTACCACGTTCCGGGGCGCCGGGGCAGCGATCCGGAGTTGCCCGTGGTGCTCGTCCACGGCATCGCCGACAGCGCGCTGACCTGGGCCTTCACGATGCGCGGCATGGCCCGCATCGGTCCGGTCTATGCACTCGACCTGCCGGGGTTCGGGCTGAGCGGCTTCCCGCCGGGCCGGCGCTACACCACGATTGCCGAGCACACCCAGGTGCTGGCTGCGCTGCTGCGCGAGGTGCTCGGGCGTCCGGCTTTACTGGTGGGCAACTCGATGGGCGGCTGGATCTCCCTGCGTCTCGCGCAACTGCACGCTGAGCTGGTGCGGGGCCTGCTGTTGCTCGACCCCGGCGGTGCGCTGCTCAATGGGCGCGCCTCCTGGCAACCCTTTGTTGAGGTGGTGACCGCGCCCGATTTGCGCGCCGTCCGGCGCATCTACCGCCAGATGTACGGGCGTGTGCCGCTGCCGCTCTACTTCGCCCAGCGCGCCTTTCAGTCGCTCTTCCTGCGCGACCCGGTGCAGCAGTTCGTGGCCGTGGCCAGCGAGGACGAGTTTTTCACTGCTGAGGAGTTGCGCCAGATCAGCCTGCCGGTCGGTCTCATCTGGGGCGACCGTGATCGCTTTCTGCCCGACGGCTCGTTCGAGTTCTTCCGCGACAATCTGCCGGGGGCCGATGTGCTGGTGCTCCGGCGCTGCGGTCACCTGCCGCAGTACGAGCGCCCCCGCGCCGTGGTGCGCTTCGTGCGCTGTTTCGCCCGGCAGCGCCTTGGCGCCCCGGTGGCGCGGGCGGCTTCGGGGGTGGTGCATACTCGCTGATGAGGATACACCCGCGCCAACGGGTCAGGGCGTGGGGGAGTTACGTGTTCCGCCCTCCACCAGGCGGCAATGGGTCGCCGTTCCTCATCCTCCCCAACCCCCTCCCGCTCCACCGCAGGTGCAGAGGGGGGTTGGGGGAGGGTGAGGACTTGAACACTCAGGATCGCCCATGTCAACACCCATCCATGCCCATACCCTTGCCAACGGCCTGCTGGTGCTCACCAGGGAGGTGCACAGCGCCCCCGTCGCCACGAGCTGGATCTGGTATCGCGTGGGCAGCCGCAACGAACCCGGCGGCGAGACCGGCATCAGCCACTGGGTCGAACATATGCTCTTCAAAGGCACCCCCAGCATGCCGCGCGGCGAACTGGACCGACTGATCGCTCGCAATGGCGGCGTTTTCAATGGCTTCACCTGGATTGACTATACCGCCTACTACGAGACCCTGCCCGCCGATCGCATCGAACTGGGGCTGCGGATTGAAAGCGACCGCATGGTCAACGCCCTCTTTGACCCGTCCGAGGTGGAGAGCGAGCGAACGGTTATCATCTCTGAGCTTGAGGGCTACGCCAATTACCCCGAAACCTGGCTCGACGAGGCCGTAAAGGCCATGGCCTTTACCGTGCATCCCTACCACCACCCGGTCATTGGTTACAAGAGCGACCTGCTGGCGATGACCCGTGATGAGTTGTATACCTACTACCACACCTTCTACACCCCGAACAACGCCGTGCTGGTGCTGGTGGGCGACTTCGACACCGACACGCTCCTGCGGCAGGTGGAGCAGTACTTTGGCCCCCTGCCGCGTGGCCCCGCCCTGCCCGCGGTGCGCGCGGTAGAGCCGGAGCCGCAGGGCGAGCGCCGGGTGACCATTCGCAGGCCCGGGCCGGCCCAGTATGTGCAGATCGCCTACCTGGCCCCCGATTGCCGCAGCCCGGACTTCGCGCCGCTGGCGGTGCTCGACGCGGTGCTCAGCGGCGCGCGGCCCCTCAGTTTCATGGGTGGCGGCGCGCAGACCAACCGCAGCGCGCGGATCTACAAGGCGCTGGTGGAAACCGAACTGGCCGCGGCGGCCTGGAGCTCCTACGCCCCCACCCGCGACCCCTTTCTCTTTGAACTGAGCGCCACCGTGCGCGAGGGCCGCGACGCCGCGGCTGTCGAGGCGGCTCTGCTGACAGAGATCGAGAAAATCCAGCAGGGCGGCGTCACACCCGAGGAACTGGCCAGGGTGCTCAAACAGGTGCGCGCGCAGATCGCCTACAACAACGAGAGCGTGACCGACCAGGCCCTGCAGATCGGCATGTGGGAGGTGCTCGACAGCTTCGGGCGTGTCGAGACGTTGCCGGAGGAACTGGCCGCGGTGACCCCCGAGGATGTCCGGCGGGTCGCCCGGACCTATCTCACCGAACGGCGCCGGGTGGTGGGCCACTTTATTCCAACGGAGGAGCAGGAGGATGGCGCCTGAAGCGCGTGGCATTGCCGGGGCGACGCGCTATGTCGCCTCAAACGGCCTGGTGGCCCTGATCCAGCGTAATCCGAGCGCGCCGACGGTGAGCGTGCGCGGCGAGGTGCGGGTGGGCGCGGTGCACGAGACAGCGGCGCAGAATGGGCTGGCCGTGTTTACCGGCGCGGCCCTGATCCGCGGGGCCGGCGAACGCACCTTTCAGCAGATCGTCGCTGAGACGGAGGAGCGCGGTTGCAGCGTCAATGCCGCTGGCGGCTTGCACACCAGCGGCTTTGCCGGCAAGGCCCTGGTAGAAGATCTGCCGCTCATCCTTGCCGTTCTTGCCGACATGCTGGCCCGGCCAGCCTTTCCTCCCCACGAAGTTGAGAAGCTGCGCGGCCAGTTTCTCACCAGCCTGCGCGAGAGCGAACAGGAGACCGGCACGCAGGCCTGGCGCGCCGCGCGGGCTTTGCTCTACCCCCCCGAACATCCCTACAGTCGCCTTACCAGCGGCGCCATCGAGACGGTGCAGGCCCTGACGCGCGAGGATCTCGTGCGCTTCCACCAGCGTTACCATCCCGCCGCCACTACCGTGGCGATCGTGGGCGACGTTGAGCCAGAGGCGGTCATTGCCCTCCTGGAGTCCTCCCTGGGCGCCTGGCCGCCCGCGGGTGCGCCACCTACCCTGGATCTCCCGCCAGCGCCTCCGCTGGAGGCCATCCTCCGCCGCGACGTGCCCATGAGCGGCAAGATCCAGTCCGACATCGTCTGGGCCGTGCACGGCCTGCGCCGGACCGACCCGGACTACTACCCGGCCATGATGGCCAACATGATCCTCGGGCGCCTGGGCATCGGGGGGCGACTCGGCGAGAATGTGCGCGAGGAGCAGGGGATGGCCTACTACTGCTACAGCAACCTCGACGCCGACGTGGGCGCCGGCCCCTGGTCGGCGGTGGCGGGGGTCAACCCGGCCAATGTGGAACGGGCCATTGAGGCGCTGGTACACGAAGTGGCCAACTTCGTTGAGCAAGGCCCCCTCCCCCAGGAGGTCGCCGACGCGCGCGACTATCTCACCGGCAGCCTGGTGTTGAGCCTGGAAACCAACGATGGCATTGCCGCCGCGCTGCTGGCGATCGAGCGCTTCGGGCTGGGGATCGATTTTATCGAACGCTACCCGGTGATCATTGGTGCCATCACTGCCGACCAGATCGTTGACGTCGCCCGGCGCTACCTGTCCACCGAGCGGTACGTGCTGGCGGTAGCCGGCCCCCCGGCGGGCTGAACGGTGGGGAAACCAGGTTGTTCCACGCCCCTGCCTGAGGAGCAGGGTCCGGGAGGGCGCGGTCCTTCCACGAACGCTCTGTCCTCGGTCGCCTGGAGAGGGTGGGGAAACCAGGTTTCCTCACGCCCTCGCCCTGAGGAGAAGGGTCCGGGAGGGTGTAGCTCTTCCCAGACAAAAGGAAATAGAGTCTCTTTCCGGGGGCCTGCGGCTCTCGGCCCCCTGTGCGGGGCGGCGCTATTGCGAACTGACGAGGTTACGATGATTGTCAGCGGCACAAAGGAAGCGATCCTGAACGTCGTTCAACCCATCAGCATTCACGGCACGCTTCTCTACGATCTGGTCTACACCCACGTAGGCGAGTCGCAGGCACGCCAGGCGCGGATCGGCGCCGAGAGCATCTACGCCGATCCGCGTCCCGGCGATACGGTGCGTGTTACCTACCTCATGAACGTGGCGACTGCCGTAGAGCGGCGTTAGTCTGCGTTACGCGCCTGCGCCATATGGCTAAGCCAGAACCCTTGCTCGATGTCCCCGCAGAGAACGACAGGTGCACGGGGATCAAGCTCGATCAGGGTGCGCAGGTACGCCACCGTATCCGCGAGGCGCGCCAGGCTGGCCTGGTCGCCTGATCCCCACAGACGTTGCGCCAGCCCGGGACCGGGATAGGGATGGCCGGGACGGTTGGCCAGCAAGGTCAGGAGGGTGAACGCCTCGGGCCGCAGTTCAACCGGCTTTCCAGCATGGGTGGCCCGGCGTCCTTGCGGTTCCAGGCTCAGCAGGCCAAACACCAGCGTGCCGGATTGTACGTCGCGGCGCCGGAGCTGGGCGCGAATGCGTGCCAGCAGTTCTTCAGTGCGAAAGGGACGCTGGACATAATCGTCAGCGCCCAGTTCCAGCGCGCTGACCACCAGCCGATCATTGCGCGCCGGGCCGATGACAATCATCGTTGCCGAACAGGCTGCGCGGATGGTTGGAACATGGATCACCTCCTCGGCCGAGGGCAGGTCTAGTAGCACGAGGTCAGTTCGGCTGTGCAGCTTTTCAAGGGTTTGCTGCAAGCCGATCACCAGACTTACCCGATAACCCTCTTGTATCAGGCGCGGCAGGAGATAGTCGTGCGTCGTCTCGCCGAGACCGGAGATGAGAATGCTGGCAGGTGAGGTCATAGACGAAGTCTTACCTACTGAGCCATACTGGCGCCAGGGTTACAGATGACAGCCACATCTCTCGTGGTTCCGTACTTCAATGATACACGACCTGGAAACAGGGAATACCTGGCGTTCCTCTTGCCTCTGTTACGCTCTGGAGGTGCGCGGGGAGGACTGGACCCCGCGCACCTCCCGTTTCGCTCGTGGCGGGCGCGCGCCCTGGCGAAGCGCGGACGAGTCTGTCGCCAGCGGAACAAGCAGCATCGGGGAAGCCAGAGCTTGCCCCCTGGCTATGCTGACGGGGTTGCTGACCCCGGACACACGTCAGGGGGGGCGGTCTGAATAATGATCGTTACTCCTTCCATCAGGCCCAGAAATTTTTGCAGCGTCGCTTCGGCGTGTTCCGTGGCCTTGCTCAACACGCCATCTTCACAAGCGGTGCGCAGGATCTGCGCTTCCGCCTCCTGCCGCGCCAGCGTTTCCAGATCTTTGTTCTCGGGGGCGAACCAGCCCCGATTGCGGCTATAGACCCGCGTTCCTGCATTGTCGAGGTTACTGCTGAAGATCCGCGCAGGCGGCAACTGCACGGTGATGGTCCGTCCATCGGGGGAAAGGGTGACGTCGTCAGCTTCAACCTCACCCAGATCGATCCCCGCTACAACCGAGCCGCGGGCGATGAGCAGCAGCGCATCGCCGGCAAAGAAATCAAACAGCGGGTTCCCCTGGCTCTGCTGCACCTCGATCACCGTCTGCACGGTGTATGACGCAGTCTCGAGCCGGCTCAGGGCCTGGATGCGCTGGACCACGGTGGCGCTGGAGAGTACGGTGGGCGTCGGGGTGGCGATGATCTGGCCCAGATCGGGTGGTTGGAAGAAGCGTCCGAGGCCGGTCACAAACTGATTGAAGGCAAAGATCCCGATCAGTAGCGCCGCGAGACCCCCGAGGACAAGATACAGGCTTGCCTGGGCGCAGCCGCCATACCCGTAGTTGCCAGAGTTCCGGTGTGGCAACATGGGCGGGTCGTAGAACAGATCATCAAATTCATCATCAATCGGTTCGCCACGCGCCTTCCGCAGGCGCCGCTGCATCATGTTTTCCCGCGGGGGCGGCAAGTCATATTCACGATCTGGCATTAGTTTCAATCCTTTTCATCACTACATAGAACCTGTTTTGTCACTTTGCCCGTGGCGGGGGTTGCGAGGGCCGCAGGCCGCCGAAAATCTTCCCTCCCTGTGCGGCGCGTCGAAGCCGCGCCGCACAGGGAGAGGAAAACTCGGAGGGTTTTAGCCCCTCCGAAACTACTGGCAGCGGAAACTGCAGCAACTGACAACGTAGAGTTAATTCACAAACGACTTACACTTTTGCGCCGACGTGGATGGCCACTGCCCCCAGGCTGTGGAGCCGATACGTCACATGGCGCCAGCCAGCCTCCCGCATCATCGCCGCCAGACGTTCCGGTGACGGAAAGGCGCGCGCCGACTGCGGCAGGTAAGTATAGGCCCGGCGATCCCCGCCGAGGAACTGCCCGATCCAGGGCACAACGCTCTCGAAGTACACCCGGTGCCCCAGCCGTACCAGCGCATGCTTCGGGCGCGCGACTTCCAGGCAGGCCATGACGCCGCCCGGGCGGGCCACGCGGTACATTTCGCGCAGGGCCTGCGGAATGTCGGTTACATTGCGCATGACAAAGCCGGTAGTGATGGCATCGAAGGAATTATCGGGAAAGGGCAGCCGCAGGGCATCGCCGCCCACGAAGGCCGCCCGCCGGCCCTCAAGCCCGGCGAGTTTCTCCCGACCGGCGGCCATCATTGGCACGGTGAAGTCCACTCCAACCGCGATGCCCTCGCGGGTCCAGGCCGCGAGTTCAAGCAAAAAATCCCCTGTCCCGGTGCCTACATCGAGGGCCCGGCCACCAACCGGGGGAGCGACCTGCTCGACGACTCGTCTGCGCCAGCGCTGATCCAGCCCAAAGGTCATCACCCGGTTCACCCGGTCATAACCTGGTGCGATGCGGGTGAACATACGCTCGACGTATTCGGCTTTCTCATCAAGGGTTGGCAGTACGCTCACGGTACTCCTCACTCAGGGCTTGCGCGCGACCCAGAAAATACGCTGGGTGTCCGGGCCGGGCGGCTGCAGGGTGAAACTGTCATACAGGGCTTCAACGCGCAGCCCCGCCCGCTCCATCAACGCAGTGACCGTTTCAGGGGGATAGGCGCGCTCGATATGTAGTTCGTCGAAGCGTTCGTAGCCCTGGTCGTCATCGCCCACAAAGCCGGTCAGCACCATGATGTTCTGTTCCGACGCGCTATCGAAATGGCTCCGTTCGATCTGCACGTAACCGTCGTACTCCTGGATCACGCACTCACCCCAGTCGTACTCCAGGAAGTGGCGCGTATTCATATCCGCTACATACAGCCCCCCGGAGGCCAGTACGCTGGCGACGGCGTGGAAGCAGGCCGCCAGGTCGGCCTCGGTGGGCAGGTAATTCAGACTGTCATAGGTGCATGTCACCAGATCAAAGGCCGTCGCCGGCAGCAGGCCCTCAAGATCGCGCATGTCGCCCTGCACAAAGCGCGCCTGTTCGTCCGCGCCGGCGGCCCTGGCAGCAGCCTGGTCGAGCATCGCCGCCGACCGGTCAAGACCGGTGACCTCCCATCCATCAGCGGCCAGCAGCAGCGCCAGGGTGCCCGTGCCACAGGCAAGATCGAGCGCCCGCCGGCCCTTGACCGGATGCTGGCGCAACAGGTCGCCCAGGTAGAGATGCACCAGTACGGCGAAGCGCATCTGGCCGCTCTGGTCGTACAGCGGGGCGTAGCGCTCGTAGGGTGGACTGAAGCCGTCCTCGTTCATACATGCCTGGTCGGCGCTTGCCTGTCTGGCCGGTGCTGACCGGCCGCACAACCGTGGTGGAAAGCGAAGCCCTCCCGGCGAGCCGAGGAGTGAGGAACCCCGGTTTACCCACCTCTCTAATCTCGCTATCACTCTTTTCTCATTGTAGCATGCCCTCTTCCGCCGGTTATTACCGTTCGCTCGATCCCGCCGCGGCGTTGCCATCGCGCGCAGAGTCAGTTGCCGGTGCGGGCCGCTGAGCCAGGGGGTACCAGAAGGAGACAATAAAGCCTGCCGCAATATGCTGCACATTGATCAGCAGAAAGAGCGCCGAGAGCGCCAGGGCCTGCTCGGTCTGGTATCCATATGGCAGGAGCACAGCGATCAGCGCCGCGTCGCGCACGCCCACGCCGGCAATCGAGATTGGCAGGACCTGGAGCACGGCGATCAGCGCCGAGACGCCCACCACCACCGGCAAGGGTACGCGATCAAGCCCCAGGGCCAGGAAGAGCAGCCAGAGGCGCAGGAAGGTGAAGGCCGCCGAGCCGAGGGAGAGCAGTGTTAGCTCGATAATCAACGCCGGGCGCAGACTGAGGCCGTGGAGCTGGCTGTTCCAGCGGCTCAGGGTGGCAGTGAAGCCCGGGGCGAAGCGGGGCAGCGCGACCGTCAGCATCCATGTTCGTGGTCCCCGCGCAACCAGCACCACCGTCAGCGCCGCCAGGCCCAGGGCCATGGCCAGCACCAGCGCGGTTTGCAACTCGCGGCTGGGCAGCAGGCGGCCCAGCGCGAAGATGCCCAGCGTGCCGAACGCGGCCATCACCAGCAGGTCGAACAGGCGATCGAGCACCACGCTCAGCATCGCCGGCGCCAGCGGTTGCCCCCGGTCGTGCAGGTAGACGCCCTTGAGCAGGTCGCCGGCCTGTCCGGGTGTGGTGGCGCCGTAGAACAGCCCGACGGTGTAGAGGCCGCAGGCGGTACGGAAGTCGAGGTGCAGCCCTGCTTCGCGCATGATCCGCAGCCAGCGCCAGGACTTGATCAGCACGAAGGGGGGCATGAGCAGGAGCGAGAGGGCGATGGGCCAGGCCCGCGCAGTACGCAGGCTGTCCCAGAGCTGCTCAAGGTTGGCGTTGGCCAGGAAGAGTATGAGCAGTGCGGGACCGAGCAGGCGCAGCAGGAGGGGGAGATACTTTTTCATGCGCTCACTCGCGCCGCTGGAACCGCAGCGCGGCGATCTGTTCGGCGAGCAGGCCGAACATAAAGACGATAATGCCGCCAACGAACAGGGCAGCCGTAGCGTTGGGGATCTTCAGCCAGACGCCGCTGACCGCCACGCTGGCGATGTAGGCCAGCAGGCTCAACAAGAACATGCCCAGCGCAATCGGAAAGTAGACCCGCAGGGGCGCGAACAGGGAGATGATCCGCAGGATGATCAGCCCGAACCGGACCCCGTTCTTGAAGAGTTTCTGGCCGCTCCGTCCGCCTCGCCGCCGCTGGCCCTCGATGCTCACAAAGCCCACGCAGTAGCCGGCCTTGAGCAGGCTCAGGGTGCTGGTGGTCGGGTAGGAGTACCGGTTCGGGAGCAGGTGCAGGAACTCCATGATCACCTCACGGCGCATGGCCCGATAGCCGCTGGTCAGGTCGCGCACCTCGGCTTCGACCAGGTAGGCCCCGAGCGCGTCCAGGGCGCGGTTGCCGAGGCGGCGTGCCAGGGTGTCGCCCTGGGTCTCGCGGCTGCGCGCGCCGACGACCATATCGTAGCCGGCGGCGATGCCGCCGAGGAGGTCGGGGATGTAGCGCGGGTCCATCTGGCCATCGGCGTCCATCAGCAGGATTACCTCGCCGCTGGCCCTGCGGATGCCCGTCTTGACGGCGGCGCCGTTGCCCCGATTGACGGGATGGCGTTCGACACGCGCCCCGGCGGCCAGCGCCGCAGCGGCCGTCCCGTCCTGGGAAGCATCGTCCACTACCAGGATCTCGGCGTCGGGCAGGGCGGCGCGGACGCGCTGTACCACGGCGCCGATGTTGTGGGACTCGTTGAAGGCGGGAATCACCACGCTGACGCTGAAGGGGTAGGTTTGCGGCGTCTCGGGCCGGGTGGTTGCCTCTGGGATGGCCAGGCTCATGGCTGTTCCTGCGCGGTGGGCGTGGGGGCCGGTTGTTCTACGGCCACGTCGCTGATCATCACGCTGAGCATGCGCGCGTCGCCGCTGGCGCGGTTGCGCTGCACCGGAATGAAGGTCGGAGCCGCCAGCCGGATCTCCAACTGGCTGGCCCCGTTCAGGCTGCCGGGCACCGCGACGCGATAGACGCGCCACTCGCCCCCACGCGCCGGCAGGGTCATGCGCTCCTCGCCGACCATCAGGCTCAATGGCGTATCACCGGGCAGACCGCCCGCCAGCCGCAGCCGGAGCACCGCGCCCGCGCTTAACGGTTCAGGCAGGGGCAAACGAATGATGCCCCGGTTCTGCAGCCAGCGGTAGGTGCGTGGCCCGCCCTCGCCCGCGGGCAACGCTTCCCCGAAGGAGAAGCCATCGAGATAGCCGAAGTCAAGCCCATTGCCCAGGCGCAGGGCAGTGAGCGGCGCGGGGTGCAGCCACTCCATGGCCAGTTTCTGCACGTCCTCGCCGGCGCGCACCTCGGCATCTTCAAAGAAAAAACGCGCCAGTTCGTGGTTGCCCTGTGCCCGCGCCAGCGCTCCGCGCACCACGTCGCCACGGTGGGTGTGGCGCGTGCCGAGGACCTCCCAGCCCCGATCGTAGTCGCCCAGTTCCAGGTAGAGCAGGGCCAGTTCGGTGCGCCCATCAACGAAGTCGGGGTCGGCAGCGAGCATGCGCTCGTAGGCCGCGATCGCGCCAGAGTAGTCGCCCTGGCGGTAGGCATTCAGGGCGGCGGCGCGGTGCCACTCCCGCTGCGCGCCCGCGGCGATGATGCGCGGGTAGTCGCGATAGCTGAAGACCAGGAACAGGAAGGCCGCGCAGAGGAGCATGCCCGCCACGCCCCACGGTGAGCGCAGGTAGGCCCGGGCCTCAGCGCGCGCTGCCGCCCCGTCGCGCCGCCGGAGCACCAGCCAGTTCCACAGCGCCCCCGGCGTCGCCGCGCCGTAGAGGGCCATGAACAGCCAGATCGGCAGCAGGTAGCGCGGTTCGACATGGATGAGCATCACCGTCAGGCACGAGTAGGCGATCCAGCCCAGGGCCAGCAGCCGGAAGCCGCCCTCCCGCGGGCGCGCGGCCAGGGCAAACACGCTCGCCGTGCTGAAGATCAGCCAGAGCACATCCCCCACGGCGCCGATGATCCACACCTCGCGCAGCGGCCGGGTGAAGAAACTGACCTTGACGAAGTAATCCTCGATGAACTGCGCCTTCCAGATGTGCTGAAAATGGGGCCAGAAATTGCGCGTGAGCCGCCACGGCTCTTCGTTCAGAATACGCCGGATGTCGGCGCTCACGAAGTCCTGCCGCTCCTCCTGGGGAATGGCGGCCAGAATGGCCTTGGCCTCGCCTTCGCCCCGGCCCGAGTTCACCGCGTCGCTCATGGCCATCCACAGGTTCACCGGCCCCAGGGTGTCAATGATGATCAAGCGGTTATAGGTGACGTAGTTCCGTACCGTCCACGGGGCGATGATCGCCGCGAAGGGCAGCAAAAAGATCGCCGCGGCGACCACGAAGCGCCGCAGCCAGGAGCGCAGCCGCGCCGCGCGCCGGCCAGACGGGCGCTGGTCGCCGCGGGCCGTTTCCCACAGCAGGAACCCCAGCACAAAGACCGCGGCGTAGAGGGCCGGCGAGCGCGCCAGGGCCGCCACCGCCAGCGTCGCGCCCGCGCCGGCCAGCCAGGGCCAGCGCCGGCTGTCGCGCCAGCGCACCAGCGCCCAGCAACTCAGCACCAGGGCGAAGAAGAAGAGCGGTTCGCTCAGGATCAGCGCCGGCAGTTCCACCAGCGGAAACCAGACCGCCAGCACCGTGGCGAAGATCAGTCCCGCCTCCCGGCTGAACAGGCGCCGGGCCATGTCGTAGCCCACGGGAACGAGCAGCAGCGACAGGGCCACCTGCATGCCGCGGATCATGGCGATGCCCAGGGGCGGATCGCCCAGAATCATCGCTGTCTTCAGCATCGCGGCGAAGAAAAAGACGTGGCCGGGCGGCCGGATCAGCCACGAGTTGTCCAGGTATTCCCCGGTGGCGGCCAGGCGCAGCGCCCGCTGGTAGTAGTCGCCATCATCGGCCGCCGAGAAGCGCGGATCGATGTCGTTGACGGCGATGAACCAGAGCCGCAAGCCCAGTCCCAGCAGCACCAGCGCCGCCAGGTACAGCGCAGTGGCCGAAACGCGCGGCAAGGCCACCGCTATGCCGCGGGTCGCTCCGCTTACCTTGCCTCCAGAGGTTGTTGCATGTGCCGTGTGCATGCCATTACTTCGACGTTCTCTGTAGGCCAGGACGTGGGAAAGACTGGTTTCCCCACACCTCTCCAACTGGCAGTGGGATGCCGCTCCTCACGCGCTCTCACCTTGTTGCGCTCGGCGCTCCCTCCCCCTTTACCGCAGGCGGAACCAGAAGGGGCTGGGTGAGGACCAGGACTCCCTTCAGTCTCCCGCTCCCGTTCCCAGGTGGTACAACCCATACCGCCCACTCGCGCTCAGCCGCGCCGCGTCCAGATCGGGCAGCGGCGGAGGCCCCGCCGTCTCATCCCATAGCAGGTAGCGCGCTCCCGCGGCACGTACCGCGGCGACATCCTCGGCGCCTATTGCCGCTCCGGCCATGACGTGCGGGGGCCAGTCAACCACGCGATGGGCAATGGCCGAATACTTGGCCAGGGGCAGCCGCTCCGACACCCGCGCGGCAATCGGGTTGCCGGGGGCGGTTGCCGCTTCCACCATGCGGATCGCCGCAACCTCCTCGGCAGGTTGCTGTGCCAGGACGTAGCGCGCCCCGCTTTCGTAACCGCCCCATAGTACCACAACCAGCGTCAGGCTCGTGCCGAGCAGCAACCGACCGCCGCGCGCCAGCCGCCACAAGCTCCAGCCAGCCGCGACGGCGTAGATCGGCGCCAGCGGCAGAAAGAAGCGCTGCAGGCTGAAAGCTGTACTGACCAGTGTGACGTATCCGGCGATGAGGATCAGCAACGCCGCGGGTCCCCGCAGATCCTGGTCACTCCGCCGGATCAGCAGCAACAGCCAGCCCAGCAGCCCCCCCGCGGCGAGCCAGTTGGCCGGCCAGCCGAGCAGGCGCAGTTGCCAGGCGCGCCCAAACTCGCTGGTGTCTTCGGCCCCGCTGCCGGTGTAGCCGATCACGTTGCGCCACCAGTTTTCCAGAAAGCGCGCCGGGTCGCGCAGCACCACCTCGGTCAACCCGATGTCGTTGGGCGCTTCCTCCCAGCGCCTCCAGTCGGTGTTGCCGTACACTGCCAGCCAGATGTTCTTGGCCTGTTGATTGTAGAGCGGGTTGCCGGTCCCGATCGTGTTGACGATGAGTTGCGGCAGCATGGCGGCGAGCATCGCGCCGGCGAAGACCGCCGCCAGCCTGCTGGGGCGCGAGCGGGCTGTCAGCAGCAGCGCGATGGCGCCCCAGGGCAGCAGGATCAGCCCGGGGTGGCGCATCAAGAAGGCCAGTCCCCCGGCAAGACCGGCAACGGCGGCGAGCCACAGCGTGGCGCGTCCATCCGGTTCGCTCGTCGTCTGGCCTGGTTCAGGGTCGGCGATGCTCGCTTTACCTTCTCTCCACATAATCGGTTCGTGACGTTGGGAAGGCGAGGAGGTCAGGGGCGCATTGGTATACAGGTTTGATCCCTTCCCGAGCGCGGCTGCCAGGGCTGCCACGCTCAGGGTCACGCAGGCGGCAAAGGGCATGTCGCTGCCCAGGTACAGCCCGTACCGCGCCACCAGGCCGTTCAGCGCCAGGGCCAGCAGGGCCAGCAGGGCCGGGCCGGGCGGCAGCATAACCCGGGCGAGCCAGTACCCCGCAGCGAGCAGCGCCGTCCCGCTCAACGCCGCCAGGAAGCGGCCCGCCAGAAAGGCGTTGCCCTCGAAGAACGGCCGCGCCAGCCAGAGCAACAGCGGGTACCCCAGGTTGTAGAACCCGTCGGCCTGGAAGACGCCGGCCAGTGTGTCGCGCGTGGCAAAGACGCGAAAATCGTTCTCCACCCCTGGACGGGAGAGGGTGACGTGCCGTTGGGCGAGGACCAGGGTCGCTGCGGTCCACAGTCCGATCACAGCGATGGGGGCCGCGACGCTGACAAGCCGCGGCCAGCGTGCAGCCAGGGCCGGCCCCTCGCGCAGGGCCAGCAAGCCGCCGAGGGTCAGCACGGTGAGCGGCGGCAGCACCCGCAGCGGATAGGGGTAGAGTGGCGGCTGGAGGCGGTAGAGCAGCAGCCAGGCCAGGCCGTAGGCCAGCAGAGCGGCGACGGGGCCGAGTCCCATCCGCTCCCGCCGCGCGTTGGCGCCGGCTCGCAACAGCGCCCAGAGCAGTGCGCCCACCGCGGCGGCATAAGCGACCTGGGCAGGATAGGGCGCGATCAGGCCCGGCCCGACGCGATAGATTGCCCGGTCAACCAGCACGCCCGCCTCGCGTCCATCGGCGAGGCGCGTCGTGTCGGCGCGGATCTCGATGAAGAAGTCGGTGGCCTTGAGCCACCCGCCGCGGATGGGGACCTGGCGCTCCTCCCATGCGCCACTGGCCTGGAAGCGGTCGAGTTCTGTAACTCCATTCAGCAGCAGAATGACCTGAGGAGGTGGGCCGCTCTCGCGCCAGCCACGCAAACGCAGGCTGACCTCGCCGGGCAGGCCCGCCTGAGGGAAGATCAGGGCCGCCGACGCGCCGCTCCATCGGGCCCCGCCCTCGGCGTCCTCCAGGTACGGGCGCGAACCGCCGGGATCGCCGGGCCGCTCGGCGTCGAAAAAGCCCTGAGTGTAGGCCGCGTCAACGCCGCCGACATTGACCACGTGGGTGACCGGGATCTGCGAGAGCAGCACGATCAGAAACACACCGAGCGCGGCCCGGGTCAGGGCCGGAACGAAGCGCGCTGGCGCGCGAGCTAGGAGCGAGCGCCTGGTCTGAAGGGCGTGTTTCAAGTGCAGTTCCAGAGGACCGGTTCGGCGTTGGTGTGATTCATGAACCGGTTTTTCTGACCGAATCCGCTGCGCTCTGGCCGTAGATACGCAGACCTGAACAGACTCTGCTGCTCTCCCCGTCCTTTGCGGTAAAAAATCAGAACCTCATGGACTGGCGGTCGGAACGGGCGTCGCCTCCGGCTGGCGCACGGGCACGTCACCCGTTGGCGGGCTGAGCAGGGCCTGGTTGACCCAGCCGGCGCCGTCGGGACTGTTGATCACCGAGGCCGGGCTTCGCCGGCTCCCCAGGCGGATCAGGTACCACTGGCTGTTCTGGCTGCGCCCGACGAAAATGATCTCGTCACCCAGGCTGACCCGCCCGATCGGCTGGTTGTCGGTGCCGGGGAAGGGCCGCACATTGGCATCCTGGCGCACCGTGCCGGTCACTACATTCGTGGCGACGCTTCCCGTCGTCGGCGCAAGGATGGGTTCCATGGTCGGTACGGCGGTGGCCAGTGCCTGCGCAGGCGCCGATGTAGGTGCGGCAAGGGCGGGCGTTGGCGCCACCGTGGGCAGGCTGAACTGGGGAATCTGGGTTTGCCCGGGGATGACCCGGCCAAAGCCGGCCAGTTCTTCGCGCAAGGCGCTGACCACGCTGAAGGCCAGTGCCAGGGCGAAGATCATCAGCACCGCAACGACCGCGGTCTTAATCAATTCAAGCCCCTGCCCCCACACACTGCGGCGGCGAATCTCGTCGAGGGCGCTGCGGGCCGTATCGGCAACCGGCTCGCCCCAACTCGTTCGCCCCTGGTCAGTCTGGGCGATCCGTCGCAACTCCAACAGGGCGCGCACGTCCCCGATCTGGCTCAGGGCGCGGACGGCGCTCCAGCGAACGTTGCTGTTGGGATGGTTCAGCGCCTGGATGAGCGGGCCGACGGTGCGAGCGTCCCCGATCCTGCCGGCGGCCTCGGCGGCGCGATAGATCGTCAGCCAGGGCTGATTGGGGGCCATCACCGCGTTGAGCGCCGGCGCCGCCGGCGCTCCAATGGCGGCCAGTTCGTCAACCGCGACGGTGTGGAGCGGGTGGCCAGTATCGCCGAGCGCGTGAATGAGCGCCTCGATGTGCTCGCGCGACGGGCCGCCGCGTCCGGCCCGCGATGCGCGCTGACGACCCGTGGTACTGCTCAGACGCCGGGTTGCCTGAGGCGGCGCGCCGTACACTCTGCCGGAGGGCGTATTGCCCGTGGCGCCAGCCGGGGCGCTATTTGTCTCAAGCGGTTCCTGTCGCTCGGTCGTCATTGGTAACCTGTCATCGCGGTTGTCAGAGCCTTTCCAGACACCTCACTCACCGCTGGTTGGAGGAGGGTGGGGCAACCAGGTTTGGCCACGCCCCTGCCAGGAGAGGGTCAGGGAGGGGGCGGTTCGGCGTCAGACGGTAATGGAAGCAGCGCCGTTCCGAAACCTTGCCTCAGGCTTGCGTCCGGTTGGCCCGCCAGGCTGTGTAGCGCGCCACGATCGCGTCGAGCAGGGCCGCCGCGGCCTCAGTCTTCGGCTGGCGCGGCAGCGGGGTGATACCCTCGTGGTCAACCAGGTACAGAGCGATGTCCGGGCGCCCAATGCTGGCGACCGCGTCATTGGCGACGATCAGATCGAGGCCCTTGCGTTCCAGTTTGCCCTGCGCATTTGCCAGCAAATCATCGGTCTCGGCGGCGAAGCCCACCTTGAACAGATCGCGCCGCTGGGCGAACCCGGCGACGATGTCGGGATTGGGAACCAGTTCGAGGATCAGCCCTCCGTCACCGCGCTTCTTGATCTTGCTCTCGGCGGCCGCAGCCGGGCGGAAGTCGGCCACGGCGGCGTTCATGATCAGCATATTCGCGTGCTCGCAGGCGGTCTGCACCGCGTCGCGCATTTGCAGGGCCGTTTCGACCTGCACCACGTTCACCGCCGCCGGAGCGGGCAGGGCCGTGGGACCGCTCACCAGCGTCACGCCTGCCCCCAGGTCGCGCGCGCGAGCGGCCAGGGCATAGCCCATCTGTCCCGAGGAGCGGTTGCCGACGAAGCGCACCGGATCGATCGGCTCGCGGGTGCCGCCAGCGGTCACCACCACCCGCTGCCCGCGCAGCGGCCCGCTATGCCGCCCCAGCAGCGCCCGGATCTCCCCTTCGAGCCTGGCCGGTTCGGGCAGGCGCCCTTTGCCCGACACGTGCTCGGCCATACGGCCCTCTTCCGGCTCCAGCACGGTGAGGCCCCTGGCGCGGAGGGTGGCGACGTTCGCCCGGGTGGCGGGATTGGCGTACATCAGCGGGTTCATAGCCGGGGCGATGAGCACCGGCCCCGTGGCGGCGAGGATCGTCGTGGTCAGGAGATCATCGGCCATGCCGGCAGCGATCCGCGCGATGGTGTGGGCCGTGGCTGGCGCCACAATGATTGCGTCGGCCTGCGCGCCGAGGCTCACGTGGCCGATCACCCCGTCTTCGGGCAGTTCCCACATATCGCTGAGCACCGCTCGCCCGGTGAGGGCCTGGAACGTTGCCGCGCCCACAAAACGCTCCGCCGCCGCGGTCAGCACCACATCAACCTGCGCCCCGGCGAGGGTCAGGTCGCGCGCCAGTTGGGCCACCTTATAGGCCGCGATGCTGCCGCAGACCCCCAGGAGCAACTTCTTTCCGCTAAGGATATCCATCTAAAAGCTAGTCCAGGTTGAAGGTTTCCTGGGTAACAAAGCCACCCCGTGCCCAATCTACAATCTACAATCGCGCGTGCCCGTCCTGGCATTGTAGCATCAGGGTGCGGCAGCGTCAAAGGTGCCAGGCCGCCTCTCCTTCACGCCCGCGCCTCTGCGGCGAGCGGCTTGTCTTCGCGCTGGCTGCCGAACACCCGGCTCCACGCGTATGACAGTTCGCCGCCGAACAACAGGATCTGCGCCGAGATGAAAATCCACAGCAGCAGGGTCATCGCGGCCCCCAGCACTCCGAAGGACGAGAAGTTCACCCGCGCGAAAATCAACTCCGCCAGGCGCTGAAGCACGGTGAAGGCGATCGCCGCCACCAGGGCCGCCGGCCAGACGTCACCCCAGCGTGGCAGCGGGCTGGCCAGCACTTTGTAGAGCGTCGCGAAGCCGACGGTCAGCAAGGCGACGAACAACGCTGTCTGGGCCACTTGCAGCAGCAGACTGTTGAGCGGCAGCCAGTCGGTGTAGACCGTCAGCAGTGAGAGGGCCAGGTTGCCCAGCACGGCGGCGAGAATGAGCGCCGACACGCCCAGCAGCAGTGCGAACAAGGTCAGGCGGTCCATCACCATGGTAACCACCGCAGTCTTCAAACCGCCCCCGTTCGCGTTGGGTTGCACGTTCCAGATCTGCTGTAATGCCCGGCTCAACGCGCCCAGCAGGCCGGTGGCGGCAAAGAGCAGCGTCCCGATACCCAGCAATCCCGTGCCTACGCGGGTTTTGGAAAAGTGGCTCAGGGTCTGGCTGATCAACTCGGCAATCTCCGCCGATCCAACGACTTGCAGGAGGAGCGTCTGCACGTTCAGTTGCTGCGGGTCAACCACGAATCCGACGATGCTGATGACGACCAGCAGCATCGGGAAGATCGAGAAAATCGCGAAGTAGGCTACTCCTGCGGCCATGTCACCGACGCGATCACACTGGTATTTGTCAACGGTCAGGCGGATCAGGCGCACCAGGGGATGATTGGTCATGCCCTTCTCTCCTACGATGCGGTTTCGCTCGCAATAGCGGAGCTATGGTACAATCCCGGCTACGCACGGGCAAACTCGAAATGGCGCGCCGGTGGGGCGGCCGTTGCTCTCACGGCAGGAATCGCTGTGGATACCAGGAAGATTGGCGTTATCGTAGGTCGCGAGTGGTCCTGGCCTCCTGCGTTCATCGAGGAGGTGAACCGGCGGAAGGCGGGCGTTATTGCCGAATTCGTCAAGCTCGGCGGCACGCGCATGGCCGAACCTTGCGAATACGATGTCATTGTGGATCGTATTAGCCATGAGATCCCGTACTATCGAACCTTTCTCAAAACAGCGGCCCTTTCGGGCACGCGGGTGGTGAACAACCCCTTCTGGTGGAGCGCCGATGATAAGTTCTTCGGCGCCAGTCTCTGCATGCGGCTCGGCATTCCTCATCCCCGGACCGTCGCCTTGCCCTCGCACTCCTACATCGAAGGCGTGGTTGAGGAGTCGTTGCGGAACCTGCGCTACCCCCTGCCCTGGAAAGAGCACGTGGAGTATGTTGGCGGCTTTCCCGTCATTCTCAAGCCGGCCTGGGGCGGCGGTTTCAAACAGGTCTACAAGGTCCACAGCTTTGAAGAACTCTGGCGCGCCTACAATGAGACTGGCACCGAGTGCATGATGCTCCAGGAGTATATCGCCTGGGAAAAGTATGTGCGCTGTATTGTGATCGGGCGCCGGCATATCATGACCATTAAGTTCGATGCCAACGCTCCCTGGCCCCATCGCTACTTCCGCGATGACCACTATCTGACGCCGGACGAGGGCCGCCAGGTCACTGACTACGCGCTGCGTATCAACCAGGCCCTCGGCTACGACATGAACACGGTCGAGTTCGCCCTCAAGGGGGGCGTGCCCTACGCGATTGATTTTACCAACCCCGCCCCTGACTTCGACGTGAACTCCCTCACACCCTACTATTTCGACTGGGTGGTGAAGACGATGGCCGATTTTACCATCGAACTGGCCCTGCAAGGCCGCCAGACGCCCGCCGAGTACCCCTGGAGTCAGATGATTGGATAGTCCTATGAGCCTCCTTGCGGCCATCGAATACTACCATACCCTGCTAACCCCCGAGGCGGCGACGGCCTCCTGGGCCCGTCTCAGCGAAGAGATGCGCGCCCGCCGGCTCTACTTCGGTGAACGCCCCCTGGCAACCGTGCTGCGCCCCCGCCTGCTCGCCGCCGAACAGTACGCCCTCCTGCAACGCGCCGTTGGCGCCGTCGCCGCCGCGGCGCGCAAGGTCGTCGCCCCTGCCCTTGACCCGGGCCCCGACGGCGAGGCGGTGCGCCAGGTGTTGCTGCTCACGCCGCACGAGGAGGCCCTGGTCGCCCGGCACCCCGGCTATGCCGAGCCAGGCGCCCACTCACGCATGGACACGTTCCTCACCCTCGATGGCTCCTCGCTCCAGTTCGTTGAGTACAATGCCGAAAGTCCGGCCGCGATTGCCTACCAGGATCTCCTCGCCGAGGCCTTCCTCGCCATGCCGGTGATGCAGGAGTTCGTGCGCCGTTTTCCCCTGCGTCCCCTGCCCGCTCGCCGGCGGCTGCTGGAGACGCTCCTCGCCGCCTGGCACGAGGCCGGCGCGCCAGGCGGCGAACCGGTGGTGGCCATCGTGGACTGGCGTGACCTGCCCACCGCCACTGAGTTTGAGTTGTTCGCCGCCTACTTCGCCGAACACGGCCTTCGCGCCCTGATCTGCGCTCCCGATGATCTGCGCTTCCGCGATGGGTGCCTGCTCGCCGAACTCGATGGCTCCGTCACCCCCGTGACTATCGTCTTCAAGCGCGTGCTCACCAGCGAATTGCTCACCCACTACGGCGCGGCGGCCCTCGATCATCCCCTTGTCCAGGCTTACACTGCCGGAGCCTGCGTGCTGGTCAATAACTTCCGCGCGAAGTTGCTGCACAAGAAGTCGCTCTTCGCCCTGCTTTCCGATGAACGCTTCCACGACCCCCTTGGCGCCGAGGAACGCGCCGCCCTGGTCGCCCACGTGCCCTGGACCCGCGTCGTTCGCCCCGGCGAGACGATCTACCAGGGTGAGCGCGTTGACCTGCTGGCCTTCGCCCGTGCCAACCGCGAACGGCTGGTGCTCAAGCCCAACGATGACTATGGCGGGCGGGGGATCACCATTGGCTGGGAGACCGATGCCGCTGGCTGGGATGCGGCGCTGCGGGCGGCCCTGGAGGCGCCCTTTGTGGTACAGGAGCGGGTACGTATTGCCTACGAACCCTACCCCACCCTGGTGGATGGCCAGGTGGTGGTGAGCGAGCGGTTGGTGGATAGCGACCCCTTTCTCTTCGGCCTCGACGTTGATGGCTGTCTCTGTCGCCTCTCCACCATGACGCTGCTCAATGTCACCGCTGGCGGTGGTTCCACGGTTCCGGTCTTTGTGTTGGAACAGGGCCAGGGGTTTAGCGCGCTGACCGAAATGAGTTCCGCTGAGGATTCTGAGTGGTCTGTAAAGTGAGTTTCGTGGTATTTCCCTCCCCGGCATCCCCCGTTCGGGGGGAAGATCCGGACTCTCTCCCCCGGCGGGGGAGGGTCGGGGAGGGGGCGGAAAGGCAAGGAAACGTAGTTCCCAGACTACTGAGCCGTATGGCTCGCTAACATGTGCGCCGCCAGCGTGGCGGTCAATTACTGGCCAATAAGATTGATGATCCCGATCACCACCCCCGCGCCCCAGAGCACCACTAAGCCCCCGCCCACCACGAGCAGCCCGGCCAGGACCCACGTCGCCCCCGCCCGCCAGAGGCTGATGCCATGCGCCTCGGCCAGCCCGGCCACACTCAATCCGCCGGCCCAGAGCCAGAGCATGCCGTGGATGAGCCAGAAGAGGCTGCTCAGCGGTATCGCCGCCGTCGGCCTGCCGAAACTGGCCGCCGGAAAGAGGGCCAGTTGCGCCAGCCAGAGCAGCAGCCCGGCGATCACCGGCGTGGTGGCCAGCGCCAGGACGGCCCGCACCTGCCGCGCCTCGGCCCGACCGCCCAGCCAGCGCCCACTGGTGCGTAACAACACCCCGCAGCAGATCAGCGCCGCCAGTCCCAGGGGCGGCCCGGCCACCAGCGCGACCGCCAGCACTTCCCACGGACGCGCTTCTGCACCCAGGCCGTGCCATGCCGCCCAGGCGAACACGGCGCTGACACCCGCCAGCGCCGACCGCAACACGGTCGGCCCGGGGGCGTGAGCAAGAGCGGCGGCTCGCAGCGCCGCCCGTGGCCGCCGCCAGATCGCCCGCCACGGGTCGCGGGGCGCCTCCGCGTCCGCTGCGGGGGGCAGCTTACCCTGAACCGGCAACGCAGCGGCGCGGGCCTGGCCCCTGGCCGGGGCGGATCGCGCGGCATCCCCGGACGGCGCCGCCCCGGGCGTGGGGCCGTGAAAGATGGCCCCGGCGCCGGGCAGATCGGCCACCCACGCCGGCGGTGCGGCGGTGATCCCGCGCAGCACGGCCATTCCCTGCCGGGCCGGAGCGCACCGGGGGTCAAGGGCCAGGGCTCGCTCCAGACAGTAACGTTGTTCCGCCGGATTATCAACCGCTCCTGAGAGCCAGAGCCAGGCCCTGGCGTCGCCCGGGTCGGCGCGCAGCGCGGCGATCAGGCTCGTGCGGGCCTGATCGCGCTCACCGCGGCGCAGGGCCGCGATCCCCTCCTTGAGCGACTCCTCAGGCAGCATGGGCCATGTGGGTGCAACCGGGAAGGTTGCGCTACGAAATTCTGCCGGCAGGGGCGCGGGGAAACCTGGTTTGCCCGTCATTGTCCCACCTCTGGGAGACGGTGCTACCCTGTGGAGCGATATAAAGATAGATCAGTAATCCTATCAGGGTTGCCAGGTTCACCCAGGCCACCACTTCCGGCAACGCGCTGTCGCGGATCAGCGGCATGAGATCCGGCGTGAAGCTGCCAATGGCGCCAAAGATGTTGATCGTTGCGTTGAGCACCAGCACCGCGTAGGGCAGCAGCAGGCGTGGATCGACGGCGGAGGCCAGAAGGAGGAAGGGCAGGGCAAAGAAGGCGTAGCGTTCGTGGATCTGCGTCGGCAGGGTAAAAAAGGCCAGCCCCAGCGCTGCCGCGCCTACCAGGTAGGTGTGCGGATGGGGATGGCGCAGCACGGCCAGCATCACCAGCAGCGCCGCCGTGCCAACGAGCAGAAAGCCCAGGGTGCGATAGCTCATCCCCGCCCACTCTGTCAGGTCAGAGACGCGCTGATCGCCAACCACCAGCCACCACAGGTTGTAGGCCCGGTTGGTCACCTGCGGAAAGCGCCCCACCGATCCCACTACAGTCTGGTACAGCCCCGGTCCTTCACCGAGCAGCACCAGCGGCGTACTGAGGGCGACGATCAGGCTGAGGGCGATCACTATGCCCTCGACGAAGCCGCGGGGGCCGTAGCGCCGCAGGGTGGCCGCGTAGATCAAGGGCGCCAGGACGATCGCCTGGGCCTTGATCAGTAGCCCCGTGGCCCAGGCCAGCCAGCTCCCGCGCCCCTGCCAGCGGTCGAGCCAGATGACCGCCGCCGCCATCGGCAGGGTCAGCAGCACGTCCACCTGACCCCACCAGGCCACGTTGATCCACACCGGCGGCGCCACGATGTAGAGCGCGCCGAACAGCGCCGCTCGCGCCACACCGCCGTGCCGGCGCGCCCAGTGGTAGATCAGCGCCACGCTGAACAACAAGGCCACCAGGCTGGGCAGTTTGACGATGACGCGGGTGACCGCCGGCAGCGGATCGTAGTATGTGCCCCCCAGGAGCGATACCAGCGGGCCGAGCAGCCAGAGCGTGGCCAGGTTGATAGGCAGGTAGTCGCACCCATAGTACGAGAGATCGGCGAAGCGGCCCTCCATCATAAAGCCCATCCAGCGCGCCGACAGCTCCAGATCGCCCACCGGGTCGGGCGCCGTGAGCCAGGGCAGACAGCAGGCCAGGGCCAGCGCCAGCAACCCGCCAGACGCCAGCCTGTCCTGGCGGCTCCAGGCAAGCGGCGGCCAGATCGGCGGCGGCAGGGGCGGCCAGAAGCGCCCGATCAGCAGGGCGCCGACGGCGCCGCTTCCGCCAAGGAAGAGCAGGTTACCGAGGAGGGCATAGCGCCAGGCCCCGGCGGCCTGCCAGGCGCAGGCGGCGATCTGCAAACCGAGCACCCCGGCGGCGGCCAGGGGTGCGGAAAGCCCGGCACGGCGCAGGAGCGCGTACCAGCTCACCGTGGCGAAGAAGAGCGCGGCAAAGAGAACCGCTGGCGGGCGCTCCTGGCCGCTTACCAGCAGGCTCTGCACCACCACGCCAAGCTGGCGTCCCTTGATCTCAAAAGGTGGCGAGCGGAGGATAAGAGTGAGCCGTTCACCAGGGTGCGGCGGCAGCAACACATAGTACTTACGGAGGCCCGGATGCACGACAAAGTGTTGTGACAGGCCGCGCGCGGCAAGTTCGAGGCGCGTAGGGCCATCGATCCCGCTGGAGAGACGCATGCGCAGGACCAGGCGCCCGCCGGGATTGGGCGGTTGCAGCACCCCTTCCCCCATAGTCCAGCGAAAGAAGCCCGGCCGATCGGCCAGGGTTTCAACTGCGTGCAACCCCGAGGTGGGCAGCATCGCGGGCAGGGCCATAACATCGAAGGCGGCGCTGCGCTGGCCAGAATAGACCAGGCCGAGGCCGAAGAAGGCGGTCGTCAGAACCAGAAGCAGGGCTATCAGGTCGGCGACAATTCTACGCATAGCGCCGGCCATTATACCAGTTCAGGCCGGAGGGGCGAAATGGCTTTCATCCCTCCGGCCGGGATTGGTGTGACGGCTGCTGGAGGCCGTGGGTTTGGGGCGGCCACGCCGCCCCCGAGTAGAGGTTGAGGCTTGTTACCAGAACCTCATACCAGTTCCTGTTAAACACGCTGCACGCACATGATCGCCAGGTCGCATTGGGACGCCACATACGGCAATCCAGAATCCCATTAATCCCCTGCCGCGACAACACGGCTTATCCGCGGCTGCCGCGGATAGCCGCGCCGGCGCTGGTTGCCTGCCGGTCGCATCACCAGCGGCGCGACCCGCGGCGGGCGGGCGGCCACGGTGGCCGGCGCCGGTTCCGCCAGTGACGTGAGGTGTGGCTGGTAGCCGAGCAGCCGGGTGATCGTCGCCTGATCCTGCTGGGGCACGTAGCGCGAGACGAGCCGGCCCTCGCGCTCGGTGACGATGACCCGCGCCGGTTCGGGGCTCAGGCAGTGGTGTGCCCCGCCGCGCCCCGAGATCATCTGCTGGTAGGCGCCCACGCCGAAGATCGCCAGCACCAGGCCCGCGCCGGTGTCGGGCAACATCAGCGGTGCGCGGTCTGGGCGCGGGTAGACATCATCGCTGTCGCAGGTGCGGCGCCCTCCCAGCCGCACCGGGCGCGCCGGGCGCTCCCAGTCGCTCAACGGCAGGATCACGAACTCTTGCCCGTCAACCAGCAGCGAGTCTGGCAGGGTGACCATCATGCTTCCGTTGACCAGGTACCAGTCGGGCGCGCCCGGCTGGCCTCGCTTCACCGCGCCGACCTCGAGCAACACGACGCTGTGGGTCGCCACGGTGTAGCGTCCAAACTCGCCGATCAGATCCGGCATGGGTACGCCATGCGCGGCGCAGGTATCGCGAATGGTGACCATCAGCCGGGTCAGAAAGCCCTCGTAATCGAAGCTGAACCCCAGGCGGTAGCCCGACGTTGGCATCCCCCCGCCGAAGTTGAAGTAGCGCAACGTGGGGGTGACGCGCCGCAGGCGCGCGTAGTTCTCCACCGACTCGCGCAGGGTTGCCAGGAAGTGGGCCTCATCTTCTACCTGGCTGCCGATCATAGCGTGGTAGAGCACCAGTTGATGCCTGCTGCCGGCGATGCGCGCGGCGGCCCGCTCGATCTCCTCGGCGGTCAGGCCAAAACGATCGTTGCCCGGATGGGTCCCGTCGCGGTTGCCCGCGGCGCGCTCGCGCACCCCGAATTGCAGCGCCGCCGGATTGTCGAGCAGCGCCTCCAGTTCGTCCAGATCGTCGAGCACCGGGATCACGTTGGCGCAGCCCGCATGGCGCAGGTTGCGGATCGCCTCCAGGTAGCCCGCTTCCTTCGAGCCGTTGCAGAAGATCAGCCGATCGTGGGGAAGCAACCCCTGTCGAAACAGTCCATGGGCGATCACCACATCAGCCGCGGCGGATGTCTCGTAGTGCGCGCCGGCTTGCAGCGCCGTTTGCACTGCCTCGGCGGCGAAGTTGGCCTTGGTGGCGTAGGCGTAGAGAAAGCGCCCTGCATACTCGGCGCGCCGCCGCGCCCCCCTGGCCCAGTGTCGCATCCGGGCGATCTGGGTGCTGATCTGCGGGGTGTAAACGACCTCCAGGGGAGCGCCGCGGCTCCGCGCCAGCTCGGACAGGTTCAACCGGCCGCCCAGCATCAACTCGCCGCCCTCGCGGCTCAAAAAGTCGGTCAGTTGGCCCTCACCCGTAAAACCGAAGTGGTCCCGCATATAGTCGGCGTAGGTTTGCTGATTCACGTTCTATCGATCCCTCCCAGGTGCCATGCAATCTTCCAGGGGAAATCGGGTTTCCCCGAACCCTTCCGGGCCGTCCGACGGGAGTGCAGGGAAACCTCGTTTCCCCGCACCCTTCCGGGCCGTCTGGCGGGGCGTGGGGAGACAAAGTTTCCCCATCCTCCTCCGACCAGCCCCGGAGCGCCGGACGCTCCCGCATCCAACGACGGTGATCGAACCGCACGGTCAGATCACCGCCCCGAGGGGGCGGCATTGCGCTCTAGCGCGCACGGATTCAAACCGTGAGGTGCATCCTCACAGTCCGACTGGAACAGGCGGTGGTGCGCTGCGCTGGGGGATCAAAAAAGCCCCTGCCTCGGCAAGGGCTTGCGGAGAACCAGAGAGGAACGACGCGCGAGGCGTAACTATCCAGAGGCAGGCCAATGAAACGCCTGCCCAGCCGCAAGCCGCATGGCGATGCTGTTCGCAATGCGCAGCGCAGGTGCGCGCAGTTGTTGGCAGACGTCCATAAAACCTCACAAAAGCCCGCCCGGCGCCATCAGAAAGAGAGGAGGTCAACAGCGACCGCCGTGATGACGACATCCGTTTCGTGTTCGGTGTTGCGTGTTGCGCTGTGCCGGGTGCCTTCCCGGAACGCGAAACCCGTCACCAAAACGTAACGGGGGGCGCGAGTACTATGGCTGATTGGCTCAGCCGAGGGTGCATTATACACCCCCTGTCCGCGAGCGTCAATATGCGTTTTCTTGCTTTCCGGTGAGAAAATTGACGACCGTTCGCAGAATGATCTTGATGTCGAACAGTAGCGACCAGTTTTCAATATAGTACAGATCGTAGCGCGTGCGTTCCTCGATGCTGGTGTCGCCGCGCAGCCCGTTGACCTGGGCCCAGCCGGTGAGACCGGCTTTTTCCTTGTGACGGCGCATGTAGCGGGGAATCTGCTGGCTGAACTGCTCGACCCAGCGCGGCTGTTCGGGGCGCGGGCCGACGATGCTCATCTCGCCCAGCAGTACGTTGATCAACTGGGGCAATTCATCGAGACTGGTGCGGCGCAGGAAGCGCCCTACTCGCGTCACGCGGGGATCGTTGGGCGTGGTCCAGGCGCCGAGTTGCTCGGCGTCCACGCGCATGGTGCGAAACTTGATCATCCAGAAGGGTTGCTGGTCCATCCCCACCCGTTCCTGGAGGAAGAACACCGGTCCGGGCGACTCCAGGCGGATGGCCAGGGCAATGAGCAGCAGCACCGGGGCGCCGAGCAGCAGCACGGTGGTCGCCACCACGATGTCCAGGGCGCGCTTGAGAGCCCGGTTCCAGGGGTTGTCGAGCGCAGCATTCTTGACCGATACCAGCGGCAGGTCACTCAGATCACCGATCGAAATATCGTTGTTGGTGATCAGTTGGAAGGTGTCGGGATAGACCTTGATCTCGACCGACTCATCCTCGGCCAGGCTGATGATCTCCAGCAGGTCCTGGGTAGAGCGCCCCGACAGGGCGATGATCACCTCGTCGGCCTGGGTGGCTCGCACCACCCGCCCGAGCTGGCTGGTGCGTCCGAGGACGGGCAAGCCTTCGACTTCGCTGCCGACCGGGGCCGTGTCGCTCACGAAGCCCTGCACGCGATACCCCAGGGCCGGACGCCGGCGAATGGTGCGCCAGACGAGTTGACCTGGCTCGCGGGCGCCGACCAGCACCACCCGGCGGGTGTCGATGCCGTGGCGGCGCAGCCAGTACACCACGCCGCGGTGCAGGCCGCGGAGCAGCACCGCCGCGCCGATGGCGATCGCCCAGCTCCACACCAGCACGTCGCGGGTGATTGGCAGATCCTGGCGGCCCAGTTGCGGGAGCAGGGTGTTGATGACGATCCCCGCCACGGCCACCAGCGACACTGCCGTAACCACTTTGAAAGCCTCGTCAACCCGTGAGGCGCCCCGGCGCATCTCGTAGAGACCATTGGCGGCGAAGATGATCAGGGCGGTCAGGTTGAAGAGCAAGGCGAAGCGTGCCACGTCCATGGGGTTGGAAGGCAGGCGATCGCCCGCGGCCTCGATCGTCGAGCGAAAATAGAGGAACACGCCCACGACCGCGCCGTTGAGCGCCACCAGGTCGCAGAGGATCAACCCGAGGCGCAGCAAAGCGCGCCAGGTGCGGGGCCGCAGGGCCGGGCGCGCCCTAACCGACTCGGCGCGCCGCCGGGGGGAGGAGGAGATTACGGCCAAGCGCCAGCAACTCCTTCGCGGTAATGCCGCTCTCAATCAGCGCGTTGAGCAGGGCCGGCGTTATCGCGCGATAGTGCTTCCGATGAAAGATGCGCATCGCGTCGTAAAAGGCGTGGATGGACGGAATGGGTCGCCGGCTGCTCGCGGCGCGTTTGTAGTGGTACACCACCACCCGCGGGTAGTAGACGACTCGCCAGCCGTACTGCTTGATGCGGTAGGCCCAGTCTAGATCCTCGCCGTACATGAAAAACCGCTCGTCAAGCAGGCCCACCTCGCGGATCACGCTCTCGCGCAGCAGCATACAGGCCCCGACCACTGCGTCCACGTCCGTCTCCACATCCGGGTCCAGGTAGGTCAGGTTGTAGCGGGCGAAGCGCGGGTGGCGCGGAAAGAGCCGCGCCAGCCCCGCCATGCGATAGAACGCGACTTCGGGGCTGGGAAAGCTGCGCCGGCAGGCCAGATCGAGCGAGCCGTCGGGCAGGAGCAGTTTGGGGCCAACCACGCCCACATCCGGGTGGCGCTCCAGGTACTCCACCAGCCCATCGAGCGCCCCGGGCGGCACCACGGTGTCGTTGTTGAGCAGAAGCACGTAACTTACCCGGGGGCCGGCGAGAATGGCCCGCAGGGCCAGGTTGTTCCCGTAGGCAAACCCGCCGTTCACCGGGCTGATGATCAATTGAGCCTGCGGAAAGCGTGTCTGCACCATTTCCGCACTGCCATCGGTCGAGGCGTTGTCCACCACCCAGACCGTCAGCGCGCAGCGCGTCGGCGCGGAATAGATCGACTTCAGGCAATCCGCCAGCAGATCGGCGCGATTGTAGTTTAGAATAACGACGGCGAGGCTCGACATAGCTCCTCCGGGCGGCCTGGCCCGCGTCGTCTGATCGCCACGGGCAGTATACCACACGCCTACGCAGCCCTTGCTGACGCCTGTCTGAGGCGCTTATGCTATGAAGGCGCACGCCTGTGCCCTCTCAAGCTCTGGAACAGCCGTCAGCGCGGCTCTTATCTATGAAGGACCACGCCTATGCCCTCCCCATTTCCAGGCATGGACCCCTACCTCGAAGGCTATCTCTGGCCCGATGTGCATAATGCCCTGGCGGCCAAGATTCGGCAGGTGTTAACCCCGCTCCTGCGCCCGCGCTATACGGCGCGTCTGAGCGTCTACGTCGTCGAGGATACCACGCCCGAAAGTGATCTGGGGGTGATGTACCCCGATGTTGAGGTCATGCGCGCGCAGCGTCCGGCGGAGACCAGCGCCACTGCGACCGAGCCGCTGCGCCGCGAGGCCCGGACGACTACCCCGGCTGCCGTGACCATCCCGATGCTTCTGCCGGTCGAAGTGCAGATCCCCAATGTCGAGATCCGCGATACGGCCCGCAATCAACTGGTGACGTCAATCGAGATCATCTCCCCGGTTAACAAGCGTGAACCAGGTCTGAGCGCCTATCGCCGCAAGCGCCAGCGTCTCTATCAGGCCGGCGTACATCTGCTCGAACTCGATCTGCTGCGGCGCGGCATGCGTCCTATCTTTCATGCTACACTGCCAGAGACGCCGTACCTCATCGCCCTGACACGCGCGCAGACCGCCACGACCGACGTGTGGCCTCTGCGCCTGCATGATCCTCTGCCGATCGTTCCCGTTCCGCTCCTGCCCCCTGATGACGACGTGGTGCTGGACCTGGGTCTGGCGCTGCGCGAGGTCTACGATGAAGCGGCCTATGATCTCTCAATTGATTATCAACAGGACCCTCCGCCGCCGCCGCTTTCAGCGGAAGAGCGGACCTGGCTCAACCAGTTGCGCCAGAGGATGTGAACCGGCGGGCGTCCGGGTTTGCGCGCCGATCTGCGCGAACCGTTATAATGGCGGTGATCACGTGCTGACTACAGGCGCTCCCTTTGAAGCGGATTGATCGGGACATTCCGTCGTTGGACGCCGGGTGTATGAACAGCGCTCCCATCGGTATCGTCGAGGTGGGCACCTATGTGCCGGCCGCCTCCATCACCGCGGCGGAGATCGCCCGCCGTAGCGGCATTCCTGAAGAGGTGCTGATCACCAGATTCGGGATTGAGCGCAAGCCCATACCCGGCCCCGACGACCATACCAATGCGATGGCCCTTCGCGCCGCCAGCGATGCCCTGGAGCGCTCCGGCACTCGCCCCGAGGACATCGACGTTGTGCTCTGCACTACCGAGGAATGGAAGGAGTATCCTCTCTGGACGGCGGGGATCAAGCTGGCCTACGACCTCGGCGCTCGCCGCGCATGGGCCATGGATGTCCAACTGCGCTGCGGCGCCACCATCGCCGCATTGCAACTCGCCCGCGGGCTGATGGTCGCCGACCCCGGCGTGGAGACGGTGTTGATCGCCGGCGGCTATCGCAACGGTGACCTGGTGGATTATGCCAATCCGCGCTCGCGCTTCCTGATCGGGCTGAGTTGCGGCGGCGGCGCGCTCATCCTGCGCCGGGGCCACTCGCGCAATCACCTGCTGGGCATCAGCATCATCACCGACGGGTCCTTCTCCCTCGATGTGATCGTGCCTGCCGGCGGCACCGTCGAGCCGCTGACCCCCGAGGCGCTCGCGGCGCGCCGCAACTATATTGACGTGCCCGATCCCGAAGGTATGAAGCAGCGCCTGGATGCAGTTTCCATGCCCAACTTCCTGGCCGTGATTGACGAGGCGCTCGCCCGCAGCGGCAGGACCCGCGCCGACATTGGCTATCTCAACCTGCTGCACATGAAACGCTCCGCCCACCGGGCCATCCTGGAGGCCCTGGGGCTGCGCGAGGACCGGAGTTGCTACCTTAGCGACCTTGGGCACGTTGGCCAGCAGGACCAGATGTTTCTGATCCGCCGGGGCCTGGAGCCTGGCCGTCTGCGCGATGGTGATCTGATGGTGATGGCCGCCGCGGGCATCGGTTACGCCTGGGCTGCCGCCTGCGTGGCCTGGGGCGAGCCCCACAGAGGCTGAGTATTGCCGGACCGGAAGGTCTGGCGGAACAGCGCTTTCCCCTCCCCAACCCTCCCCCCGTTGGGGGAGGGCGTCCGGCTCCTCCCCCCAACGGGGGGAGGCTGGGAGGGGGGGGGAAATGCAAGAGACCTTACTTCACGGACCAGTAATGACGAGGGACTCCCCGCAAGGACCACGCTGGTTCTGCTCGCAGCGGACACGTGCAGGCGCCGCCAGGGCGCGCCCGCAGCGGGTGGAAGGGGAGCCGCGAGAGGCTCTTTGCCACTGTAACTCCGGCCTGAACCATAGCTGAAAGATCTGGTTTCGTCCGACCATCCGGCGGAATGGCCGACGTTGAACAAGGGCCTGACACAGGAACGTGCCTATGGAAATGTATCTCGGTGACTGGCTCGGCCGGCGCGCCCGGCTGACCCCTGACAGGACCGCCCTCTACGATGCCGAATGCGGCATGCGACCGATCACCTACGCCGCCTGGGATGCCCAGGCTACCCGTGCGGCGGCGCTGCTGCGGCGCCTCGGTGTGGCCCGCGGCGAACGGGTGGCGGTGCTGGCCTACAACTCGGTCGCCTTTCTCGATCTGTGGTTCGCCTGCGGGAAAATCGGCGCGATTATGCAGCCCCTCAACTGGCGGCTCACCCCCGCCGAACTGGCCGCCCTGGTCGCCGATGGCACTCCCGGCGTCTTCGTGTATGGCCCCGAATTCGCCCCGCTGATCGCCGATCTGCGCCCGCAGGCGCCCTCGGTGCGCGTCTGGATGGCCTTCGATGCTGCCACCCGCGCTGCGGAGAGCGATGTCGTCTTTGATGAACGCGATGCCTGCGATGAGCCTGTGCCCCCCCTCGCCCTGAGTTGGGACGCCCCCTGGGTGATCTGCTACACTGGCGGCACCACCGGCACGCCCAAGGGGGCTGTGCTCACCCACGGGAACGTCGCCTGGAACGCTGTGAACACCGTGGCGAGCTGGGGCCTCGATGCCCGCGATGTCGCCATTCTCAATGCGCCCCTGTTTCACACCGGCGGACTGAATGTCTTCACTGCGCCCCTGGTACTCGTCGGCGGGGCCTCGGTCGTTTGCAAAGGGTTTCAGGTTGACCAGGTGTTCGATCTGGTCAACTCGGGGGTAGTGACCCTCTTCTTCGGCGTGCCAACCATGTTCATCGCCCTGCAACAGCACCCCCGCTGGCCCGAGGTTGATTTTTCGCGGCTCAAGCTGGTGATCAGCGGCGGCGCGCCCTGCCCCATGCCTGTCTTTGAAGAGTTCTGGCGCCGGGGCGTAGATTTCAAGACCGGCTACGGTCTCACCGAGGCCGGTCCCAACACCTTCTGGCTGCCGCCCGAAGACGTGCGCCGCAAGCCGGGCGCGGTGGGCCATCCGCTGATGTTTATTGACCTCAAACTGGTGGATGCCGAGGGTCACGAGGTGGGGCCGGGCACGGTGGGCGAATTGCTCATTCGCGGGCCGCACGTCTGCGCGGGCTACTGGGGTCGCCCCGCCGAGACGGCCAGGGCCTTCACCGCCGATGGCTGGCTGCACACCGGCGATCTGGCCGTGCGCGATGAAGAGGGCTACTACACGATTGTTGGCCGGCTGAAAGATGTGATTATCTCCGGCGGCGAAAACATCTATCCCGCCGAGGTGGAGAGCGTACTGGCCGCCCACCCCGTGGTGGCCGAAGTGGCGCTCATCGCTGCCCCCGACCCCAGGTGGGGCGAAGTGGGCTGGGCCGTGGTGGCGCCGCGTCCCGGCCAACCGCTCGATAGCGACGACCTGCTGGCCTTTGCCGGAGAGCGGCTCGCCCGCTACAAGCTCCCCCGCCGGGTCATCTGGGCCGAAGCGCTGCCCAAGACCGCCGCGGGCAAGATCGACAAGCAGGCCCTGGTTCGCGCCTATGTCACCTCACCACAGGAGGAACGCGCATGAGTACGATTCCCTTGCTGCCCGGCATCACCTCGCAAATGGTTGATACGCCGCGCCTGCGCCAGCACGTGCGCTTCAGCGGCCCCGAAGACGGCGTTCCCGTGATCTTCATCCACGGGAACAACTCCTCAGCGACGTTCTGGGAAGAGACCATGCTGGCCCTGCCCGCCGGCTTCCGGGGCATTGCCCCCGACCTGCGCGGCTACGGCGATACCGAGTTCAAACCGGTGGACGCCACGCGCGGGTGTGATGATTTTGCCGATGACGTGCTGGCCCTCGCCGATGCTCTGGGTATCGGGCGCTTCTATGTCGTTGGCCATTCCCTTGGCGGCGTGGTGGCGTGGGCCTTGCTCGCCAGCGCCCCCGAGCGTCTCATTACTGTTACCCTGGCCGCTCCCGGCTCGCCCTACGGCTTCGGCGGCACCAAAGACGTAGACGGGACGCCAATCTGGCCGGACTTCGCCGGTTCCGGCGCCGGCCTGGTGAGCCAGGAGTTCGCCCGGCGCGAGGCTGCCCAGGATCGCAGCGAGGAGAATCCCCAGTCCGCCCCCCGGGTGGTGATGAACACCTACTACTGGAAGCCGCCCTTTCGCCCCGCCCGCGAAGAAGAGTTGCTCTCCGGCCTGCTGAGCATCAAGGTGCGTCCCGACCACCATCCCGGCGACCTGACGCCGAGCGAGAACTGGCCGGGTGTCGCCCCCGGTGTGCTGGGGCCGAATAACGCCCTCTCGCCGAAGTACCTCGGTGCGATGCCCGGGCGCATCCTGGCCGCCGCCGTTAAGCCGCCGATCCTCTGGGTGCACGGCGCCGATGACCAGATTGTCTCCAACGCGAGCCTGTTCGACGTCGGCACCCTGGGCAAGCTCGGCGTGCTGCCCAACTGGCCCGGCGAGGAGGTCTATCCCCCGCAGCCGATGGTCGGGCAGATCCGCCGCTTTCTGGAGCGTTATGAGGCTGCCGGGGGCCACTTCCGCGAGGTGCAACTGGCCGACTGTGGCCATACGCCCTACCTCGAGAAGCCGGAGGAGTTCAACACGGCCTTGCATGCCCATTTGCAGGGCGCGTGACCGCGCCCCTACCCACGGGCGGGTATGGGAAAAGGCGCCCGGCGTTACCAGGCTGGTTGGAGGGCTGTGGGGAAACCAGGTTTCCCCATACCCCTGCCCGCCGCAGGGCGAAGTCCTCTCAGGCGGGGGATCGCCTGTCGTTCCATGTTTGACAGCCCGTCGCCATGCAACCTATAATTACCAAAGATCACCTAGATTTGGTAAGGTTCGTATGGGCGACGATACGCACTATCTCTCTCTCTCCGCCGCCAGCAAGCTCCTCGGTGTTCACAGCACGACGCTGCGGCGCTGGGCCGACGATGGGGCGGTGCCGGTGTATGTTACGCCGGGGGGCCACCGGCGCTTTGCTCGCAAGGACATCGAGGCCCTGGCAGCGCGCCGGCCCATCAGCGCCCACGCCCTGGGCAGCGCCTGGGCCGCCCGTGCCCTTGCCCAGACGCGCAACGACCTCGCCGCGCCGTCGCCCCGCCCGGCCTGGCTGGCCAGCATCAGCGATGAAGAGCGCGCCGCCTGGCGCCGCATTGGCCAGCAACTGATGGGGGTGGTGCTCCACTACATCAACAGCCCGCGCGATGATGATGACCTGCTCGCTGAGGCGCGTCGCATCGGGGGCGAATACGCCGCCCGCGCCCGGCAGGCTGGTATGCCCCTTACCGCCGCCCTGGAAGCGGCGTTGTTCTTCCGCGATTCACTGGTGGAGTCGGCCATGGGTCTGCCCGAGGAGGCTCACCTGCGCCCCGAGGCCAGTGCGCGCCTCCTGCGCCGCATCAGCCGCGTCGCCAATGAGGTGCACCTCGCCGTCGCCGCTGCGTACGAACAGTCGTCTTGAGGTGAACGGAGGCCCGGGCGGGAGGGTCCGGGAGGGTTACACGCTCCCGGGAACTTTCTTTTCCATCCCGTGAGTGGGCGTGGCCGCCCGTCCCGAGGCGGGAGGATCGGGGATGGCGCGGCCCTCTCAGGAAAAACCTTTCGTAGTCGGGGTTGGGGCGAATAAGCCCCAACCAGCAGCCTGGAGAGTCACCGTGGAGACCAACACATCTGAGCGTTTCAGCCTCTGGCGAACCATGCGCCTCGGCACTTTTCACATCGGCTCGTCGTTCGTTGACTTGCTGACGTCGGGCGTATTGAACCGGGTGCTGATCACCGACCTGGGCCTCTGGGCCTCGCCGGTGGCCCTGCTTTCGGCCCTGCGCTACCTGCTCGCCCCCCTCAGCATCTGGGCTGGCTACCGCTCCGACACTCGCCCCATCTTCGGCCTGCATCGCCTGCCCTACATCTGGGCCGGGCGCCTGCCGATGGTTCTTTCCCTCCCCCTGCTGCCGATCGTCACAGTGCTCCTGGCGGCCGATCCGCGTTCGCTCCTCGGCTGGACACTGGTGACCCTGGCCTTCCTGGTGTATGGCATTGGCACCCTTCTTTCCGGCAGCACCTACCTGGCGCTGGTGCGCGACAGCGCCCCGCCCGCTAAACGCGGCCAGGCCCTCAGCATCGTGCAGACCTTTCTGGTGGTGAGCTTTCCCATCGCCGGGGTGGTCTACGGCGCGCTGATGCCGGTGTACGACCCGGCCACCTTCTGGCGCATTACTCTGATCGGCATGGCGATCGCTTTCGGCTTCTTTCTGTTTGCCCTTTTCCGCGCCGAACAGCCTGGGAAAGGCATCGTGGCCAATGATCGCGAGGAGCGCCCGCCCCTGCCGCACCTCCTGCGCGAGATGTGGGCCGACCGGCGCACGCGGGGCTTCTTTCTGTTCCTGGCCCTCGGCGCTATGAGCGCCTTCGCTCAGGATGCCGTGCTCGAACCCTTCGGCGGCGATGTCTTCGGTCTGCCCGCTGGCGAGACCACCCGCTTCAATGCCTACTGGGGCGTCGGGGTCCTGGTGAGCCTGATCAGCACGATCATCGTCACTCGCAACCGCATGGCCCACGAGCAGACGCCCACCACCGTCCTCGGCTTGCTGCTGACAGCCCTGCCACTGGCGTTGCTGAGCGTGGTCGCGCTGACCGAGGTGCGTGCCCTGTTGATCCCCGTGCTATTGCTCTTCGGCCTGGGCTTCGGCATCTACACCGTCGGCGCGGTGTCCCTGCTGATGGCTATGACCTCCGATCGTTGCGCCGGGGCCTACCTGGGCCTGTGGACGGTGGCCCAGCTCGTCTTTCGCGGGGTAGGGATCTTCATGGGCGGCTTCATCCGCGACCTGGCCCTTCTGGCCACCGGCTCGCTGACGCTGGCCTATGCCACGGTGTTTCTACTCGAAGCCATCGGATTAGCGGTCTGCGTCTGGCTGATCATCCGCGTTGATGTGCCCGGCTTCGCCCGCGCCAGCGCCGCGCCCGCTGTCCCGACAGCGAACCTCGCCACCGCCACCGAATAGCGATTGCGACCCCGGGTTCTCCGCTGTTCCGCTCGAGGGAGGGTGTGGGAGGGTGCAGCCCTCCCACATCCTTTTTGCACAGAAAGACTGTAGCGGGATGGTGCAGCCGTTGATTCTCCTGGTCGCATCGGGACACCATCTACAGCAATCCATGATTACTCCCACTCCGCCAGCTCCAGCAGAATCGGATAGACATAATCCACCTGCTGCAACTCCTGCGCCGGGTCAATACAGTCGTGGATCACCTGGCGCTCGCGGGGGAACATGTGCAGGCGCAACCTAGCGCCGTGGGCATGCCAGTAGGCCGCCAGGAGTTCGTTCGGCAGGTTGTCCACCGCCTCATCGGCCTCGTTCAGCACCATCACGATCGCCCGCGCACAGGGTGGGCGGCGGCGCGCTGCTCGCATCACCTCGAACCCCATGCCCGTAATGGTCCCCAGGACGCGGGTGGCATAACGTGGGTAACAGTGTGGCGGGCTGCGGCGCGAGTCTTTGTTCACCGGGTCCCACCAGCGGTAGCGGTTCGGTAGTACACGGGCCGCGTTGGCCAGGGGCAGGGTGACCCAGCGGGGGATGGCCGGCGTGCCCAGCACCGGTGCGATGGGCATGGCGTAATCCGCCTCGGTGCGGAACTGCGCGGCGTAGGCGGCCAGAACCGCCCCTGCCGAGATGCCGATCACCCCCACTCGCTGGCCAAGACCCCGCGCCACCGCCAGCGCATCGTCGAGGTAGCGTAACAGCGCGGTCCGATTCATACGCCCGTGTTCGTTGTTGAGCCGGTCGGCCAGGCCGTGGTAGGGCAGGCGCGGAACGTAGACGTTGTGGCCCCGCGCATGGAGCAATTCGCCGAAGGCGCGGAACTGCTGGGGGCAGTTGGTGTAGCCGTGAATGAGCAGGTAGCAGCGTTCGGCCGTCGCGCCGTGGTTCAACGCGAAGCTGTGACCCACCGGGTTCAACGGCAACGCGGCCTCGCTCGCGGCGATGGCCCGCAGCCGGCCCAGGGCCTCCTCGTAACTCAATGCGTGGCCTTGAATAGGTGTGTTCATGTTGCCCTGGAGAGAGCTAGTCGGCTGTCATATGGATGCGGCGGGAGGGGGATCGGGAGGGTGCAGCCCCCCCGCAAAAAACTGGCTACCATACCAGATTGTCCTGTCACTGGCTTTTTTTATTATACAGGTCATTCTTATGATTTTTGATAACGAATCCACTCTTGCCCATGCCAGCGGGCTTTGCATCCCCTAGCCCGCGCCTTGAGCCGCCGGGTGAGGCGCATCGAGCGGATGATATGTTCAAAGACCATGAGGCGGCTGATCTGCCTGCTCCCCCCTCTCGCCGGCAAGCTGGTTCGCTCTATATGTTACGATGCTTCGTAAACTCGGCCTTGCCGGACAGAATCTCCTCGCATCATCTCGTGATCCAGCCAGGGAACCAGGTATGAGCCTCACCGTGAATGTGATCGAGACAGTTGGCCATCCCGAGCACAGGGGGCTGTCGCGTGCGGGTCGTGACATTGAACTGGTCGCTATCATTGCGAACCGGCGCGTCTTTGCCTCCACCCGCGCTGACCACGCGCTGCTGCCCAATTACGCCCTTGACCGATCCGGGCGCGTCTTCCAGCTTGTCGCCGACACGTGCGCCGGGTCGGCCCTGGGGATGGCTATCCACGCCGGGCGGCGCCGCCGCCTCGACCGCATCGCCCTGAGCGTCTGTCTCGAACCGCACCCCGATGGTCCTACCGAACCGCAGATCGAGTCCCTGCACCGTTTGCTTCACATGCTGCTGACGCGCCACAATCTGGGCCAGTCTGCGCTGGTCACCCTTGCGCCCACCCTGGCGGGCAATCAGCGGGTTGTTCCCTACCTGCCGCCCGCTCCGGCGGTGGCCGAGGAGCAGTTGATCCTCGGCAGCGGGCTCAGCCCGGAGCAGGAACTCTTTGTCTTTCTCCTCGGCGAAACCTACCGGGCACGCGGCGGCGCGCTCAAGCTGAGCCAGGCCTTTGCCTTGCACGCAGCTCGCTACAACCTCGGCGCGCCGGTGGGTCTCAACGAGCCAGTTCCCCTGGTCGTGGATGGCCGGCGCTTCAACTTTCAGCCCTTTGCCCGCGACACGATCTTCAACGAGGGGACTGACTACGCCGCTGTCCAGCAGATGAGCGCCCTGTTCGATCCCCGGCGCATCGAGATCCCCGCGCACGGCCTGGCCCGCCAGTTGCTTGAGGCAAGCTATCGCGTGACGCTCCAGGCGAGCAAGGCTCGTGGCCCGGTCATTGGCGTCGAGACCCTGCGGCCCGACTGGCGCTTTCATCAGGTGGCGCGGCACGCCGGGTTCGGCCCGCCCCTCAGCGGCAATTATCGCACTGCCGACGGCGCCTATGCAGTGCAGGTCTTCGCCGGAGAAACTCTTTACACCCCGGCCAGCGAACCGGCTGGCTGTCGCCGCCTGAGCGCCACCGATCCGCGCGATCCCGCCTACGAACTGATCTGGCACGAGACCTACAAGGTGGCCGGTGCGCCCTACGATCCGTCCTCGCCCTTCCATCAGTGTGCGCTTGAGTGGAAACTCGGCGCGCCGCTTACCGGCATCTATGAAACCAGCCACACTGCCGTTCGCTACCAGCTACAGGTCTGGGCCTACGATACCCTCTATGCCGGCCCTGACGGAGTGATCCGCCGCATGCACGAGTTGCCGAAACCACCTCAGGTGCAGGCATGGAAACCGAAGCCTGCTGCGCCACCGCCCCTGCCTGCCCCTCCACCAGGTTCTCTGCCCCCGCTACAGCCGTCCACCCAGGCCGGCCCGCCCCGTGCTGGAGACCCTTCCTGGCCGCCGCGCCCCGATTTTTCGATCCTCACCGATCACGGCGGCGCCCGTGAGCGCGTCCTTGGCCGGATCGAGTGGGTCCGCGCTAGCGGTGATTTCATTCGCATCACCAACGGCTGGGAGCGCCAGCATCTCGTCGAGGTCTTCATACCCCAGCTTGCCCACGTACCCGGGGGCAACGGCGGGCGGCTGCTCTTCCACCGCATCGCCGCCGAACAACTGCGCCGGCTCTTCGCCGCCTGGGAGTCCGCCGGTTTGCTACACCTGCTGAAAACCTTCGATGGCGCCTGGGTGCCGCGCACCATCCGCCTCAATCCCACCGTCCTGAGCAACCACGCCTACGGTACTGCCTTCGACATCAACGCCGCCTGGAACGGCATGTTGCGCGTTCCGGCCCTGGTGGGGCAACCGGGATCGGTGCGCGAACTGGTGCCCCTGGCCAACGCCCACGGCTTCTATTGGGGCGGCCACTGGAACTTCGACGGCAAAGGCGCCGCCGATGGCATGCACTTCGAGTGGGCCGTGGCCCGCTAATAGTATTTCGGATTGTGGATTTTGGATTTTCGATTGCCGTAAACAGCATCCCGGTGAAACCTGGCGATGCGACACGCGCTCTGTTCAACAGGAAAGGGTATAACAGGCGACTTCGCCAGAACGAGAGGGTCTGCCCGAAAGCGCAACCCTCCGGGTCGCGGTTGGGCGCATCGCTGTCTGATGTTCCAGGCGGTGTACAATACCTCCTGAACCGCCTGAATACACAAGAGGAGCCCGACAATGGACATCCGCGGAACGAGCGCGCTGGTTACCGGCGGAGCTTCGGGTTTAGGTGCGGCCACGGCGCGGCGGCTGGCGGCCCTCGGCGCCCGCGTAACGGTTGCCGACCTCAACCCCGGCCCGGGACACCAGGTGATTGCCGATATGGCCGACGGGCGCTTTGTGCACACCGACGTGACCGACGAGGCCGCCTGCGCGGCGGCGGTGGTGGCCGCGGTGGAGCACGGCGATGGCCTGCACATTCTGGTCAACTGCGCCGGTATCGCCCTGGCCGAGCGCATCCTGGGCAAAGAGGGGCGCCACGACCTGCACCGCTTCCGGCGCACGGTAGAGATCAATCTGGTGGGCACCTTCACCATGCTCATGTACGCCGCCGAGGCGATGGCGCGCAACCAGCCGAACCACGAGGGGGAACGCGGCGTGATTGTCAACACTGCCTCCATCGCCGCCTTCGATGGGCAAATCGGCCAGGCGGCCTACGCTGCCTCCAAAGGTGGTGTCGCCGCGCTCACCCTGCCCGCGGCCCGCGAACTCGCGCGCATTGGCGTCCGGGTCATGACCATCGCGCCGGGCCTCTTCGACACCGCGATGATGGCCGGCCTGCCCGAAGCCGCCCGTGTCTCCCTGGGCCAGCAGGCGCCCTTTCCCCCGCGCCTGGGACGCCCTGAGGAGTACGCCGCTCTGGTCGAGCACATCATCGAGAACCCGATGCTTAACGGCGAGGTGATCCGCCTTGATGGGGCGTTGCGCATGGCGCCGCGGTGAGCTTTCCGGACGTCAATCTTGCTTTATCGCTCTACACCTCCACCCCTGGCCGTTGGGTAGTGGTTCAGATGTACCGCAGAGCGCCCAAAGAGACGCAGAGGCCAGGCGTTCTGAAACTCTCCCTGTCCCTCCGCGTTCTCTGCGGTGAGTAAAATCTTTGTACATGTGCACCTTGCGGGCTCTGGCCCCGGAAATGCTATACTACCTCCGCCCCGTCTCTACCTGACCCACCGGCCGCCAACAACAGGAAACGTTATGCCAGACCTGCGCAAAGTCGCCCTGTTCACCAACGAATACCCGCCGAATGTCTACGGCGGCGCCGGCGTGCACGTGGAGTACCTCAGCCGCGCCTTGAGCAAAGTGGTGCCGGTGGAGGTGCGCTGCTTCGGCGACCAGCGCGTGGACGCGCCGAACCTCACTGTGCGCGGCTACCCGCGCTGGGAGGAGACCACTCGCAATACCGATCCCCGTTTCGTAGGCGCAGTGGACGCCTTCAATCGTTCCCTGCTCATGGCCAAGGACAACCTCGATGCCAGTGTGGTCCATTGCCACACCTGGTACACCGACATGGGCGGTCTCCTGGCCAGCAAGCTCTGGGGCGTGCCCTACGTCCTCACCATCCACTCGCTTGAACCCCTGCGCCCCTGGAAGGTCGAGCAACTCGGCAACGCCTATCACCTCAGTTCGTGGATGGAGCGCACCGCCATCGAACAGGCTGATGCCGTAATCGCCGTCTCCCGCGAGACGCGCGAAGATGTGCTGCGCCTCTTCTCCATCGCTCCCGAGAAGGTCCACGTCATCTACAATGGCATTGATCTGGCCGAATATCGCCCCGTCACCGCCACCGATGCCCTCATCCGCTACGGCGTCGATCCCTCGCGCCCCTACGTGCTGTTCGTCGGGCGGATCACTCGCCAGAAGGGCATTATCCACCTGGTCAACGCCATCCCCCAGATTGACCCGCGCCTCCAGATTGTGCTCTGCGCCGGTGCGCCCGATACCCCCGAAATCGGCCGCGAGATGGAGGAGCGTGTCGCCGCCGTCAGCGCCGGACGCCCCGGCGTCATCTGGATCCGCGAGATGCTCGCCCGCCCCGATGTGATCCAGATGTACTCCCACGCCACGGTCTTCTGTTGCCCGTCGGTCTACGAGCCTTTTGGCATCATCAACCTCGAGGCCATGGCCTGCGAAACTGCCGTGGTGGCCTCGGCGGTGGGGGGTATCAAAGAGGTCGTCGTTCCCGAGGAGACCGGTCTCCTGGTGCCCCTCACCTTGAAACCCGGCACCTTCGATCCGCTCGACCCTGCCCGTTTCTCCGCCGATCTGGCCGCAGCAATCAACCGGGTGGCCGGCGATCCCGCCTTGCAGCAACGCTTCGGCCAGGCCGGGCGCCGCCGGGTCGAGGAGCATTTTAGCTGGGATGCCATCGCCCACCGCACCCTGGAGTTGTATCGTTCGCTGGTCGAACGGCATCAAATGTAGGAATGGCGTGGAAGGTTGAAAGGAGACGTTCGCATGTCCGAAGAAGTGACGGTCACCCTGCGCCTCGCCGAGGGGATGCATTTTGTTGGCGAAGATCGCGCCGGTCGAACGATTGACCTCGACAGCCCCGGCGAGGGCGCCGGCGTCGCTCCATCGCCAATGGCCGCTGTGCTGATGACCCTGGCTGGCTGCTCCGGAATGGACGTGGTTTCGATCATGCGCAAGAAACGCCAGGATCTCCGCGGCCTCGAGGTCATCGCCACGGGCGTGCGCCGCGATGAGTATCCCCGCGTCTACACCGCCATTCGCCTCGACTATCGCTTCACTGGCAGCGGTCTCGACCCGGCTGCCTGCCAGCGGGCCATCGAACTCTCGCGCGATCGCTACTGCCCCGTCTGGGCCATGCTGCGCCCAACGGTAGACATAAGCTACAGCTTTACCATCAACGAGGGGTGATCGCCGCCATGGTGCAACCCTCCGGGTTGAAGCCTGCGTGCTGCATCGGCCAGGTTTTCGAACAGGAGGGTCTGGGAGGGCAAAGCCCTCC
>CAKZSI010000003.1 GCA_937918935.1 uncultured Chloroflexales bacterium | reverse complement strand
GCCCGACCGCGCCCCTGAGACCTGGGCCGAGTTTGGCGAGTGGGCGACGAAGCTGGTCGTCAAAGAGGGCGATAAACTGACCCGCGCCGCTTTCCTGCACCCCACCGGGGCCAGCTACATCGCCTGGCTGTTCCAGGGCGTCACCTGGCAGCACGGCGGCCAGTACTCGCTGCCGGACTTCACCATGACCATGACCGACCCGAACACCCTCCGGGCCGGGCAGTTCTACCAGGATACCGCCAACAAGTTTGGCTGGGCCACCCTGGTGCAGGACCTCAACAAGGACTTCATTAGCGGCGTCGGGGCCGCCATGCTGGCCTCGACCGGCGGTCTTCGGGGCATTACCCAGAACGCGCCTTTCGAGGTCGGTGTGGGCTTCCTGCCCAAAGAGACCAGCTTCGGCTGCTGCACCGGCGGCTCGGGCCTGGCCATTCCCACCGACACGCCCGCCGAGAAGCAGCTCGCCGCGATGAAGTACATCGCCTTCGCCACCAACCCCGAGCAGGCCGGCATCTGGGCGCGCGACACAGGCTACATGCCAGTGCGCATCAGCACGAAACAGTCGCCGGAGATGCAGGCTTTCTTCACCGAGAACCCCAACTTCAAGACTGCGGTGGAGCAACTGCCGCTGACCCGCGCCCAGGACGCCGCGCGCGTTTTCGTGCGCAACGGCGACCAGATCATCGGCAAGGGCCTGGAGCGGATCATCGTCAACCGCGAGGATACGGCGAAGGTGTTTGGCGAGGTGAACGCCGAATTGACCGAGGCTGCCAGGCCGGTTGTCGAGGATCTGAAGGCAATGGAGGGATAGTCCTGCAACGAGACCTCGTCTCGGCGGGGGGTGCAGGGGCCACAAGCCCCGGCAATCCTGCTCTTGCCGGTGCGGCGACGCCGCGCCGGCAAGAGGTTTCTGGAGGAGGTTTCATCTCTGCAAACGACCCTGCGGTGTGCGGGGACTTTCCCTACACCCCGCTTGTTGCCATTGTAAGAAACTGCACTAAGCCCCAGCGCCCGCTGGTCATCCACTGCGGATCACGAGCGTTTGCCGCCGCGACGCGCGCCTGATCCAGGCCGATCGCCACTTCGGATTTGCAGGTGCGTAGCAGCAGGAGTGGGGCCGGGGCATAGCCCAGGACGGCTTCCAGGGGGGTGTCCGCAGACCAGTGGCGATCGCCGAGCCAGCGACGGTAATTTGCGTCGCCCTTGCTGATCAGCAACCCCGACGTCGCCAGGGTGTGAAAGAGCGCCTCGGGCATCTCCCAGCCCGCCAGGGGCGAGGTCCAGAACCAGTCGTCGTGCAGCGTCAGGCGACCGGTGGCCAGCGCGGCTATGAGCCGCCTGGCGGCGGTGGCGCCGGGGCCGGGCCGCTCCGCCAGCCAGGCTATGGTATCGCGGGCGTCGCCAACGGTCGCGTCGGAGACGAAGGTCGGGTGAGCCTTGACGTGCAGCCGCACCCGCAGGCCCCGGGCAAGCAGCGCGTCAGCCAGGAGCAGGTCGTGCACCAGTTCGGCCCCGGCATTGTCGAGCACGACATCCACCGTCGTGGAGCGAGCGATGAGCGTGTCGAAATGGGCCAGGACCGCCGGGCCGTCGTCCGCCAGCAGAGTGGCGCCGCCGGGTCTGTCGCTCGTGTCCGCGGGCCAGAGGCTCAGGTCGGCCTGGTTGCCCCACAGCGCGCCACGCAGCGCCGCGTCGAGGGGTAGCGGCTCATCGTTCAGCCCGGCCAGCGACGTTTGTTCGAGCCCCATTCGCTTCTGGCGGGCGTAAGGGTCACGTCCATAGGCGCCGACGCGGGGCTGAAAGTAGCCGATCGCCTCCAGAATGCGCCGGTAGAAGTACGTCTCGGCGAGGAACCAGGGCACAGCGAGCCAGTCCTGGCCGGCGTAAGGCGCCAGGTAGCCCTGCCAGAGGGCCAGATCAGGCGCCGCATGGTCGGTGAGGGGGCGCAGCGGCGCTGAGGGTATCTCGGCGACCAGGGCCGCGATGGCGCGCGCCGCCTGGTGATCGAGATCGTTCTCGGTGAGCACGCGCCCGGCAATGGCGGGCAGACGGCGCACCACCGTATCGTGGGCGAACGAGTCCGGATCGGCGCCGCGCAGGGGCGGCGGAAGGGGCAGGGCAGGCTGACGCATAGGCGGTTCAACGTGGCGCCTCGACGCGGGCAAGCACGCGCCCAAGGGCCGTATCGGGCGTCAATCCCTCGATCTCGGCTTCGGGCCGCAGCATGATCCGGTGGCGGTAGACCGGACGCACCAGGGCCTTCACATCATCGGGAGTCACGAAGGCGCGCCCGTGGATGGCAGCGTAGGCCTTGGCGCTCAGCAGCAGGGCGATGCTGGCACGGGTCGAGCCACCCATCAGCAGGTCGGGGCTGCGCCGGCTCTCCTGAGCGATGCGCCCGATGTAGCCGAGCACGCCTTCCTCGACGGTTACCTCGCGGATCTCGGCGCGGCAGGCTTGCAGATCGGCGGGCGCAACCACCGGGTGTAAACCCGCTTCCTCCAACCGGTGAGCGTCGAAGCCGTGGTGGTAACGCCGCAGGACCTCCAGTTCCACCTCGGAGGGCGGATACTCCAGGAGCACCTTGAAGAGAAAACGGTCAAGTTGCGCCTCGGGAAGGGGATAGGTGCCCTCGTACTCGATGGGGTTCTGGGTGGCGACCACGAAGAAGGGGTCGGGCAGGGGCAACCGTTCACCCTCAATGGTCACCTGACGCTCCTCCATAGCCTCAAGCAGGGCGCTCTGGGTCTTGGCCGGGGCGCGGTTGATCTCATCACCCAGGAGCAATTGGGTAAAGATCGGCCCGCGCCGCAGCCGGAACTGGCCCGTCGCCATATCGAACACCTGGGTGCCCAGCACGTCCGAGGGCATCAGATCGGGGGTAAACTGCACGCGCTTGAACTCGGCCTGCACGAGCAGGGCCAGCGTTTTGGCCATGAGCGTCTTGGCGGTGCCCGGCGCACCTTCGAGCAAGACGTGACCGCCGGCCAGCAGGGCGACCAGCAAGAGGGTAAATGGCTCATCCTGACCAACCAGCACCTTGCGCGCTTCGGTACGGATCTGCTCCGCGAGGGCCTGGGTGTGCATCGAGGTTCGCTCCGCTAGAGTGAGGACGCTGCCGCAGGCCGGGGCACAGGGCGACCCGCTTGCCCCGAAGGCGCCATTCAGGGGCCGCCGGGAGGGCGCAGCCCGCCCGAACCCTCCCGCCCGGGCGGACCGCGCCTTTCCAGACTCCGGCCAGGGTGCGGGGAAACCAGGTTTCCCCGCACCTAATCAACCACAACGATCGCCAGCGCGGCGGTGAGGGCCAGCGTCGTCGCCACGGGGCACAGGGGATCGGCGACGGGGGGCGCCAGGACGCCATCGGCGTCACCGCCCAGGCGCTGGAGGGCAATAGCATCGGCCCGGCTCAGCCCCGCGGCGTGCAGGGTCGCCTCCGCCGCGGAGGCTGCGGCGGCCGCTTCCAGCGGCGCACCCTCCAGCGCGGCGCGGGCCAGGGCGGCCAGGGCGCCCTCAGCGGGGGCGCGCGCCGCCAGCCAGCGGGCGGTGCGGATGAGTTGAGGGCGAAACGCGCCCGCCTGGGCGGTATGTCCGGCCAGAGCAAAGGCCAGCGCCGCCAGGGTGGTGGCGTGTTCATCCTCGGCCCAACTGCCATTGACCGCCTGTGTGCGCGCCAGGTAGCGCAGGGCCGCATCGCGGCGCTCCACTGGCGTGGGGGCCGCCGGCGGCGCCGCAGGGGAGGCGCCACGGGCTGGCTTGGCCACAGACGGGACAACTTCATCCAGGCTCTCGGCGCGCGCCAGAACTCGCCCGAAGGACGCCCTGAAGGTCGGCATGGCGCTGGCCGCGTACATCACGCCGCCCAGGAGCGTGGGCACCGGCGGACCTTCAAAGGCCTCGCGCTGCGTGCCGGCGGGGAGATGTACCGGAACCACCACCCGCCCCTCGGCGCGCTGGCGCCCGGCATCCGGCGGCGGCGCCTCGACCGCGACGAAGGCGGTCTGGCTGGAGAGGAGTCCATGCTCCAGGGCCAGGGCCAGGATCTCCTGCTCCAGCGCCGGGGCGTGGCGCGGCTCCAGCCGGGCCGTATCCTCCAGGACGGCGATGCGCGCCCGTGCCCAGAGCCTCGGCAGTGCGGCCCAGACCCCGCCGCGGTCGGGCGTGGCTGCCGGCAGGTCGAGCACGAGCGTCTCGGCGAAACCGCCCCGCGGGGCGCGGGCCTTGATCGTCAGCAGGGCCCGCTGGTCGTGGGGGGCATTGAAGCGGGCCATGAGGATCAGCGGCTGCCCCGCGTAGAGGTCGGGCAAAGGGGCAGGCAACACATCGCTCACGTCGGCCCCGCCCCACTCGATGTGCAGATCGCGCAGCAGCGGCAGGGCGGCGCGGCGCTGGAAGCGTTCAACCCCTGGCTCGATCGGCTCGCCGGGCAGAATATACTCGGTCACGCCCCGGCCCACCTCGGCCAGCTTATCGAGCAGGAAGCGGTTCACCGCCGACCCCACGCCAAAGGCGAACACGCGCGCCTCTCCCAGACGGGCGGTCAATTCTCGCAACACCAGGTTCTCGTTGCCCACCGCCCCATCGGTGAGGAAGACCACCACGCGCAGGCGTTTCGGATCGCGCGGCTGGGCCAGCGCCTCGGCCAGGGCGGCGACGATCTCGGTGCCACCACGGGCCTGAATGCCGGCAATAAAACGATCCGCCGCGTCAACGTTCGCCTGGGTGAAGGGCAAGGGCGTGGGGGCAAGACGTTCCACAAAGTTGTCAAATGGAAAGATATTGAAACTATCTCCGGGGTTAAGTGCGCGCAGACAGGCGCGCAGGGCGTTCCGCGCCTGTACAATGCTCTCGCCCCCCATCGAGCCGCTGCGGTCGAAGACGAAGAGCATCTCGCGGGGCAGCACCTCCTCGGGCGCGGGAACCGCTTCGGGCGTCAGCGACAACAGCAGCGCGCCGGGATGACCGGCCTCGCGGAAGACAAAGGTCGCGGCACGATAGCCGGCGCCTGCCGGGCGGTAGCGCAGCACCAGGTCGCGATCGGGAACCGCATCGGGGTTGCGCAGGGTCGCAAGGTGGCGCCCGCGCACCTCGCGCACCTCAAACTGGTCGTCAGGAACCTCAATCTCGGCAAGGCGGCCCACATCGAGACTGATCTCGACGGCCAGGGTATGGCCGGCGACATTGGGTGGCAGCAGGGGCACAGCGCCGTCCTTCGGATTGGCCAGCATACCCCCTGGCAAGTAACGGGGCAGCACCACCGTCGGCACCACCAGGGTGAACCAGCCATCATCGTAGGGCACACGCTCGAAGTAGCGCAGGCGCACCTCCACCACCTCACCCGGTTGCAGGTTGGCCACCTCGAGACTGAGCATGTTCGGACGCTCCTGGGCCAGCAGCGCCGCGTCGTGGCCGCGCTCAGCGGCCTCGCGGAACATGCGCTGCGCCTCGGCGCGAGGTTGCACCATACCGCGGATCATCCGCGCGCCGACCCGCAGTTCCAGCCCGCTCACCGCCGCCTCGGAGGGCAAGGGAAAGACGTAGAGCACGTCGAGGGCCGCGTGGTGGCCATTGCGAAAGCGCTGAGTCATCAGCGTTTCAGCCAGCGGGCCGACCACCTCGATAGCAATGGTCGTATGCTCAAGCGGCACTGGCGGCAGGTTCGCCTCGCGCGGCAGGAGCATCCCTCCGGAGACGGAGGCATCAGGGACAGGCTCGGCTCGGGCCATAGCGGACCTCCTTTGTCATAAACTGGCGAGCGCCAACGTTCCGCTTCCCAACCGAAGCTACGCCAGGGAGGGTCCGGGAGGGGAAAACGCTCCCGAACTTTCCCTCTGGCAGTGTCATAGGGAACCCGGGGTTCCCCTCCCTCTTCCCGAGCCACACGGATTATTCATACCCTTGACAGCCTGCATTATTGCACGGCGCTGGCGCGGTTTCAAGGTACAATAGTGGCAATGCTACCGACTCCGCGTCTGCTCATCCTGCTGCTGCTGGCCGCCCCGCCAATCGCGCTGTCGGCCTTCGCGCCGGCGCTGATCTGGCTCGCACTGGCGTACCTGGCCATCGTGGCAGGGCTGACCCTGAGCGACGCGCTCCTGACGCCCCGGCCGGCCCAGATCGACGTGGAGCGGGTCCACGACGCGCAACTCTCGCTGGGCGCCGAAAACCTGATCACGATTATCCTCGCCAATGCCAGCCCCCGGCCCGTAGCTTTTACGCTCCGCGACGAACACCCTCACGAGTTCCCCGCCGACGCGCACTTCCTGAGCGGCGCCATCCCGGCCTACGATGTCTACGAGGCGCGCTACCACGTGCGCCCCCTGCGCCGGGGAGACTACCAGTTCGGCGACGTGGTGCTACGTTACCGCGGGCCGCTGGGGATGCTCGTCCGGCAGGCGCGCTACCCGGCGGCGGCCTGCGTGCGTGTCTATCCCAACGTGTTGGAACTGCGGAAGTATGACCTGCTGGCACGCCGGGGCATGCTGCGCGAACTGGGGCTGCGCCCGACGCGCGCGCGGGGGGTGGGGGGCGAGTTCGAGCGCCTGCGCGACTACACCCCCGACGACGAGTTCCGGCGCATCAACTGGAAGGCCACTGCCCGGCGGGTGCGCCCGATTGCTGCCGACTACCAGGCCGAGCGCAGCCAGCACCTGATCTGCGTGATTGACTGCGGGCGCCTGATGGCCCCGCCGGTAGGCGACCTGATGCGCCTGGATTACGCGGTCAACACCGCCCTGCTGCTCAGCTACGTCGCGCTGCTGCGGGGCGATCATGTGGGCCTGCTGGCCTTTGCCGACGGGGTGCGAACCTACGTGCCCTCTCGGCGCGGCAAGCCGCAGTTCCAGCGCCTGCTGGAAAGCCTGTACAACCTGCAACCCGAACCGGTGGAGGCCGACCACGGCGCGGCCCTGCGCTACCTGGCGCAACGGCAGCGCCGTCGCGCCCTGATCGTCCTCTTCACCGACCTGGCGCTCCCCGAAGCGGTTGAGCCCCTGGTTACCCACCTGGCCCGGCTGGCGCGCCAGCACCTGCCCCTGTGCGTTACCGTCAGCGACCCCTTTGTGAGCAACGCGGCCGGGCAAGCGGCCCGCGATGGGGCCGGCCTGTACCGGCGCGCCGTGGCCGAAGAACTGCTCGATGAACGGCGCATGCTGCTCGACCGGCTCAACCGCGCCGGCGTGCTAACCGTTGACGTGCCCGCCGACCACCTCAGCGCCGGCGTGGTGAACACCTATTTGCGCCTGAAGGCCCAGGGGAGGTTGTGATACGATTTTGGATTGCCGTACATGGCGTCCCAATGCGATCTGGTGACAGGAAACAGCGGTCTCACCCCGGCGGGGGCATGCCTTCGCGGCGAGCGGAACAGCAAACGAAACTACTGGGAGGCTCTGCCTGCCCGCGCCGCCCCTTCCAGGGCTGTTACTTCCTCTCGTCACGTTGCAGCGCGGCGACTTGCTGCCGCTGCAGGTCGCGGATCTCGGTGAGCAGCTTCACATCATCGGTTGGCTCGGGCCTGGGCGCGTATTTAGCCGCCAGATCGCCGAAGGGGCGCACAATGAAGAAGTAGACCACCGCGGCTTTGAGCAGGAAGGTCACCAGGGCCGAAAGGAACAGCCCGATCGGAAAATTGCCGAAGACGATCGAGGCGAGTTCCTCGCCCGCGCCGCCGAGCAGGATGGCAATGAGCGGGTCAATGAACGCTGCGATGAAACCATCAACCACCTGACCAAAGGCCGCGCCAATCACCACCGCCACCGCCAGATCGACCACGTTCCCCCGGAGGACGAAATCACGGAAGCCCTTGAACATCGTGGTTCCTTTCTAGCTCCTTCCCAACGAAAGCTGATGTATCCATGCGGAAACCGGATTTCCCCACGCCCCTGCCCGCCTGGAAAACGATGCTGGCCCCACCCTGAAGGTCACGCCCGAGGTTCCTCGCCTCAGTGCATGGGAGAGTCTCAGATGGGTAGGCACTCTCGATATGTTCAGACGCCCGGCGCTGGCAATCCGTCACCGTGTGTCGCAAGCCCAGAGATCTTAACAGAGTGTTGCGATTAGTTTTCACAATCTTTGCGTTGACTTTGCTATTGTGATCATGGTTTCACAAGCGTGACACACGCGGACCATTCCGAAAGGCAAGGTTATGGCACGCCCGAAACGACCGCCGCATCCTATGCTCAGGGTGGCCCGCGAGCATCTGATCGAGCTCGATCCCGATCTGCGGAACGAGCCCATTCATCTGCGAATGCTCGACGGTCCCCCTGGCTCCCCGCGCTATGCCGTGTATGTCGGCGCCTGCCGCCGCGAAGGCACATGCCCCTACGGGGTGGAGCATATCCTTCCCTGCCCGGTGCTCGACTGCGAACTGCGGAACTCGTTGCGCTTCCTGATGGATCGGGAGGGCAACCTGGTCGAGGTGCTGCACAGCGGCGTCCGCTGGACGGCCTGAGCCGCGCTGGCGGCAACAGAAGGGGGACGAGATGGATAGCGTGCGCGTCTGGATGAGCGCCCCGCCAATTGTGGCGCGCGAGACGGTGACCCTGCCGCTGGCGCGGCAACTCCTGGCCGAGCAGAATATCCGACGCCTGCCGGTGGTCAACGAGCGCAACGAGCTGGTCGGAATCGTGACCGAGGGCGACATCAACCGCATCTCCGACACCCCCGCGGGCGATCAGGCCGAGTATCGCCCCGGTGTGCGCATCAGGGATCTGCCGCTGCGCGAGTTTATGCGCCGGCCGGTGCTGACCGTCTCGCCTGCGACCTGCCTGCGCGAGGCGGCGCAGTTAATGATCACCCATCACATCCACGGCGTGCCGGTGGTGCTGGACAAACAGGTCGTCGGTGTGATTACCGTTTCGGATCTGCTGCGCTGGATGGTCGAGTCGGAAACCGAGGACGGGATCGTGACGGTGAGCCCGCCCTCGGCAGCCCGCGATTGATCGTCGTCGCGGGCGCGAACCGTTATACTCTTTACGAGAACGAAGGTCGCAGGCCCTCCGGGCCTCGTCTTCGTTTTCGCCGCGTCCGGCAACCCTCCGCAGTTACGAAGAGGTTGCTGCAAGGAGGTGCGTATGTATCGTCACATCCTGGTTCCGCTGGACGGGTCGGCCCTCGCCGAGCAGGTGCTGCCACATGTGCGCGATCTGGCAGCCCGCGAGGGTACGACGAAGATCACCCTCCTCCGCGCCGTGCCGCCCATCTTTACCTCAAGTGTGGATTACAGCGGGATGCTCGCCGCGAGCACCGCCGACGAGCAGGAGAGCCTGGAGAGCGAGGCGCGCGCCTACCTCGAGCGCATCGCCGCGCCGTTCCGCAGCGAGGGCTACACCGTGAACGTCGAGGTCAGCACCATGCCCGCCGCCGAGGCCATCCTCGAGTACGCCGAGAGTCAGCGCGCCGACCTGATCGCCATCGCCACCCACGGCCGCAGCGGGATCAGTCGCTGGGTCTTCGGCAGCGTCACTCAGAAGGTCATCCAGGCCGCCCCTGTACCCGTGCTGGTGATCCGGCCCAGGGAAGAGCGGTGATGGACAGCCTGGCTTCTCCCCTTCTCTCTCCACCTGCTGTGGAGAGAGAAGGGGAGAACGATCGGCCCCTTTTCATCCCGACGGCAATCCAACTTCCAATCTGGGGGCCTGCGAGAGCACGGCGCAGCCATCGGCGGTGACCAGCACCAGATCTTCGATGCGCACGCCGCCCCAACCCTCGAGGTAGATCCCCGGCTCGACGCTCGTCACCATCCCCTCCTGCAACCGCACACCGGGCGCGTCGGGTTGGGCCCGGCGCAACCCCGGCCCCTCGTGCACCTCCAGCCCTACCCCGTGACCCAGCCCGTGACCAAAGTGGTCGCCGTGACCCATGGCCGCGATGTAGGAGCGCGCCAGGGCATCCACCTCGTGGGCCAGCGCGCCCGGACGCATGCCGGCGATCGCCCGCCGCTGGGCCTCCAGCACGATGGCGTAGATCCGCCGGAAACGCTCATCAGGCTCGCCGAGCACCACCGTGCGGGTCAGGTCGGCATGGTAGCCCTCCACCCGGGCGCCCATATCAATGACGACAGGGCGATTGAGACCGAGCGGTTCGTCGCCGGGACGGGCGTGGGGCAGGGCGCTATTTGGCCCCGCGGCAACGATGATCGGAAAGGAGATCGCCTCGGCGCCGCCAATGCGCAGGGCCACTTCGAGCATCCAGGCCGCCTCGCGCTCGGTCATCTCCGGGCGCAACCGCGGCAGCGAGGCGGCGAAGGCCGCATCGGTGATCGCGATCGCCCGGCGCAGCGTTTGCACCTCGTCGTCGTCCTTCACCTCGCGCAGGCGCTCCACCAATCCCTCAACCGGCGCCAGTTCGGCCACGCCTTCCAGCGCCGCCGCGAGAGCGCGGTGCGCGGCCACGGTGACGTGGGCCGCCTCGAAGGCGATGCGGGGCAGGCCCAGTTCGGCCGCGGCAGCCTTAAGCGCGACTGGCAAGGGGTGCTCGGGGTTGATGATCTCGCGCACGGTGAAAACTGGCGCCTCGCGGGCCGCCTGGATGAGGTAGCGATTGTCGGTGAACAGCAGGTTCACCTCGGGAGCGATCAGCAGCGCGCCGTTGCTCCCGGTGAAGCCGCTGAGGTAGCGCACATTGGCCGGAGCAGTGACCAGCAGCGCCGGCAACTCGCGCCCGACGAGGATGGCCCGTAGACGGTCCAGACGAGTGTGCATATCGTAATCCTTCACGGATTCGGCTCAGGAACTTGCAGATTGCAGATTGCAGATTGCAGAGGCGAAAACTGAGATCTACGGCGTATACGGCTTCGGCTCAGGAACGCTCGCCGGATCTACGTCGCCGCTCACTGCGTCAACGCCGGTGCTCAGCGTACCATCGGCCAGGGCCTTAAAGATCTCCTCGAGCCGGGCCTTCACCGCATCGGGAACCTGATCCGCCGTGTCGTGGAAATCCGCCAGACCAACACCCTCACCGGCGGCGTCGAAGAGCTCGATACCGTTCCCCTTGAAGGTACCCTCGACGACCTTGCCGATCTCCGTGGCCACGGCCACATCCACACGCTTGATCGCGCTGGAGAGGATGCGATTCGCGCCCGGGGCAGACCCGCGGGCGAAGGTGGTCAGATACTCGTCCTGATCGACGCCGATGACAAAGACGCCCTTCTCGGCGGCGGCCTTGATCGCCCCGGAACCGGTCGGGCCACCAGCGCCGAAAATCACATCGGCGCCCTCACCGATCATCTGCTCGGCGCTGGAGGCGCCCAGAGCGGGATCGATGAACGTGGGCAGGTAGACCCCCAGCAGGTTGATGTCCGGGCGCACATACTTCGCACCGTTGTCGAAGCCATTCTTGAAGCGTTTCACCGGGGGGATCTCCTGCCCGGCGACAATGCCGATCGTGCCGCTCTCCGACATCATCGCCGCCAGGGCCCCGGCCAGGAAGCCAGCCTGATCTTCGCGGAACTGCAAACCGACCAGATTGTCGGTGACGCTGCCCTGCTCGTAGAACTGGTCAACGCCGATGAAGACGATACCCGGATTGGCCGCGGCGGCGGCGGCGGTCGCCTCCTGGATCAGGAACCCGACCGTCACGATAACATCGAACTTCTCGTCCACCAGGGCCTGGATGTTGGCGGCGTAGTCGGCCTGGGCAGTGGTTTCGATGAACTTGTACTCGAAGCCGTGCTTCTCCTGGGCCATCAGCACGCCTTTGTGGGCGAACTCGTTGAAGGTGCCGTCGTTGACCTTGCCCAGGTCGGTAACCAGACCGACGCGAAGCTTGGAGGAGTCTGTGGCGCCAGTGGTGGGTGCGGCGGTTGCCGCAGCGGTGGGCGGGGCCGCGGTCGGCTGCGTGGCGGCGCCGCCGCCGCAGGCGGCCAGAGCCGGTACCAGCAGCAGCAGTACCGCCAGCACGGTGGTGAGGGATTTGCGCATAGCGTGCATGCTCCTTCGTCAAAAAGACCAACCCAGACAGAGATAAACCGAATATCACACCGGGCGGATCGGCGCCGATTATAGCATATACCGTGGTCCCCGGGCGCCCATGGCATCATTAGATGCCATGGGCGGGCCGTCTCTACGCCCCGCCGGTTCCCGGTAACCGGTTCATGCATCACCGCAACGCCCATCCCGCCCGATCGCCAATCCCAGATCCCCTTACGCCAGCGGCTGCTCGGCAACGAGGATGCCATCCTCGTCGGCGTAGAGGTAGTAGCCCGGGCGCAGGGTCAACCCGGCGATGTGCAGGGGCACGCCGCGCTGCCCCTCGCCACGCTTGACGCTGCGGCGCGGTGAAACGGCCAGCGCCATGATTCCCAGCGCGATCTGGCGCAGCCGGGCTGTATCGCGCACGCAGCCGTGCAGCACCACGCCGGCCCAGCCGTTACCCGCAGCCAGGGCCGCCAGATTGTCGCCGAGCAGCGCGCAGCGGAGCGAACCGCCGCCATCAACGACCAGGACGCGCCCATTGCCCGGTTCTTCGAGGATGGCCCGCACCAGCGCATTGTCCTCAAAGACCCGCAGCGTCTCGATTGGCCCGCCGAAACTGCTTACGCCGCCAAAGTGCCGCAGCAGCGGCTCGCCCACCTGGGCTTCGGGATGGGCGTCGCTCAGGTCGGTGGTCTTGAAGCTCATTGGTGTTCTCCTCGCTTCACAATGGGTCCTATACGGCTGCGCCGCGCCACTGGCTGTGGCAACGGGGCTTACCCGGACCGCAGGCTTTCATTATTGGGCGGCTATGCCGCCCCGATCGCCCCACCGGGAGCGGAGCTGGCATCGGCCCTGGGCGGGCCGGGGCAACCTGGTTGCCCCACTATGCTACACTATCTCGCGACATTCGCCGCGCGCGGAGCCGCTCATGTCCCTCACCATCACCGAACTGGACGCGACCTGGCAGCCGGGGGTGCTGGCCTTTCTGCGCCGCTCGCCCTACCGCAACGCCATTCCCCTCTCCAACGTCACGCAGTTGCGGCAACGCTGCACCGTGGTGCTGGCCCATAGCCATGGCCAGGTGCAGGGGGTCGTCTCGCACTACCGCGACCTGCCCTTCCCTGGTCTGACCTTCGCCGTCGCCTTTGACGCGGCGCTTCCGCCGCTGCTGGGCGCGCTGGGCGAGCGTGTGCCCGCCCTGCGCGAGCGGCCGCTGACCACGGTGGTTCCCGAGCAACGTGCGCGCCAGTTGGCCCGCTTCGTCGGCGTCGAAGCGAGCGCCCTGGAGTACCAGATGGTAGTCGAACCGGAGACCCTGCGCCCGTGCGCAGCGCCGGGGGTGCGGCGCCTACGCCACGCCGATCTGCCGGCAATGCGCGCCCTGGCCGCCCAGGGCGGCCTGATGGCCTGGCGTCCAGAAGTGCTTGACCTGGGACCGGCCTTCGGCGCCTTTGATGGCGAACATCTGCTGGCCATGGCGACGATCCACTTCGCCACCCCCGACGTGGTCGAGATCGGCAACATCGTCACCCACCCTGAGCACCGGCGGCGCGGCCTGGCCAGCGCCTGCGCCAGCGCCCTCGCCCGGGCCTGCTTCACCCTGGCGCCCCGCGTCTACCTCCTGGTGCTGGCCGAGAACACCGCCGCGTTCGCAGCCTATCGCAAGCTGGGCTTCTGGCCCGCCGAACGTTACGCCTGCATGCGCTTCCGCTTGCGGTAGCGCCACCCCGCTTGCAGCAGAGGAAACCCGGTTTCCTCCTGCCGGAGGCGGTCAGATTGCCGGCCGGTGGCGCCAGAACCCCGTCGCCTGTTCGTAGGCATGGCCCAGCCGTAGCAGGCCGAGTTCATTGCGCGGGCGGGCGACGATCTGCAGTCCCACCGGCAACCCCTCGGGGGTGAAGCCCGCCGGCACGGCCAGAGCCGGAGCGCCCGTAACGCTGATCCAGTAGCACGAGCGCATCCATTCCAGGTAACTGCCCAGCGCCACCCCGTTGATGCTGGTAACGTAGGGTTGCTCGACCGGAAAGGGCGGGACCTGGCTCACCGGAAGCACCAGGTAGTCATAGTGCTCGAAAAAGGCGCGCACCCGGGCCAGCAACTCGCCGTGGAGCCGCATCGCCCGCGCCACCTGAGGGCCGGTGAGGCGCCGCCCCTGCTCAATGTTCCAGATCACCGTGTCCTTGAGTTGCTCGCGATGGGTGTCGAGCAACGCACCGAGGTTCAGTTCGAAGCTCAAGGCCCGCAGGGTGAGGAAGATATCGTCGGCATCCCGCAGATCGGGCGTGGCCTCTTCGACGACGCAGCCCATGGCCGTAAAGGTGGCCCGCCGGGCCTCAACCACCGCAGTCACACGCGGATCAACCGGCAAACCGCCGAGATCGGGACTCCAGGCCACGCGCACGCCGCGCGGGTCGTGGTCGAGGGGCGGCGCGAAGACGTGACCGGCTGCGTCGAAGGAGAGCGGATCGCGCGGATCGGCCCCGGCGATCGCCGACAGCATCAGGGCTACGTCACCCACCGTGCGGGCCATCGGCCCGTCCACCGCCAGGGGCAGGTAGGGCGCACGGTTGGGCCACACCGGCACCCGCCCGGGGGTAGGGCGCAGGCCCACCACGTTGCAGAAGCTCGCCGGATTGCGCAGACTGCCGCCCATATCGGAGCCATCGGCCAGGGCGGTGAAACCGCAGGCCAGGGCCACCGCCGCGCCGCCGCTACTGCCACCGCAGGTCTTGCTCAGGTCGTATGGGTTGCGCGTCGCACCAAACACGGGATTGAAGGTCTGCGAACCGGCGCCGAACTCGGGGGTGTTCGTCTTGCCCAGGGTAATCGCCCCCGCCGCCTTGAGGCGCGCCACGATCAGCGCATCGGCATCGGGCACGTGGTTGGCGAAGATCGGCGAGCCATAGGTAGTGCGCACCCCGCGGGTGTCCATCAGATCCTTGTGCGCGACGGGCAGGCCAAAGAGCGGCGCCGCAGCAGGAGGCGGGGCCGTGCCGGCCGCCAGGGCCGCGTCACAGGCCCGGGCGGCGGCCAGAGCCTCCTCGGCAGTGAGTGTCACCATGGCGTTGACCAGCGGATTGAGGCGCTCGATACGGCGCAGATGCGCCTCCAGCACCTCGACGCAGGCCACCCGGCGCGCGCGAATCGCCGACGCTAGCTCGCGGGCGGGGGCAAAACAGACCTCTTCAGACACGCAAGACCTCCGGAGTAACTACGGGAAGGTTCGGAGGGGCAAAGCTCCTCCAAATAATGTCTGGTTGGGGGGGCTGCGGCTCCCAAACCTCGCTTGTGGCCGCGCTACAGTGAACTGACAAACTAGAGTTATACTGATCCTGCCTGGCGGGCAATCGCCCATCCAGCACGGTCTGGGAGAGACGCCCTCGGAGGCCCTTGCAATGTGGCAAGGGCGTGGATTACAGAAGGAACCATGTGAGCGAGCGCATTCTCATCTACGGAGCGAACGGCTACACCGGCACGCTGGTTGCCCAGCACGCCGTCGAACGGGGGTTACGCCCCGTCCTGGCGGGCCGCAACGCCGACGCGGTGGGCGCGGTGGCCCGCCGGCTCGATCTCCCCCACATCGCGGTCAACCTGGATGATGTGGCCGGGCTCGAGGCCGCGCTGCACGGGCGGGTAGCGGTGATCCACTGCGCAGGACCGTTCAGCAAGACCAGTCGTCCCATGGCAAACGCCTGTCTGCACACGGGGGTGCACTACATTGATATTACCGGCGAGATCGCCGTTTTTGAGGAACTCCACGCCCGCGACGGCGAGGCACGCGCGGCGGGGGTAATGTTACTGCCCGGCGCGGGGTTCGATGTCGTGCCGAGCGACTGTCTGGCTGTGCATCTGAAACGGCGCCTCCCCGAGGCCACGCATCTGGCGCTGGCCTTCCGGGGTCTGGGCGGGATCTCGAGGGGTACGGCCCTGACGGCGCTGGAGAGCCTGGACGCGATGGGGGCCATCCGGCGCGATGGGGTGATCGTGGCGTCACCCCTGGGTGAACTCCGGCGCCAGGTGGACTTCGGGCGCGGCCCGGTTGAGGTTGTGGCCATCCCCTGGGGCGATGTCAGCAGCGCCTATTATAGCACGGGCATTCCGAACATCGTCGTGTACGCCTACGTGGGCCGGTTGGGGGCGCTGATAGCGGGGCAGGGGCGGCTGCTGACCCCCGCCATCAGCGCAGGCGCCGTGCGCCGTTTCCTGGGCTGGTTGATCCGGCGCGGCCCCGCCGGTCCGAGCGAGGAAGAACGGGCAGGCGGCCACAGTCTGCTCTGGGGCGAAGTGACCGACGCAGCCGGACGCATGGCGATTGCGCGCCTGCGCGTGCCGGAAGCCTACACCCTGACGGCCTCGACCGCGGTGCTCATCGCCGAGAAGGTGCTTGGCGGCCAGGCCCCGCCCGGCTTCCAGACCCCCGCCCTGGCCTATGGCCCGGACCTGATCATGGAACTCGCGGGGGTGGAGCGTACCGACCTGGAACTCCAGGACGCCCCGGACAGTGTGGAGGGGCCTTCCCCCGAACCGGCCCCACCGGTGGCTGCGCTGGTCGAGGCGGAGCAGGACGAACTGGCCGCCGCGGAAGAGGCCCTGGCGCGCCTGGAAGATCGCATCGGCGCCTTCACCGCCTACACAATCGCCTCAGATTTCCTGGAACTCCAGGAGATCTACCGTGGCTCCTTCGCGCGCGTCAAGGACGACGACTGGAACCGGCGCATCGAGCGACGCGCCGAACCCTGGACGATGCGGCAGGCCCTGGCCCACACGCTCACAATGACCGAGACGTACAACCAGATCATCCGGAGCGGCCTCGAGGGACGTCCGGCGATCATCCCCGGCCTTGCAAGCCGCGAGGACATTGGCGCCTTCAACGAGGCGGCGATTACCGCTGACGCGGAGCGCCCCGTGGGTGAACTGGTCACCGCCTTTCTGGAGGCCCTCGGCGCCGCGGCGCGTATGGCCGCACCGCTGGGCGCCGAAAGCCTGGGGCGGCTGGTCGCGACACCCTTGTTCAGCCGCATGCCCACGGTGGCGGAACTGTTCGGCTGCTCACTGGCCAACGCCGGCATCGTCCGCGGCGCGCATCTGGCCGTCTCCCGCTCGCGCCCGGTCTGGATCTTCTTCAGCCCCGGCATGATGCGACGCCAGCTTACCCGCTTCTTTCACTTGCTCGGTCTGTCGTACTGGCCAGAGCGCGGAGGCGATCTCTACGCCACCATTGCCATTAATGTTAAAGGGCAGGGCGGCGGAAGCTGGCACGTCCGGATCGGCCCGGAGGGCGGCACGGGAAAGATCGGTCGCGCCCGCACCACGGATGTCACCTTCACCTTTGCCAGCGCCGACCTGCTCTGCCGCCTGCTGACCGGCCAGAGGAGGCCCTGGCGCCACATGCTGATGGGCCGCATGCAGGTGAGCGGGAACCTCGGCCTGGCCCGGCGCGTTCCGGGCCTGTTTGCGCTGCCGTAGACGGTCCCGGTCAGGATAGTCAGGGAAGCGAAGGACATTGTTTACGGACTAACGCTCCGTTATCACGTTGCCCCTGGCGGGGGTTGTGGGTGCCTCAGGACCCCGCATTTGTACCGCTCCCTGGTGCGGCGCGGCTAAGCCGCCCTGCACCAGGAAGAGGAACGCTCGGAGGGGCTGCACCCCTTCGTAAAGCTCTGAACGGTATCTAGTGCCCTGCCGTGCGCTGCAGGATCTGCTGCCGCTCCTCGGCAGTAATCAGGCCAAACTCCGTCCCGCGGTTGAGATAGACCAGTTCCTCGTTCTTGATCTGCACAATCAGGTCCGGTGAGGCATCACCGTTCAGATCATCGAGGCGCATAGTGACCGGGGTAAGATCCTCGCCCGCGCCGAACAGGTATGGTCCAGGTATGGTGCGCACCTTGTTCGGATCACTGCCGGCGATCTCCACGATGACCACCTGCCGATCCAGGTTCATCGCAATCAGTTGCGTAGGACCATTGGCCTCCTCTGGCCGCCCGACATTGGCGGTCAGATGAAAAGTCCGCGGCCGTCCGTAGGCCAGGTCATCACGCATAGTCCGTACAAAGGCGATGGCGCTGCTCAACACGACATAGACGGCGAGGAGGGCCAGGATGCCGGTGATCAGGTAAGCCATGGCCCCGAGTTTGCCAAGGGGCAGATTGATGGGAAAGCGGCGTTCGCTGTGCAAATCACGGCTCTGAACAGCCATTGTTGTTCCTCCTCTCGCGGGCGCCACAGAGTAGTACATTTGTAATGGTAGCTCAGATGTGCTAAGTATAGCAAGGGGTAGCCCGCGCGTCAAGCCCATTGCCAGCCAATTCAGAGTGTATGCAACGCACGGGCTCTGGATTTGCTCCAGGGCCGTTGCGCGCCCTGGACCCGGGGTGTTTCGGAAGCAGGACCATATCGGTCGGCTACACTGCCCCCGTCCCTCCGACGGAGGTAGAGGTTGCAACAGCCCCGGGATTGTTGCAGCGAGGTGTAGACGAAAAAGAACATATGTGCTAAAATGCATCGGCGCCAGCTTTCCTGCCCGTCGGGCGAAGGGTTCGGCGCAGCCTTTGCCCATCCACGATACCGATCCGGTTCGGATCAGGAGCGCAGTGATGATCGGCAGAAACCGCATCCAGAGCACCCAGGACGTTGTGATCCTCCAATACGCGAACGGCAAGAGCCTGGCCCGGGCCAGCCTCGGGGCGGGCCGCTTCGCGCCCTACGTTGGCTTTCACGTTGAGGCAGGCAGGGATGCGGAACTCGACGAGGCGATGCGGGCGGCCAGGGTCGGACAGATTGAGATCAAGCACCAGCGCCAGGGAGGCGCCGAAGTGGTGAGACACTGGGGGCTGGGCGAACACATCCGCTTCTACCCGGTGACCAGCGGGCCGGTCGCTTCAACCGTGGCGGGCAGTCTGAGCGGGCGCAACCGGCAACGCACTGCCGAGGCCGGCATTGGGGTGCGCTGGGGTCAGGGCGAGCGCAGCCGGCTGGCGATTCGCGGCTATCTGGATGCCCTGGCGCGGGTCGGCTACCTGCGCCTGGTGCAACTCTCGGTGCGCAGCCGTATGACCGATGTGCTCCTGGCGGCCTTGATCGATCACGGGCGGGTCTGCGAGGCCGCCGACAGCCTGGTAGATCGCTCGCGGCACCCCGAGGAGGTAACCTACCACGAGATAGCCCTGCCGCTCGGCCCGGGCGAGGAGGAGGAATGGGGCAAGGGCGAGACCGCGTCGGTGGTGCCATTCCGCAGCATGCACCCCGCCACGATCGACGCCGAGTACCTGCGGGGCGTCTGGCGACCCGACAACGTTCACACCGCTGCCCTGCGCGACTGGGAGAGTATTCAGCTCTGGGCGCAGGAGTACGCGACGCAGAGCGAGGAGGGAACCAACGGCACGCGGCCCGCGGAAGAACTGGCCCACACCCTGCCACACGACGAGGCAGGTTCGCCGTGAACAGCTTTCAGCAGGCGCGGGCATGGCGAGCCGTCCGGTCGGAGGTGTGTTCCTGGGAGGGCCTGGCTCTCCCAGACTCTCCCCTTCCGTAGGAGCGACTATGCCGTTTGATCCCCCCGCTGCCGCTTCTGGTCGAGGCGCTGCTCGGCAGCGAGGCGCTCCAGGCCGTAGTCGTGTTGATCGACAAAACGCATCCCCCTTGCCAGCGCCGGGTGTACCGCACTGATTTCGTGAAACATCGCCCGGGCGATCTTCCGATACGCGGGGTGCCCCTGGCGTGCGCTGCGCAGTTCGATGAGATGATAGGCTTCGCGCAGGTTCAGCTTGACGCGCCAGCGCACCCGAAAGGCAAACGGCACGGCATACTGGGCTTCGTGCGGGAACTCGGCCCGCATCGCTGCAAACACCTCGGCAGCCTGCTCCAGGGCGGCGCTGTACGTCCGGGCCACGCCGATGGCCTCCAGTTCCGGCGGCACAACGAAGCCGTGCTCCGTCGTAAAGCTCTGCCGCTCCTGGGTGAGCACACGGTGGCGTTGCAGGTCGCGGTATGCGCCAATGTCGGCCAGGATATCGAAGGTGTAGTACGGTTCCTCGAAGGCTCGCCCGGGGCGATGAAAACGGGTCTTGCGCTCGCTCATGGCGGCCTCGATGATCGCCATCCGCTCCGCCTCAGGCATGGCCGCAACCGCTTCCTGCACCGTCGTGAGCGGTGCATCCAGGTGCGGGTACAGCATTGCCGCCACAGCCTTGATCTCGGCCCGGGGGTCGTAATCAACGAGTCGAACCGCCACATCGTCCTGCGACGATCGGGGGAGGTCCAGTCGGGCGGCACGGGCGGCCACGCGCTCGCGGGTCGTGGCGAGGTAGGTCGCGTACTCGCGCCCACGCTCGCTTCTGGCGCGCTTGACGAAGGCGGGGATCACCTGGTCCAGTTCGGCCTGCATCGCCTGGCCGAGTTGCCGGGCCTCGGCGAACGGCGCCGCAGCCAGCTTGATCAGCAGGTATTCGAAGGCGCGGCCGTTGCCGAACAGTCCTACATTCGTGCGAGTGGCCATGGGCAACAGACCGCGCAGCAGGTCGAAGGATTTGGCCCGGATGGCGCTCGCGTGGGCGCGCTGCGATGTCTCCGGATCGCGCGGAAACTGCGCCTGTAGCCAGGTCTGCACCGGGGCAAGCAGGGCGCCATAGGTACTGAACAGGTTGTCCATCGCCGTAGTGAAGCGCGCAGCATAGGGCGAGGCCATGAGGGCAGGCTCGCGCAGGTAAGCATACCCATCGGGCCCCGGCAGGTCGAAGCGAACGTAGCGGGTGGACTTCTCGAGCGGTGACAGCCCGAGGCGGCTGTCTTCCAGCAGTTTGGCGGCGATGTTGCTCACGCCCTCGCAGGCAATGTGGGCGCCGCCGAGTTCGGCCACCGAGTCGTCGCCGTAGCCGATAAGCACCCGGTCATAGAAGGCCTCGGCCTCCCTGGCGGCGACCAGTTGCGCGGCGGGGTCGGCGCCGGCTCTGCCCACAAGGGCGTTGAAGCCGGACTCCGGCGCGCTGATGAATTCGTCGAGCAGAAGGCGCCGCAGGCTTCTGGTGCTGCGGCTGTAGCGCGAGAAGAGGGCGCCCTTGACTACCTCCGGCAGGTTGCGCAGACAGAAGATCGGTCGATCGGTATTGGTCACGAACGGCGCTAACAACGCCGTTTCCTGGGGGGTGAAACGTTCCGTGCTATCCTCAAACATCTGGCGGCTCCCGAAACGCGTTCTGTGCAAGTCGGGGTATTGTACGGCATGCGCGCCTCCGGCGTCCACGGGGCCACGGGCACGATAATGTTCACATCTACCGAACCTGTCCACACCGTAGCGCGCGCGGAGCGGTGCAAAGGGCCTACAAAGCTCGTCCTCTCCGTTCCTCTGCGTGCTCTGTGGTAAACCTGAACAGCTTTGCGCACCCCGGTGGTCTGTCCTGGACTCGCCGGGGCAGGGCCCGCCGTGGGCCAGGCTTCAGGGGCGGCCAGCACTCGATCAAATACAGCCGCCCTGACCCCGCCAATTTTTGTACAAAATGTACAAATAAAAGACCCCTCAGGTTGTTGATTTTGCACAAGATATCCACTATACTAAGATTGCACAGCGGCGTTAGCGCCGCGCCCCGGCACCGGCAATGGGGCCGTCAACGGGAGTCATAGAAGAAGCGTAATACCTGGAGGAGGGATCACAATGCGCAACGGCAATCTCGAAAACATCACGGTTGAACAGGTCGTCCAGAAGCTCCCCGAGGCCCGCAGCTTCTTGCGCGAGGCGCGTATCGATAGGACCAGCATGCTCACACTGCGGGAGGCCGCCGCGGCTGTCTCGATGGAGAGCGACGAACTGCTGGCCCAGATCGAGGATCGCCTCCGCCGCGCGGCCCGGCGCGCTCCGGCGCATATCAAGGAGACCGAGGGCGATCTGGCGGTCGCCTGATCGCGCGCGATACAGGCGCGATCCAGCAAGGATAGTCATCGTGTAGGAAGGTCGTGCTCTTCCTGCCGTACCTTCCCTCGGGAAGACGGCTGAGATGCGATCTGACCCGCGATCCAGACCCCCGCCGTAACGGCGGGGGTCTGCGCGTTTGCACTCCCCCTGCCCACACGCAACCCGAAGGGTTATGCTACCGGCTGTTCCCCATCGGGCAGGGGCACAGGCAAACCCGCTTTCCCCGCCCTCCGCCGCCTGCCGCCAGGCCACCCGCGGCCCTCCCCCAGACAGGAGCACGGGCAAACCCGCTTTCCCCGCCCTCTTGACAGGGTGACCTGCGCCATGCTATTTTAGGCAAGGCTAAAAAGAAAATCTCCCTCTCAAAGATTTTTTATTTGGGTAGGGTAGTCTGTAAACTGAGTGTTGCGGTAACTCCCTCCCCAAACCTCTCCCGCCGGGGAAGGCCATCCGGCTCCTTCCCCCGTTGGAGGGAGGTTGGGAGAGGGAGCGGAGGTGGGTCATGTACGCTTGCCATCAGAAACCGTTCCGGCTGAGCCTGCTGGCGCTCCTTGCACTGACCCTCACCGCCTGCGGCGGGGCCCGTGTCGTAGCCGGGGAAGAAGGGCCGAAACTGCGCGTCGTCGCCACAACCGGGCCAATCGGCGATGCAGTGCGCGCCATTGCCGGCGATGCGGTAGAACTCCGGGTACTGCTCGGTCCCGGCATTGACCCGCATACCTACGTCGCCATCGAAAGCGACGTCCGCGCCTTTCAGCGCGCCGATGTCATTTTCTACAACGGACTGCATCTGGAGGCGCAACTGGAACGGATCCTGCGGCAACTCGGCAAGCGTGGCGCCGCCACCGTGGTGGCGGTTGCCGAAACGCTCCCCGCCGAGAAACTCCTCGGTTGGGAGCCTGCAACGGACAAGACCCATGATCCCCACGTCTGGCACGATGTGCAACTCTGGCAGGAGGCGGTGCAGGCCATCCGCGACACGTTGATCGCCGCCGACCCCACCCATGCCGAACGCTATGGCGCCAGCGCTGCCGCGTACCTGGCGCAGCTCGACGCACTCGACGCCTACATTCGGGAGCATGCGGCAACGCTGCCGCCCGAACGGCGCATTCTTGTGACCGCCCACGACGCCTTTGGCTACTTCGGTCGAGCCTACGGCTTCGAGGTCGAGGCGATCCAGGGCATCAGCAGCGCCACTGAAGCCAGCGCCGCCGATATCCAGGCTCTGACCGGCCTCATCGTCGCGCGCGGCGTGCCGGCGATTTTCGTGGAGAGCACCATTTCGCCGCGCACCATCGAAGCCGTGCGCGCCGCCGTGCGCGCCGCGGGACGCGAAGTGACCCTGGGGGGCGAACTCTACTCCGACGCCCCTGGCGCCCCGGACGGTCCAGCCGGGACGTACATCGGCATGATGCGCCACAACATTGATACGATTGTCGCCGCGCTGGGCGTCCAGGCGGCATCGCCGCGCACCACCATGACGGATCTTGCTGAGAGGGCTACAGCATTATCGTGATACATTCCGTTACTGTCCTGAAGGGGCGCGGGGAGGCTGCGCCTGCCCGCAATTCCCCTGTTCCGCCCGCAGCGGGCACGCGCCCTGGTGAAGTAAGCACAGGCCTGCCGCCGTGGGCGGAACACTCCGGATCTGGGAGGGCTGCGCCCTCCCAGCGATCGCAGAGGTACAACCAGAACCAGGAGTTCCAGATGCTACCTGCCCTTGAAATCACCGATCTCACCGTGGCTTACCACGACCGGCCCGTGCTCTGGGATGTCGATGTACGGGCGCCCGCCGGGGTGTTGATGGCCATCGTCGGCCCGAATGGGGCGGGCAAGACCACGCTGATCAAGGCGGCCCTCGGGCTGGTGCGCCCCGCCGCCGGGCAGACGTTGATCTTCGGGCGGCCCTACGCCGAGCAGCGGCGCCTGGTGGCCTATGTGCCGCAGCGCGGCAGTGTGGATTGGGATTTTCCCACGACCGTGCTCGATGTGGTGATGATGGGCCGCTACGGCAACCTGGGCTGGTTCCGACGCCCGGGCGCCCGCGAGCGCGCGCTGGCCCTCGCCGCCCTGGAACAGGTACGCATGGCCGAATTCGCCCATCGCCAGATCAGCCAGCTCTCCGGCGGCCAGCAGCAGCGCGTCTTCCTGGCCCGCGCCCTGGTGCAGGACGCGCAGATCTACATCATGGACGAGCCGTTCCAGGGTGTTGACGCCGTGACCGAACGGGCCATCGTCGCCCTGCTGCGCGACCTGCGCACCCGCGGGCGCACGGTGGTGGTGGTCCATCACGATCTGCAGACCGTACCGGAGTATTTCGACTGGGTCACGCTGATCAATGTGCGACGCATTGCCAGCGGCCCGGTGCGGGAGGTCTTCACCGAGGCCAACCTGCGCGCCACCTACGGCGGGCGGATCGCTTTCCCCGGGCCGGTGAGCGCGGACCGGCTCTCGGAGGCCCAGGAACAAACCCTCTCTACGGCAACGGATTAACATCATTCTGGATTGCGGTCTCTTTGGGGGGACTGGAAGATCCGCTTTCCCCGGGTCAATTCGGTTCCGACCCGTTCGGCAAAGGTATGGAACCTCTGACGGCTCTCTTCACTGACTATACCTTGCGCACCGTCGCCCTGGGCGCGGCACTGCTGGGTGTGGTGAGCGGCGTCCTCGGCTGTTTCGCCGTGCTGCGGCGCCAGGCCCTGCTGGGTGACGCCATGTCGCACGCGGCCCTGCCCGGCATTGCCCTGGCGTTCTGGCTCACCGGCCAGCGCCACCCGCTGGTGCTGCTCATTGGCGCGACGGTTGCCGCCTGGCTGGCCGCACTGCTGATCCTGGGCATCACGCGAGCCAGCCGGGTCAAGGAAGATAGCGCCCTGGCCATGACCCTGGCGGTCTTTTTCGGCTTCGGGCTGGTGCTGCTATCGGCGCTGCAAAAACACCCCGACGCGGCCCAGGCCGGGCTAAAGACCTTTCTGTTCGGGCAGGCGGCCGCGCTGGTGGAAGAGGATCTGCTGGTGATGGCCCTGCTGGGCGTACCGGCCCTGCTGTGCGTGGTCCTGCTCTGGAAGCAGTTCAAGCTGCTTAGCTTCGACCCGGAGTACGCCGCCAGCCTGGGGATGCCGACCGCCTTCCTGAGCGTGCTGCTGACCAGCCTGATGGTGCTGGCCATCGCCACTGGCCTGCAAACGGTGGGTGTGGTGCTGATGAGCGCGATGCTGGTGGCCCCGGCGGCCGCGGCCCGCCAGTGGACCAACCGCCTCAGCGCAATGGTGCTGCTTGCGGCGGGATTCGGCGCCGGCGCCGGGGTGGTCGGGGCGGTGATCAGCGCCACGGCGCGCGGCGTTTCCACTGGCCCCGCGGTGGTTCTCTGCCTGACGGCGATCACCCTGGTCTCACTGCTACTGGCGCCGCAACGGGGTCTGCTGTGGTCGGTCTGGCGGCGCCGGCAACTGATCGCGCCGATGGAATAAGGTCAGCCTACCGAGAAGAGGGGCAGGAGCGCGAAGAAATCTGGTTTCCCCACCTTCCAACCGCCGTCGGGGCGCCCGACGCCTGGGAAGACCGCTCGCTCCCAGACCCGCCGGCAGGGGCACGGGGAAACCAGGTTTCACCGCCTTCCAACCACCGTAACACGAGAGCTATGTCTCCCGAACTCGAAGTACAACTCATCGCCGTCATCGTCGCCGCGGCCTGCGCGCTGCCAGGGGTGTTTCTGGTGCTGCGGCGCATGGCCATGTTGAGTGACGCGATCAGCCATACGGTGCTGCTGGGCATCGTGCTGGCCTACTTCGTCAGCGGCGCCCTGGGCTCGCCCCTGCTGTTTGTCGGCGCAGTGGCGATGGGGGTGATCACCGTCGCCCTGGTGGAACTGGTGGGTGGCAGCGGCCTGGTGCGCGAAGACGCGGCGATCGGCATCGTCTTTCCGGCGCTGTTCAGCATCGCGGTAATCCTCATCTCGCGTTACGCCGGGAACGTCCATCTCGACTTGGACAGCGTTCTGCTGGGCGAACTGATCTTCGCGCCGTTTGATCGTGTAACGCTGTTGGGGCTGGATGTACCGCGCGCGCTGCTGATCGGGGCAGTCAGCCTGGCAATCAACCTGGCGCTGATCGGACTGTTCTACAAGGAACTGAAGCTCACCAGCTTCGACCCCGGCCTGGCGGCGGCCCTGGGCTTCGCGCCCACGCTGGTCAACTACGGGCTGATGACCATGGTCTCGGTGACGGCCGTGGGGGCGTTCGACGCCGTGGGGTCAATCCTGGTGATCGCGCTGCTGGTCGCCCCCCCCGCGGCGGCCTACCTGCTGACCGACCGCCTGCCGGTCATGCTGCTGCTGAGCGTGCTGATCGGCGCGGCGAGCACCATCGCGGGCTACTGGACCGCCTACTGGCTGGATGTCTCGGTCGGGGGGGCGATGGCGAGCATGACCGGGGTGGCATTTGGCCTGAGCCTGCTGTTCGCGCCCGGGCGGGGGTTAGTGGCGGGCGCGGCCCGGCGTGCGCGGCAGCGCTGGGAGTTCGCTCAGCAGATGCTCGCGTTGCACCTGTTGAACCACGAGGGGGCGGCCGAGGCCAGCGAGGAGTGCAGCCTGCGCCACCTGAGCAGTGACCTGCGCTGGCGCGCCGACTTCGCCGAGGAGGTGGTGCGCCGCGCCGAGCGTGGCGGCCTGGTGCGCCGCGCGGGGCCGGTGCTCACCCTCACCGAGCGCGGGCGTCAGGCGGCGCAAGAGGCAAGTCTGCGGTGAAGGAACGCCGTTGCTCCTGACTTGACGATTTTCTCACCCCTTGTGAATTGACGCCGTAACACGGGTGGAGTATACTCGCCTGTGGCGTCCTGTCCCGGGGCGCATGTTTATTTGCCTGCACACGGAGCATAGCGCATGGCAGCACCGGAGACCGAACCGCGATCCTTTTCGCCGCTGCGCCTCTTTTTTACCGGTTTTGCGATGGGCATCGCCGACCTGATCCCCGGCGTTTCGGGCGGCACCATGGCGTTTATCCTGGGCATTTACGAACACCTGCTGGCGGCGATCAAGGCCTTTAACCTGAACCTGCTGCGACTGATCGGCCGGTTCCGCTGGCGCGAGGCGCTGGCCCAGGTTCCCTGGGGCTTTCTCATCCCGCTCGGCCTGGGGATCGGCGTGGCGGTAATCTCGATGGCGCGGGTGATGCGCTACCTGCTCGAAAACCAGCCGGTATTCCTCTTTTCGTTCTTCTTCGGCCTGATTCTGGCCTCGATCATCGCCGTGGGAGCGACCGTGCGCTGGCGTCCCGCTTCGGTGGCCGCCCTCGTGATTGGCTCGGTGGGAGCGTACTTCCTCGTTGGCCTGGTACCCCTCACCATGCCCCACGACCCGATCACGCTCTTCTTCAGCGGCGCGGTGGCGATTATGGCCATGATCCTGCCGGGGATCTCCGGTTCGTTTATCCTGCTGATCCTGGGCCAGTATGCCTACGTGCTCGACGCGGTCTCCGATCTGAACCTGCTGGCAATCATCCCCGTGGCCCTCGGCGCCGTCGTGGGCCTGCTGGGCTTCGTGCGCCTGTTGAGCTGGCTGCTTCGGCATTACCATCATGTCACCGTGGCGGTGCTGATGGGCTTCATGGTCGGCTCGCTGCGCAAGATCTGGCCGTGGAAGGAAGTGCTGGAAACCACCCTCGACCGCCATGGCGAGGTGATCCCCCTGCGTGAGCGCAATGTGCTCCCTGAGTTCGCTGCCCCGGAGTTCTGGGTGGCCCTGGCGATCGCCGTGGCGGGCTTTGTGCTGTTGAGTGTCATTGATCACCTGCAGACGGGAAGCAATCCCGTTTTGCGTTGGACGGGGTGGGGCCGCCGTGTGGCGCCGGCGCTGCGTGACGAGGGCGCCGCGGCGGGGGAGCCCGGTTAGGCCGCGTCATCCTGACCAGTCTGTGGAGGTGTGGAGGTGTGGAGGTGTAAAGCTGTCAGGCGATCCAAAAACATCCCCACAGCTCCACACTGCAACAAAAGGTGAGCCGCATGGCCCCGGCGCACACGACCATCTGCCCCCAATGCGGTGAGGACCTCCCCCCGGGCGCGCCACGCTTCTGTATCCACTGCGGGGCGCAACTGCTCCCGCACGCCCCCGATCCTGATCTGCCAGCGCCTCCGCTTCCAGCCACCGGCGCCACGGTGAAGCTGGCCAACGCCGGTGTGCCCCAGGAGGTGATCGGCGGCACGGTGCGCCTGCCGGTCTCGGGCGCAACCCCGCCGGGTCTGTGGGAGCGCGACGAGCCGCCTGGACCCGCCGATGTCGTGGCCATCTACCCGCCGCTGCGGGCTGTGCGCGGCGGCTGGAGCGGGCTGGTCGGGCGGGGCTGGGAGGCCGCCGGTCAGACCGGCAAGGGTAACGACCTGATCTGCCATTTCCACGCCCCGGTGCGCTGGTTTCCCGCCCCGGGGTGCGGGGGTGGCCTTACGCTGCTGGTGGAGGTTATCGCCAGCTCGAGCGCGACGTATGGCCGCCAGCGGCGCGGTTTTCGCTTCGGGCTGCGCCGCGACGGGCCAATGCGCGTGGCCCGGGCCGCCTGGTTCGATGCCCACCAGCGCCCCCTGCCCCAGCAGCCGTTGCCGCAGATCCAGATCATGGCCCCGCCGCGCATCCCCCGCGTGTCCGACCTCGACGAAACGCCCCTGGAACTCGACGCGCGCTCGGCGGACGAATGGGCCACGGGGTCGCAGGCGCACGGCGCCTACCGTCTCTACCGCGACATGCTGATGCAGGAGCATACCCCCGCCGGTCGGGGGATCACCCTGGTGCCCTTGCGCGAGGGGCGCGAAGGCGGGCGACCCTGGTGGCACCGCTTGCTGCCCGGCGTCATCCCCCAGCGCTTCCGCGCGCGCCTGGAACAACCCTTTACCTGCGACCTGGAAGAGTGGCCCCTGCGCCTGGAAGCCATCCGCACCGAGGCGCACGGTCTGGGCCTGGACCTTGACCCGGCGCAGGCCGCCGAGTGGTGGTTGGACCGCCACGGGTACGATGGGGTCGTGTTCACCGGCGCCCATAAACGGTACAACGCGGCCCGGGTAGTGATCGTCTTCCGTCGCGGCCAGTTGGCGCGCATCGTGGATTGAGGGCAGGCGTAGAGCCGTCCCGGCGGGACGGCTCTACGCCTGTTATAATGAGGCCATGTACCGTCTGATCGTCATCGCGCTCATCGCCGTAACCCTGGCGGCCTGTGGCCGGCAGCCCGCCGTCACCACACCGGCCATTCCACCGGCGGGCAGCGCGGTGATCGCCAGCGAGAGCCGCTTGATTGACCGGGGCCACGGCGCTCCCGCCGTCGGCGACCCGGCGCCCGATTTCAGCTACACCCTTGCCGACGGAACGACGGTACGGCTGAGCGATCTGCGCGGCACGCCGGTCGTGCTCAACTTCTGGGCCACCTGGTGCCTGCCCTGCGTGGAAGAGATGCCCCTCCTCCAGGCAGCGTACGACGCCGCTGAAGGGAAGCTGGCGGTGCTGGGGGTAAACCGCAATGAACTGCCGGCGGCAATTGCCCGCTTTACGGCGACGACCCCGGTCACCTTTCCGCTCATCACGAATATCGGCGGCGACATTGGCGACCGCTACGCGGTAAACAGCCTGCCCGTCACGTATTTTATTCGCCGCGATGGCACGATCGGCGCCCGGCACATCGGGGCGCTGAACGAGCGCACGCTCGCGGAACAGCTCGAGGCCCTCGAATGAACTCACCTTCCCCCGATGAAGTGATGCGTATCGCGCAGCAGCGCATGGGCGAGCGGCGGGTCGCCGAGGCGCGCGTAGCGGTGCGCCGCGAGCGCCCCTGGCGCTGGTTCTTCGGCGCGCTCGTCGCCGTGCTGCTGGCGGCCCTGTTCTTCTGGCCCGGCGCACCCCTGGAATGGAAGATGTACGCCGTGGTCCACGGCGTCTGCGCTCAACAGCACAACATCTTCCTCGGCAACCTGCAGTTCCCCCTCTGCGCCCGCAACAGCGGCATCTACCTTAGCTTCATGCTCACACTGCTCTCCATCTATGCCTTGGGCCGTGGGCGCGCCGGAGGCCTGCCGCCCTGGTCCATCGTGGCAACCCTGCTGCTCTTCGTGGCCCTGATGGGAATAGATGGCTTCAATTCGCTGTTTGTGGACCTGGGGCGGCCGCACCTCTACACGCCCGATAATTTCCTCCGCACGCTTACCGGTATGGGGATGGGCATCTTCATCGCCGTGCTGCTGCACATCATCCTGGTGAAGACCCTGCGCAAGGACGTGGATGACCGGCAGCCGGTGCTGCGGAACTGGTGGGAACTGGCGGGGATCGTTGCCGTCAATCTACTGGCCCTGGGGGCCATTTACGGCAATCTGAGCATGATGTTCTGGCCGCTGGCCTTCCTGGCCTTCTTTGGCATCACCGGGGTGCTCTACCTGGTGGCCCTGTTGCTCACCAGTCTGGTGATGGGCTACGAAGGCTCGGTCACCGACCTGCGGCAGCTTGCCCGCCCGGCGGTGGTGGCGGTGATCCCCACGCTGCTCATTCTGGGGAGCATGTCGTGGCTGCGCTTCTGGCTGGAGGGGCTGGGGCTGGGGTTGTGATCCATCTTCCAGGTATGACCCTCCGAGTTGCACCCTCAGGAATGGTCCACGTTCATCTCAGATGTAATACATCACCGACCCCGCGCGTTGCCGCTTACGCTGGCAGAGGTCATCGAGGGTGGTGCGGCTGAGAAGGGTCTCGATCTGCGCCCGGAGTTCGCTCCAGACCTCGTCAATCAGGTCGTGGTCCTCAGGCACGCCGGGGATCAGATCCTCGCGCGTTCCGTCGCCGGGGAGCAACGGCCCTTCGAGGGCGATGAGCACATCGCGCAGGGTGATCGTCTCGGGGGAACGGGCGAGCATGTGTCCGCCCTGCGGGCCGCGCAGGCTTTCGATCAGCCCCGCGCGGCGCATAGTGATCAGTAACTGGTTGAGATAATTAATTGGAATACCCTGGCGTCGGGCGATGTCTTCGCTCTGGACCGGTCCCTTGCCATAGCGCTGCGCAAGGTCGAACAGAGCGCGCAGACCGTAGTCGCCTTTGCTGGAGATGCGCATGGTGTGGCCATAGTAGAGCAAATTGCTCAAGAATACTGATTGTATGGTACCATTCGGGCGCCGGGGTGTCAATGGTTGCAGTAAGGCCGAAGCGCCGGCTGCGCCAGCACTTCGGCCTTTCCATGAAGTGCACCCTCAACGCACAAAGAGGCGGTCAATCGCATCGGCGAGCTGGCGCAGGTTGGTGACCTCGTGCAGCGCGTCGCACATCGGCGCGTAGCGGTAGATGTCGCTGCTGAGGGAGCCAGGGTCGTACACTCCCCACTTCCAGCGTTCCTCCGTGGCGAACCAGACCACCCGCCGCGCCCGGCGGCAGATCTGCTCGAAGGCTTCCAGGTTCGGGTCATTCTCGTTATTGCGCGCGTCTCCCAGCACGATCACCGTGGTGCGATGGTCAATCGCGCTCAGATTCTCACGCACAAACTGATCCAGGGCGCTGCCCAGGTCGGTGCTGTAGCTGCGCGTGGGCCGGATCTCACGCATCACCCGCTCGATGGCCTCCTCAGGACGCGACTCGGCGAAGTACATGGTCATATCGTAGAGCCGGTCAATGAAGGCGAACGACCGCGTGCGACTGAGCTGGTCGTGCAGGGAGTAGATCATCAGCAGCATGAAGGTCATCACGTGCTGGGTGGAGACGCTCCGGTCGCAGAACACCACCAGTCTGGGCTTCAGGTGGCGCTTGCGGCGCCTGACCACCATGGGCACCCCGCCGAAGCGCTGGTTGGTGCGGATGGTGTTCTTGGCATCGAGGGTGCCGATCTTGCCGCGCCGCTGCCGCAGGGCGAGGCGGGTGCGCAGGCGAGCGGCCAGGCGATTGACGATCTTGCGCATATCGGCCAGATCGCACTCATCGAGGCGCTCGAAGGGGCGGTCGAGCAATTCAGCCTCGGATCGCTGCCGGGGGCGGGCGCGACCCTCGCCGCGGGCCATATCGGCCATTTCGCGGGCCACCTCCTGGCCGATCTGCTCGGCGAGGGCCTGCTGGTTCTCACGGGCGGCCTGCTCAATCGCCCGCAGGGCCTCATCGGCCATACCCTGCTGGCGCAACTGCTCAAGCAGCTCGCGCAGGGCCTGTTCGAGCTTGTTGAACTGGAGATCGCGCAGGGCCTGGCGGGTCATCCACTCGCGGTAGCGCTGGTTGCTCATCGTCGGCGGCCCCGCCTGGCCGAGCATGGCCCGCATCTCCTGGCCGGACATTCGCTCGCCGGTGACCATGGAGCGGAACAGATTGGCGAGGTGCTGGGGGCTGAGCTGGGCGAGCATCTGCTGGAGTTGCCGCAGCAACTGCTCGCGCTGCTCGTCGGAGAGCTGGTCGCCACCGGCCGGTTGCAGCGGCGGCGGCGCTTCCTTGCCAAAGTAGAGCGGAAACAACTCCTGATAGGCCCCGAAATCCTTCGCGTCCTTGATCAGGCTGGCCTGGAGGGCCAGGCGAAAATGGTCGCGGTTGGTGATGCCGGCCTGCTCGACGGCGCGCATCGCGTCGGCAGTCTCAGCCAGGCTGATCCGCACCCCGGCAGCGCGCAGGGCGGCAATAAACTCAGTGATGCGACGATCCATGCTCACTCCGATCGTGCGGTATCAATTTGTCCATTCGCCGCCCCGGTAGCCGCCGCGGGGCCGGTCAGGGCGGTCGGGGCGCTCGGGCCGGTCGGGCCGGTCGGGGCCGCCCTGCAAGGCACGGCGGGCGCGGCGAATGTCGCTTTCGTACTTCAGCAGCACGCTGAGCGTCGTATCGAGGGTGGCCTTGTCGAGCTGGCGGCTGTTCAGTTCCACCAGCGCCCTGGCCCAGTCGAGCGTTTCGCTGACGCTGGGGTGCTTCTTCAGATCCATCTCGCGGAGCCGCTGCACCAGTTCCACCGCCTGCCGTGCCAGGCGCGGGGCTAGCCCGGGCACCTTGAGTTGCACCACCCGCAACTCATTTTCCAGGTCGGGGTAATCAATATGGATGTAGAGACAGCGGCGCTTGAGGGCCTCGCTCAACTCGCGGGTATTGTTGGAGGTCAGCAGCACCGTGGGCATGTGGCGCGCCTTGATGGTGCCCAGTTCGGGCACGGAGACCTGGAAATCGCTGAGTACTTCGAGCAGAAAAGCCTCGAACTCGGCATCGGCCCGGTCAATTTCATCGATCAGGAGCACCACCGGACGCTCGCTGGTCAACGCCCGGAGCAGGGGGCGCGGCAGCAGGAAGCGTTCGGAGAAGAAGACATCCTCTTCGCCCGCCAGGCGGTCGGCGGCCTCGCGCAGCGTCTTCGCGTCACCGAGCAGATCACTCAACTTCTCGCGGAGCAACTGGGTGTAAAGCAACTGCTTGGCATACTCCCACTCGTAGAGCGCCCTGGTCTCATCGAGGCCCTCGTAGCATTGCAGGCGGATCAACTCGCGGCCGGTCGCGCCGGCCCAACTCTTGGCCAGTTCGGTCTTGCCGACCCCGGCCGGACCTTCGGCGAGCAGGGGCTTGCCGAGCTTGTCGGCCAGGAACATGGCCGTAGCGATCTCGTCGGAGGCAATATACTGCTGGGTCGCCAGCAGGTCGCGCACGTCGCTGATGGAGGTGAGCATGCCGTTGGATGCCTTTCTGTCGAAGTGATACCGGCGCCTGATGTGAGCGTGGGACAAGCCGGAAGGACATCACCCTCCCAGGAACACTCTTTGCATCCCGGTGATGTGCGGCGCGGCCGCACGGGCATCTGACGTGGATAACAGGGAGATCTGCTTTTCAGTATACCATGATGCCGTCTGCTGCGCCGGAGTTGTGACCCGGAAAATCGGGTGGTATAGTGGAAAGCAGACGCGCGCGGCGCCCGGCAACATGTTCAGGCATTCGTGTTATGTTAAGCCTTTGGAACCGCGCCAGGCTCGATCTCCAATCGAACATCCGAAATCCGCACATGAACGTTCCCCGCTACCGCGCCGTGCTCTTCGATCTGGACGGCACGTTGACCGACCCATACGTCGGCATCACCCGCACCTTTGTGCATGCGCTCGAGTGCCTGGGCGTCAACCCGCCCGATGATACGACGCTGCGCTCGTGGATCGGGCCGCCGCTGCACGACAGCTTTCGCGCCTACCTGGGCGACGAAGAGCTGGCCATGCGCGGCGTGTGCGCCTATCGCGAACGCTACCGCGCGATCGGGATGTACGAGAACCGGGTCTACCCGGGCATTCCTGAGCTGCTGCGCGACCTGCGGGCAGGGGGGTGTCGCCTGTTTCTGGCCACGTCCAAGCTGCACAGCGTGGCCGAGGCGATCCTCGACCACTTCGGCCTGACTGGCTACTTCGACGCCTCCTTCGGGGCCTCGCCCGACGCCAGCCTCAGCGCCAAGGCCGACATCATCGCCGCGGCGCTCGCCCAGATGCGACCCGAGGAGCGCGCGTCCTGCGTGATGGTCGGCGATACCGTCTACGATGTGGCCGGGGCACGGGCCAATGGCATCCCCTGCATCGTCGTGACCTATGGCTACGGCGCCCGCGAGGCGCTTGAAGCCGCCGGCCCCGACGCGCTGGCCCATAGCGTGGGTGAGTTGCACGGGCTGTTGGGATTTTAGATTTTAGATTTTGGATTTGCTAAAATCCAACGTTAAAACTATGCCTCTCCCAAGCATCGAAGAGTACCCGGAACGCTACCGTTTCCGCTTCTGCCCGCGCTGCGCCACGGTCCTGGAAGTGGTGCAGCTCTTCGACATGCGCCGGCAGCGTTGCCCGGCGTGTGGCTGGGTCCACTATCCACTGCCGAATATCGCCTCGACGGTGGTCATTTTTCACCAGGGCGGCGTGGTGCTGGTGCAACGCGACATTGAACCTGACCGGGGGATCTGGCACCTGCCGATCGGCCATGTGGAGTACGGCGAAGATCCCGCCGATGCGGCCATCCGCGAAGGCGAGGAGGAAACCGGCCTGCGCCTCGGCGCGCCGCGCTTTCTCACTTATACCCACAGCCCCTCGTATGGCGATCCGCGTATGTTCTACATCGTCTTCAGCTTCGCTGCCGACAGCATCGGCGGCGCGTTAACCGGCAGTCACGAAGGGCGCCACACCCGCGTGGCACCTTTCGACGAACTACCGCCGCTCAAATGGACCAGCCAGCAGGCCGCGATCAACGTGCTCCGCGCCAGCCAGGGGCGCTGAGCTTTCTCGCCCTCGAGCGCATCTGCAAAACCTATGGCGCCACGTCTGTGCTGCGCGATGTGAGCCTGAACGTGCCGGCGGGCGCTATCGCGGCGCTGCTCGGCCCCTCGGGGTGTGGCAAGACGACCCTGTTGCGCATCGTGGCAGGGCTGGAGCCAGCGGATAGCGGGACGGTGCGCGTGGCAGGCGAGCCGGTTGACGGCGTGCCGCCGCACCTGCGCGGCTTTGGGCTGATGTTCCAGGATTACGCCCTCTTCCCCCACCTGGATGTGGCCGGTAACGTGGCCTTTGGGCTGCGCGGCCTGGCCCGGGCGGAACGCGAGCGCCGGGTGGCCGAACTGCTCGAACTGGTGGGCCTGCGGGGCTACGGCTCGCGGCGGGTCTACGATCTGTCGGGCGGGGAAAGGCAGCGCGTGGCCCTGGCGCGCGCCCTGGCACCCCGCCCACGCTTGCTGATGCTCGATGAACCCCTGGCGGCCCTTGACCGCACTCTGCGGGAGCGATTGCAAGACGAACTGCGAAGCATCCTGCGCGCGGTGGGGGTCACGACGCTGTACGTCACCCACGACCAGGAGGAAGCCTTCGCCCTGGCCGACGTGGTGGCGCTGCTCAACGCCGGGCGGGTCGAGCAGATCGGCGCGCCGGAGACGATCTACCGGCAGCCGGCGAGCGCCTGGGCTGCCCGCTTCCTCGGGTTGGGTAACATCCTCAGGGGAACCCTGCGCAGCGACGGGCGGGTGGAGACGACCCTGGGGCCGCTGGCGTGCCGCGCGGCCCCGGGGCTGCGGGCAGGCCGGGCCGTGGCCGTGGTCATCTACCCAGATGCAGCGCGGGCAGACGGCCAGGATGAGGGCGCGTGCATTGAGGGGACGCTCGGCGAAGCGCAGTTCCGGGGCCGGTTCTACCGTGTCGAACTGCGCTGCACCGAGGGGTCGCGGTTGACGTTTGAACTGGAAGCGCCGCCGGGCGCGCCCGGCGCAACGGTGGCGCTGCGGCTCGCCCCGGAGGGAGTCTATGCGCTCTCCGAGGGGTGAAAGATGGCGCGCGGAGGGCCGTGCCCTCCAGGGCGCCCCACCCTGCCAGGCAAATGGCCGTGCGGCGAAACCTTTCAGAAAGGCGACACCGCTCTCACGACGCGGGCGCTTTGAAGGCCAGCAACACCACCCCCAGCTCCTGTTCCAATGTCTTGAGTCGCTGAAGCTGATCCTCGCTCAGGTGGGCGAAAGGATTGTCAGCCTTGTAGGCCACGATCACGCTGCCCAGCTCCTGCTCCAGGTTCCGCAAACGTTCGAGGCTGTTCTCATCCAGGGTCGCGGGCCGCACGGTGGGGGGAAGCATAGGAGGCGCTCCTTTCCTATCGCGATGCATGGTCTCTTCTATTATACTCCGTAGACCCGGTTCACACCCACGTTCTCGTTGGAGGGGCAGGGCTGATGCAACGTCCGCAGGGCAAAGCCCCGCCCCCCCGCCAGAGGCGGATTGTCGCACCTGCCCTGACCGTCGGGCCGGCGATAGTGTGCACAGCTACCCAGCACGTTCGCACCGCAGAGGGCGCGGAGGGCTTGAAAAAGTTCACTCTCCACGTTTCTCTGCGTGCTGTGCGGTAAATCTGAACACGTATGGGCCGGCTCTACTTTCGCATCCACGGCACATGTGGTATCATGCCCACGTTTCATGACGCGCTGCATATAACCCCGGTGTACCGTCCCGGTCAAGGAGGACCCGATGCAGGACCAGTTGAAGCGTGTCGCCGTCATCGGCGCCGGTACGATGGGCGCTGCCATCGCCGGCCTGGTTGCCGGCGCCGGCCTGCCCGTACTGCTGCTCGACGTGCCGCCCGACAAGCTCACCCCGGAAGAAGAGGCGAAGGGGCTGACCTTGCAGCACCCCGCCGTGCGTAATCGTATCGTGCAGAGCGGCTACGACCGCATGCGTAAGGCGCGCCCGTCGAACCTCTTCAGCGAGCGCACTGCCGAGTTGATCACCCTGGGCAACACAGAGGACGACTTCGCGAAGATCGCCGATTGCGACTGGATCGTCGAGGCGATCATCGAGCAACTCGGCCCCAAGCAGGCGCTGATGGAGCGCCTGGACGCCATCCGCAAGCCGGGGGCCATCATCACCACCAACACCTCCGGCATCCCCATCGCCCTGATCGCCGAGGGCCGCAGCCCCGAGTTCAAGCGTCACTTCTTCGGCGCGCACTTCTTCAACCCGCCGCGCTACCTCAAGCTGCTCGAACTCATCCCCGGTGATGATGCCGACCCCACCGTCGTGGCCGCCTTCCGCCGCTTCGCCGAGGATCGCCTGGGCAAGGGCGTGGTGATCTGCAAGGATCGCCCCAACTTCATCGGCAACCGCATCTTCTCCTATGCCGGCCAGGTGGTGCTCAATTACGCCCTGGCGAAGGGTTACACGGTCGAGGAGGTAGACGCGCTCACCGGGCCGCTGATCGGGCGCCCCAACACCGCCAGTTTCCGCCTGCTCGACCAGGTTGGCGTGGACGTGATGCACTACGTCGCCTCGAACCTCTACAAGGCCATCCCCGACGATGAGAGCCGCGAGGTCTACCGCGAGAACGACTTCCTCGAGCGCATGGTGGCCGGCGGCAAGCTGGGCCGCAAGGTCGGCCAGGGCTTCTACAAAGAGGTGCGCCAGGGCGACAGGCGCGAGTTCTGGCCCCTTGACCTGGCAACGCTGGAGTACGTGCCGCCGCAGGGAACTGCCAGCGTGGAGGCGCTGATCGAGGAGGCCAACAAGATCAAGAGCCTGCCCGAGCGACTGCGCTTCCTGCTGCGCCGAAGCGCCGAACAACCCGACGACCGCGGCGCGGCCCTCGTGGCGGAGGCCCTCCTGCCGATGATGGCCTACGCCGCCCGCCGCCTCCCCGAAATTGCCGACAGCGTCGCCGATGTGGACAACGCCATCCGCTGGGGCTTCGCCCACCAGATGGGGCCATTCCAGATCTGGGACGCCCTGGGCCTGGCCGAGACCGCCGATCTGATGCGCTCGCGGGGCCTGGAACTGCCGGCCTGGGTGGACCAGCTTGCGAGAGGCGACGCGCGCTTCTACAAGCAGGAGGCCGATAGCCAACAATCGGCGTACAACGTCACCACTGGCCGCCACGAGATCATCGTGCGCGACCCGCGGGCGATTGACCTGGCCGCGCTCAAGGAGGCCGGCAAGCTCGTGCACGGCAACGCCGCTGCCAGCCTGGTGGACCTGGGCGATGGCGTCCTGTGTCTGGAGCTCCACTCCAAAGCCAACACCATCGGCGGTCAGGTGATCGAGATCATGCTGGCGGCGGTCGAGGAACTCAAGCAGGATCGCTGGGTCGGGATGGTCGTCGGCAACCAGGGGGCGCGTTTCTCCGCCGGCGCCGATCTGAACGATTTTGGCGCGGCGGTTGAGGCCGGGGCCTGGGAGGATCTCGAAGAGTTGCTCGGTCTGGTCCAGCAGGCCTACCAGGCGCTGCGCCATAACCCCAAACCGGTGGTGACTGCGCCCTTCGGACAGACCCTGGGCGGCGGGGCTGAACTGGCGATGCACGGCGCGGCCGCGGTGGCCGCCGCCGAGACCTACATGGGTCTGCCGGAGTTCGCCGTAGGGTTAATTCCCGGCTGGGGCGGTTGCAAGGAGCTGAACCGGCGCATCATCGCCGAGGCGGCCCGCACCGGCGGCGACACACTCAAGGCCTTCCAGCAGGTCTTCGAGACCATCGCCCTGGTCAAGGTCGCCACCAGCGCCCACGAGGCCCGCGAACTGGGCTTCCTGCGCCCTACCGACCGCATCGTCTTCAACCAGGACTACCTGCTCGGCGAGGCGAAGCGCGAGGTGCTGCGCCTGGCAGCCGAAGGCTATCTGCCACCGACCAGCACCAGAACATGCTACGCGCTGGGGCGCGATGGCCTGGCTGCCGCGCGGATCGCCATTTACCAACTGGCCCAGGGCGGCTACGCTACGGAGTATGATACGGTCATCGCCGATAAACTGGCCTACATCCTCTGCGGCGGCGACCTGAGCAGCCCGCAGTTCGTGGATGAGGCTTACATCATGCAACTGGAGCGCGAGGCGATTGTGGCCCTGCTGAAAGACGAACGCACGATGGCCCGCGCCCGCCATATGCTGGAGACAGGCAAGCCGCTGCGGAACTAGAGGCCGGGATGGGCAGACATCCGCCCCGGCAGGAGCGTCGGGGAAACGATGGTGCGACACCTACCGGCAGGCAGGGGCCCGGGGAAACCTGGTTGCCCCATCTGGTACAGTTGAGCAGAACGTAGGGTGAACCGTCGTTTGCCCCTACCCGCGGCCATCCGGCAGGCAGGGTCATGGGAAAACCCGGGTTTCCCATCTGCGGCAGTCGGGCAGGGACTGGTCCCATGCCCGCGAAGGAGAATACATCCATGCGAGAAGCAGTTATCGTAAGTGCGGCGCGCACGGCCGTGGGCAAGGCCCCCCGGGGCGCCCTGCGCAGCGTGCGCCCCGACGAACTGGCAGCCGTAGTCGTCAGAGCCGCCATCGAACGCGCACCAGGGCTTGACCCGCGCGAGGTCGAGGATGTCATCATAGGCTGTGCCATGCCCGAGGGCGAGCAGGGGATGAATGTTGCGCGCATCGCCGCCCAGCGCGCCGGTCTGCCCGATACCGTCTGCGGCATTACCATCAATCGCTTCTGCGCCTCCGGGCTGCAAACGATCGCTACCGCGGCCCAGCAGATTATGACCGGTCAGGCCGATGTTATCGTTGCCGGCGGGGCCGAGAGTATGAGCATGGTGCCAATGGGTGGCAACAAGTTCGCGCCCAACCCTTACCTGGCCGTCCACGACCCGGCGGTATATCTGGGCATGGGCCTCACCGCCGAGAATGTCGCCCGCGACTTCAAGGTCAGCCGCGAGGACCAGGACGCCTTCGCTCTGAGTTCGCACCAGAAGGCTCTGCGCGCCCAGCAGGAGGGCCGCTTCGCGCCGGGGATCGTGCCGGTCGAGGTAGAGGTTGTTGACCTGGATGCTGAGGGGCGGCGCGTGGAGAAGCGCTTCCGCTTCGACACCGACGAGGGGCCGCGGGCCGATACCTCGACGCAGGCTCTGGCGAAGCTCAAGCCCGTCTTCGCCGCCAATGGCACGGTCACCGCGGGCAACAGCTCGCAAACCAGCGACGGGGCCGCAGCCGTGGTGGTGATGAGCCGCGAGAAGGCCGAGGCCCTGGGTCTCAAGCCCCGCGCGCGCTTCCTGAGCTTCGCCGTGGGCGGCGTTGCCCCCGAGGTGATGGGCATTGGCCCGGTGGTGGCCGTGCCGAAGGCGCTGAAGCTGGCCGGGCTCAACCTCAGCGACATTGACCTGATCGAACTGAACGAGGCCTTCGCCGCCCAGGCCCTGGCGGTGATTCGCGAACTGGGCATGGACATGGAGAAGGTCAACGTCAACGGCGGCGCGATCGCCCTCGGCCACCCCCTGGGCTGCACGGGGGCCAAACTGACCGTGCAGATCCTCGACGAACTGGAGCAGCGCGGCGGGCGCTACGGCCTGGTCACGATGTGCATCGGCGGCGGCATGGGTGCGGCGGGCATCTTCGAGCGCCTCGTGTAGCGCCGGGCAGCCACCAGAGGAACATCATCTGCCCCCCGGCCCTCACAGGTTACCCGTGAGGGCCGGGGGGCAGATCGTGCCACCGGGCTCAGTCGAGGGTGACGATAATCTACCCCTGCTCGATCTGCACCTCGCGCACCGTGCGCCCGGCACTGGCGGACTTGACGGGTTAGAGGACAAAACGGCCTGCTGGTGCGTCGGGGAGATCTGGCCACCAGCAGGCCCTGTTGTGTCACTTCTGTGACACTCACTTCAACCCTGGTGGCGCATACTGAGCATGTATCGAAGAGGCGTGAGCCGTGCGATCGGCTCGCTCGTCGCCGTACGGAGCTCTGTATGCCTTACCGCACGATCCTTCCCATCACGCTGATCGCCCTGGCTGCGCTGCTTACAGGCTGTGGGGCCGCCCCGGCAACGCCCGAGCCCACCGCAACGGTCACGGCAATACTACTCACTACGCCCACCACTGCTGCCACCGCACACACCGCTGCCAGCCTCGATACTGCCACGGCAGACGCCAGTCCTGAGGCGGACACAGCCGCGTCCACAGGTGCTCCGGTGGCCCGTGACCCCGACACAACCTTTCTTGTACGTGGGGCGACGCTGCAATCCATGCTCTTCACCGTTATAGACGACACACTCCGGCAGGAATGGCCCGCCCCGCAGACACTCGTACAGATCACGCGCTGGGAGGCCCCCGATCGTGCACTAGAGGCAGTGGATGGACGAGGGGCCGTGCGTGTGGATCAAGCTGGCCAGCTCGCCTATACCTGGGGCGCAACAGGGCCGAGCATCGACATCAGCGGCAAGACCGACCCGTTCCTGTTCCGGCCCGATGGCGCCGAGATCGTCTACGAGCGGGACGGTAACATCTACTCCAGGGCGGCCAGACCCGACTCCCCAGAGGTGCGCTGGACCAGCGAGCAGAGCTTCAGCGCCGTTACCGGCTGGGTGGACGCCGACACTGTAACTGCGCAGTACCCGGATCGGCTGGGCAGCAACGGCTTCATCGTTCGCCGCGACGGCCAGGTGATCGACATTGGCGACTTCCTGCTGCGCCCGTACCGGCCCAATCGGCAACAGGCCCCCAGCGGCCTGATGGTGGATCCACGCGGACTGGTGCGCTTTGTGGCCCGGGGCGACGGGAGCTTCTATACGGTTGGAGCCGGGGGGCTGACACAGGTGGGCGATGCAACTGCTGGCAGCAATGCCGTCGCGACCGGTCTGACATATCTGACATGGACCGGCGATGCCCAGGCGCTGATTTTCATCAACGAGGATGGGACAGCACCGCCTCAGTTGCTGGCCTTGAGCAACGATGGGCTCCGCCCGGTCGCTGCCGAGCTACAGCTCCCGCGGGGTGGCCCGCAAGCCTGGACGGCTGTCCCGGGAAGCAACCAGATCGCCATGGTCGCACAGGGTCCAGCCGGTGAGGGAATCTATCTGATCGACGTGGATCGCGAGACCGTCAAGCTGATCGGCCGTCTCGCGGCGGTGCGGCTGATCGGCATTAATGCACGCTGGCTGGCAGCAGTGATCGATGATGGGTCGACTTCCGGCAGCTACGCACTTAGATTGGACGGCGGCGAGCCGCGGCTGTTGACGGACGCGCCGATCGAGGGTGCCTTCGGCGGGCCAGACGGCCAACTCTGGCTCATCGGCGCTCAAAAGCTCTGGCGCTTCGACCCCACCGGCAACGGCCAGGCCACCGTCATTTCTGGTGGCGAGCAACTGGCCGCATATGCCGGCGCAGAGTTGCTGTGGTCGCCGATACGGGTCGAGCCACTACCACAGGCCCTCGTCGGCCAGGAGATTGCTCCTACGTCAACCCCGGCCCCACTTACCGCCGTCGATACGCCCAACGAGCAGCTGTTTGTCACCGCACCCGGCACCAGTGGCTCGGTAGTGGTCTGGGCTGAGCCCAGTACCCGCAGCCGTGAGACGTTGCGTCTGCCTGCCGGCATCGAGGTGCTATGCGCGGGCTTTGTCGAAGGCGAGGCAGTGGACGGTTCCACTCGCTGGGCCTCCTGCCCGGACATGGGCGGGTACATCATCGCGGCGCAGCTCACACCGTCTGACTCGGAGATTATGGATTCGCCAAACAACTACCCGGCCCTGGTGACCACGCTCCGTAGCTGGCAGTTCAACGGCGGGCTTGAAGGGTCTATCCGCGACTTCTGCATTCGCGGCGGCGATGTAGCGCTAGTTCGGATCGCTCCGACAGTGGACTCGACGGCCACCCTGGTGATCCTGGAGCTGAACGGTGGCCTCTGGGAAGTGGCCCACAGCGGTCCGTACCAGGGGGGGAACACCCGCTGGGACGCCGCAAGAACGGCCTGCCGCTGGCGTTAGGCCGTAACACTCCGCGGGCTCCTGCCGCATGACGTACCCTCAACCCGCCGGTAGGTGTTAGGGCGAGATGGTGCGAGGCTCAGTACGAGATGATCACCCGTGTACCAACATCGGCCCACTCGTAGAGCCACTGGGCATCGTCGATGCGCAGATTGATGCAGCCGTGGGAGGGGCGCACCCCGGTGCCGTGGCTGTTGTGCCAGTAGGTGCCGTGCAGGGCCACGCCGCCCACCACATACTGCACCCAGGGGATGTTCGGCACGTTCCAGCACTCGCCGCCCATGCAGCCGAACATGGTCTGCATATCGTACTTCGCGTAGATGGCGTAGTCGCCGACGGGCGTGTTGAAGCCATCGCGCCCGGTGGCCACCGGCGCGCGAAAGACCAGCAGATCGCCTTCATAGGCGCTCAGCCACTGCTCGCTCAGATTGACCTCGATCCGCCGCTCCCAGATCGCCGGGTCCCAGATAAGGGCGCCCTCGAGTTGAGGCGCCGGCGCGAGGTTAAGGCCGCGGATCTGCGCCAGTTGACGCCCCAGGTCGCTGAACTGCACCTCGAACAGGCTGCTGAGATCAAAGCCGTTGGCGGCCTGAATGCTCTGGAAGAAAAACGGCAGATCCTCGGGAAAGTAGACGAACCTGGCCCGCTCAAAGTACTGCACACTGCGCCCCTCTTCGTCCACCACCTCGCTGAGCGGGTAGCCGAAGATGCGCAACTGGCCACGGCGCTCCCACACGCGGCGAAACTCGCCCCAGAGGCTGTGGCGTGTTTCGGGGAAGTAGCGAGCGCCATTCTGGGGATCGTCAATCCCTCCGGGAAAGCCCTGCACTTCGAGAATCTCGCGGCCCAGCAGCCCCAGTTGCACCTGGTCGGGCGTGCCGGCATGCTCCGGGCTGTACTCGAAACGGGCGCGCTCGAAGTACTGGACAATGCGACCCTGCTCAACGAACTCCTCAGTGATCGGATAACCAAAGACGTGTAACTGCCCGTTGGCGCGCCAGAAGTCGAGAAAGCCGCTGCGATTGCTCAGATGGTGTCCGGTGGCGGGGAAGTAGATCGTTTGCAGCAGCGGCAACCGGGCCGGGTCGATGGTGGATAACTGCTGCGTCGCTGCTGCCCGGAGAGCGGCCTCCTGGGCGCGGGCGGCTTCGACGGCGCTGCGGGCCTCGGCGTAGCTCATCGGGGCGGAAAAATCGGCGGCGGGATGACGGGCGGCGATGGCGCGCGCCCAGCCCATCCCCGCGCCCAGGAATGACGCGGCGAGCATCAGGACGAGCGCCAGCATCGAGCGGCGGCTCTGCATACGGTCCTCGCATATGTGAGTGATGTTACACTTTACAGTTGTAACCATCGCCAGGCGACATTTTTTCCATTATACTCAATAAGAACGAAGAATCATAGAGGGTCTGGTATAGATTCGGTGTAAAATTGCTGCAGATCACACCTCACCGGACATGGGTATGTTCGCGCACCTCGCGGCCCTCCAGCCCTACACCCTGCCCCTTGAACGTAGCGGACCTGGGATGAGCTGTATGCCATCAGCTTACAACTCTGTAAGCGCGATCTCGCTGTAGCTCACAAAAAGGTGATCGATCTCGAGTTGACCGAACCGCTCTACGACGTGCGCGCTGGCACGCGCTACGGTGCAGTGCGAGCGCTGGTACGCCTGCGGGGCGCACCCCTGGGCAGCATCGAACTGCCACTCGACGACGGCGTCGTCTCCACGCACGTCGTCGCGCGGACGATCTACGAGCATCTGGCCTGGCCGCTGGCCCGCCAGTACCTGCCTGACCAGTTTGCGCAACCCCTATCCGCTCCGGTGGAGTCGGTCACCTGGCCCGCCCTCAGTGTTATTGTGTGCACCCGTGACCGCCCCGCCGATCTCGCCACGTGCCTCGAGTCCCTGCTCGACCTGGAATACCCCGGTGACCTGGAGGTGATCGTCGTGGACAATGCTCCCGCCGACGATCGCAGCGCGCGACTGGTGCAAGAGCGTTCCTCTGGCGTACACTACGTGCGTGAGGAGCGCCCCGGTCTCAACCGGGCGCGCAACCGGGGTGTCGCCCAGGCCCGCTACGACATCGTGGCCTTCGTGGGACGATGTGGTGGTGGACCGAAGCTGGGCGCGCGCGCTGGCCCGCGTCTTCGTCAGGCACCCCGGCGTGATGGCCGTCACTGGCCTGGTGGCGCCACTGGAACTGGAGACGGCGGCCCAGGCGGCCTTTGAGCGTTACGGCGATTTTGGGCGCGGCTATATCCGCCACTGGGCGGA
>CAKZSI010000002.1 GCA_937918935.1 uncultured Chloroflexales bacterium | reverse complement strand
TGCCAGGTATCGAAACCGTTGCCCGGTACCGCAGTGGTGAATTGGAGCGGCATCGGCCAGGTCATCAGCAGGGCCAGGCCCAGGGAGAGGGCCAGGGCCGACCCGTGGTTCAGCATCGCTTCGCGCCACCGGACGGTTCGTAGAGCCATAGGACGTTTGAGTTGGGCATCTGCTCTGTAGAGACGATCTCATCTGCTCTGTAGAGACGATCCGTGGAGTTCCTTGTACCGAACAACCCTGTTTTGCATCCTGTCAAAGAGCGTGTGCAGGAGAACGGCGCCCTTGCCACCTCCGCTCCAGACAGGGAAGGAACTTAGCGCGCGTCTCTATGCTTGCGCTTCAGAACTCAGATCAGCGATTAGCCTGAAGGGTTCTCGCGGCTCTATGCCCTTCCCCCTTCACGTTCAAGTTGTTCTAGAGCCTGGCGGAGGCGCTGCAAACAGCGACCACGCGTAGGGCCGACACTACCCTCCGGTATTCCCAGGGAGCCGGCGATCTCAGCGTAGGATGGCCGATCCTGGGTGTAGAAGAGGAGCGTCAACAATGCGCGGCAGCGCTCATCCAGGGTGGAAAGTGCGCGGCGAACCAGGTGTTGCCGTTCCAGTCGTTCAAGCACTTCATCGGGGAGCATCGCCGGGTCAGGCAGGGTGGCGAGAGTCTCAGCGTCATCATCGCCTTCAGGCAGTGCGTTGGCGCTGCTTTGCGTGCGGAGCTGGCGCCAGCTCTCGCGGCGGGCCGTGGTCGCCAACCAGGCCCCCAGGCGGTCGGGCTGTTCGATGCGCTCCAGGTGCTCCACCAGTGTAACCCAGACCCGTTGAAACACCTCGGCCGCCAGATCCTCGTTCAGGCCTGCCCGGCGCGGAATGGCATAGATCAGCCGCTGGTAGCGTCGGATAAGCCGCTCCCACGCCGCCTGATCGCCCTGCCGGCAGGCGCGTAGCAGTGTTTCGTCGCTTTCCGGCTCCAACGTTTGTGGGTCATTGTTTCTCATCACACAGGTCATAATAGCACGAAAAACTGTGGCGGGCTAAGGCCCGGGCGCCTGAGAATGCGGCGGGCTGAGAACGCGGCGGGCTGAAGCCCTGGCTGAGGTCGTGGAAGCCCCTGCGGGGCGTGGATGTGCGAAGCAAGGGCTTTAGCCCGCCGTTACTGGGCCTGCACATGCGCTATTTCTGGTTACAATGGAAGTGTAACCACCACCCTGTGCAGCAGGTAGTGGGATGAGGCGCAAGGAGTAAGCCATGGCCCGTCGCTCGCGCAAATCCGCCGCTCGTGCCGCCGAGGTATCCGATGCGCCCCTGCCGGCTGCCGACGCCTGCGCTCCGCCTGTCGTACCAGTTCACACGTCTCCTGAGAGTGCGGACATGAGGCCCGCGAACCCGTCTTCTGGGAGCGCGAGCCTCGTGTCCCCCAACCCCTCTCTGGAGAGGGTGGACCTCGTGCCCGCCAATCCTGACGCGAGCGGGACACCCTCGCCCCCGGGTTCGCGGAGTTACCCTTACGCTGAACACGCACCGCTTGTCTGGTTGCCGCCCCTCGATGACCCTTCCGGCGACCCGTGCCCCCAGGCGGCCGATCTGGCCCGTCTGGTGGCCGCCACCGAGGTTGGCCTGCTGGCCCTGGACCGCGATCTGCGGCTGCGCCGGGCCTCTCCCGCGGCCGTTGGCGTGCTGCAACTCCAGGCCGCCGATCTGGGCAGACGGCTGGACGAGCTTGCCTGCCCGCTCGCGCCCATCGATCTGCCTGGCGATGCCCTCCGCGTGCGTGAGACGCTCGTACCGGTCGAGCGCGAGACGCGCCATCCCGATGGGCGCTGGTTCCTGGTCGCCTTCCGGCCCCTCCACGGCGCCGGGGAGGTCTTCGACGGGCTGGTGGTGAGCTGCGTGGACATCTCGCGCTTCCGGGCCGCCGAGCCGCACGTCGGGCACCATCAGTTGCGCGCCCTCTCCCAGCGCCTGCTCGAAGCCCAGGAGGCCGAACGGCGCGCCCTCGCCGCCGAGATGCACGACGAGATCGGCCAGTTGCTCACCGGCCTCAACCTGCTGCTGCTCTCGATTGACCCACAGGGCGATGCCGCTGCCGTCGCTGCTTACCTCTCGCAGGCCCGCCGCACCGTTGGCGAGCTGATCGCCCGCGTGCGCCACCTCTCCCTCGACCTGCGCCCGCCGATGCTCGATGACCTTGGCCTGCGCCCGACCCTCGACTGGCTCGCCGAACGCTACACGGCCCAGACTCGCGTCAGGGTTCATCTCAGTCAGATCGGAATTGACCGGCGCTTTTCACCCATGCTTGAACTGGTCGTCTACCGCATTATCCAGGAGGCGCTGACCAACGTCGCTCGCCACGCCGAAACGACCGAGGTGACGGTGCGAGTGTGGACCGAGACCGACCAGTTGCACGTGCTGGTGGAGGATCAGGGCCGCGGCTTCGATCCTGCTGCGCTCGACCCGTACCGCTCCAGCGGCCTGTCGGGCATGTCCGAGCGCGTGGCGCTTCTCGGCGGCACGCTGACCATCACCTCGGCCCCCGGCGCGGGCACAAGCATCCGCGCTGCTTTGCCCCTCAACCCCCCCGAGCAACCGCCGGGGCGGCAGTAGAGTTGTGTGCCGACCCGCTGCGGAGGTGTGGAGGTGTGGAGCAGAGGCATTTCACCACCCCGGCTCCACACCCTCCTCGTACCACTACGGGGCCGCATCCCGGAGAAGTACGAGTAGACAGCGGGCCGGTTTGCGCTACAATAGGGGCAGGTGCGAGCAGACTGCCTGGCGCCTGTTGAGATTGTTCTGAACAGGCAGGACGCTCGGGGTGTACCATAGAAAGCCGCCGGGCACAGGGCCGTGCCGCGCGAGTGTTACACCGTCACCGTTTCCGCATTCCTGACCTGAGAGGCTGGCCCTGGTCCGGCGGCTGGTAAGGAGGGATGCAGCAATGATTGAGCGCTGGGATCCGTTCCGTGAGATGCGCGCATTGCGCGATTCGTTTAATCGCTTCTTCGACGAGGCCCTCCTGCGGCCGAGCAGCGACTGGCTGGCCGGCTTCCGCGATCAGCCGGCGATGAACGTCTACGAGACTGATACGGGGGTCACGGTCGAAGTGCATCTCCCCGGCATCAAGCGCGAGGAGATTGATGTCACCCTTAGCGGCAACACCCTCACGATCAAGGGCGAGCGCCGCGCCAGCGAGGAGGTTAAAGAGGAGCACTATCTGCGCCGCGAGGTGCACTACGGCGCCTTCCTCCGCCGGGTCACGCTCCCTGAGTATGTCGATCTGGAGAAGCCGGAGGCCACGTTCGCGGATGGCGTGTTGAAGATCGCCTTCCCCAGGGTGGCCGCGCCGCAGCCCAGGAAGATCGAACTCAAGGAGGAGGCCAGACCTGAGGAGGTTGCGGCGTGATCGGCTGATGTGCGGTTGACCACAGCGCCACGGGGGTTAAAGGTGAGCCTTTCCCCCGGTGGCGCTCGTCTTTTCAGATGGGGAACCCCGGTTTCCCTGCCCGCCGTCTGGAAGGGTGTGGGGAGACCTGGTTTTCTCGCAGAAGGATCATTTCCGTGCCCCTTCCCCCTGGATGGACAATCTGGCTCACCGGGTTACCCGGCGCGGGCAAAACGACGCTGGCCCGTGCGTTGCAGGAGCGCCTGTGGCATCGTGGGATCGTGGCCGTGGTGCTGGACTCCGACGCGGCGCGCCCGGTGCTCGCTCCGGAGGCCGGCTTCAGCGGGCCGGCTCGCGACCGCTTCTACGGCCAGCTTGCGGCCCTGGCGCGCCTGCTGAACCAGGAAGGCGCCAATGTGATCGTTGCCGCCACGGCCCACCGGCGCGCCTATCGCGCCGTGGCGCGGCTGGCCCTCGCGCCCCGCTTTGCCGAGGTCTGGGTGCGCTGCTCGCTGGACGTGTGCCGTGAGCGCGATCCGAAGGGGCTCTACGCTCGTGCCGCCGCCGGTGAGATCACCGATCTGCCCGGCCTGCACGTGCCCTACGAACCGCCTGACGCGGCCGAGGTGATCGTGGACAGCGACCGTGAGCCGGTCGAGGCCGCCGTGGATCGCATCCTGCGTCAGACGCCGTTTCTGGGCGCCGGGTAGACGGCAGGCGAGGCCCGTCCCAGGTCTTCCCGTACCGGGTCTCCGTTCACCTCAGATATGCTCCCACTTCCCAGGGATCGAAGATCGGGGTGTCGAGCAGCCGCTCGATAAAGCGGAACAGGCTGCGCCGCACGTCGTCGGCCACGTGGTACCAGAGGGGGCTGGCAATCACCAGTGCGCGCCAGATCAGGAAGGGCTGCACCACGCGCAACAGTATCTCATCGCCCGTGTGGGCCAGGTAGGTTTGCCAGAAAAGGGTCCACAGTTCATCGAAGGGCGATACCAGGGCGCCGGAGCGTTGCAGGGAGAAAAAGAGGTAGTTGATCGCCATTGCGCTCACGTCGTCGGCGGGCTCGCCCCAGGGTCCCCGGCTCCGGTCGAGCAGGGTGAAGGCTGTCCCCGTGCTGAACAGCACATTGAAGGGGTGAAAGTCGCCGTGGATCTGCGTGAGCCGCTCCGGGTGGGCCTTCAACCGGTTGCGCCAGGCCACCAGCCGCGTTTCCACACGCTCCAGCCAGGCTGACGGGGCCAGCGCGTAGTCGGGCGGGTAACTGTCAATCAGGCCGGCGATCCCCTCGCCGCTGCCAAATACGTCGCGCAGGTGGCGCCGGTAGAGCGCCGCTTCGTCGCGCCGGACCTGGTGGATCTCGCTCAGGTACAGCGCCAGCGCCCGTGCCCGCGCCAGGTCCTCCTCGCTCGCCGTGCCGGTCGCGACCATGCGTTGCAGATCCTCCGCGTAGATCTGTCCCTCGGCATAGTCGGTGAGCAGGAACACCTCGCCCGCGCCGATGGAACGCAGGCGCCCGCCGGGATCGAGCACGCCTACGTCGAGGGCGCGCACGTGGCGGGGCAGATCGTTGAAGCAATCGTAGCTCAGGATCATATTGGCGGCGCGGTCGGCGCGGCGCTCGTGACCGAACTGGTTGGCGGCCATGGTATGCAACACGGCGCGCCGTTCTTCGCCGTTGAGACGGTAGCGGATCAGTACCGGCTCGCCGTAGCCCAGGATCTTGAGCGTGCCGGGACGCAGGCCCTCATCGGGCGGAGGGGGCGACCCGCCCAGGGAAGCCAGTTCCAGCACCTCTACCGGCGCGCCGAAGTGCTGGCTGAAGTACGCGCTCAGCAGCGCTGGTTCGAGTTCCATGATGATTCTCTCAGGACTATAACGATGTCAGCCGCAACCACGGCGGCGCAAGCGCAATGAGCCACACTGCTCGGTGGCCTCCGGGGATAAAGCATTCTGGTCAGTACTCTAGACCCAATACGTTTCACATACGCGCGTTGCCCCCTCCCAACCCTCCCCCGCCGGGGGAGGGCTTCCGACTCCGACGGCTCACCAGCGCGTGACCCGCTCCTCCCCCCGCCGGAGGGGGTCTTGCCGTGAGCCTTGTCTTATTTGAAAGGCATTCGCTCTAGACAAGACTATCGAGTTCATCGTAGCGTTCACTGACCACCGCCGCCAGCGCCTGGCGAAGCGCCTCGCCCTCAAGGCGGCGCCGGGTGATTTTGCCGATCTGTCGCCCCAACTCGGGGTCGCGCAGCACCAGCGTGACCCAGCGTTCCAGGTCTCCCCGTTCCACGTGGTAGCGCAGCGAGTCAAGCGGGAGCGTGGCCAGCGCGGCGCGCAGTTCCCACAGGTTCGCCGCGCTCTCGCCGAGGTAGCGTCCCTGGCCGTCGTGGAAGTGGAAGCGTTTGTCGTAGGGCAGGGGCGCCCGCAGGTACTTGTGCAGGTGCCGGATGTGCGGAACCGTGCGTGGTCGGGCACGAAACTGCACCAGTTGCGGCGGGGCCGGGTTCGCCGAGCGGCTGTCCACACACAGGTAGGCCTGACCCCGTGGCAGCGTGCCGAGGGACGGCCCCAGTTCGACCCAACCGGGGCACCGCGCCAGTTGGGCTGCGACGCAGTCCTGCTCCTCAGTTGTGACGAGACGGGTCACCAGCCAGTGGTCAATCGCCTCCAGGATGGCCCGTGGCAGACGGCTAGGCTGGTAGCTGACGATGCCCACGCCCCCTTCGCGTATCAGCCGGCAGAGGACGGCCGCGGCATCATGCTCAGGCGACAGGCAGAAGCTCTGGGCCTCGTCGATCAGCAGCCAGTGTGGCCGGCCGTGGCGCGCCCGCAGGCAGCCCAGTTCGTGGAGCAGACCGGCCAGGTAGCTCATACGGCGCTCGTGCGTCTCCAGCGACAGGTCCAGCACCAGGCTTGTCTCGGCGTACTCGCTGAGGGTCACGATATCGCTCACGGGGGGCAGAGGCGCGCTGGCGCCGCCGAGCAGCAGCGTATGCGGGAAGGCGCGCATGGCCCGATAGTCGCCTTCAGGGTCAATCAGGCAGATCTGGTACCCGCGACGCAGCAACTCCTCCGCCAGCAGACCGGCCAGCCAGGATTTGCCCCCCCCGCTGGCGCCAACGATGGCCAGCGCGTCGTCAAGCAGCCAGAAGGGATCGAGCAGCACGGGGGCCCGATCGGGGCGTTCGCCCAGCGGAAGCATACGCTCGGGGCGCTGGCGATAGGCGGGCAGTTCCTGGCGCAACAGCCGTTCGCCCAGGGCGCGCACCCCTGCGCCGTCTGGCGCTGGCAGCACCACATCGGCCAGCGCCTGTACATCCTCGGTGGCATTGCTCACCGCGACCGCCAGTTCGGCGCATTCGAAGAGACTGCGGTCGTTCTCCGCATCCCCGCAGGCGATGACGTTGCGCGGTGAGCGGCCCAGTTCACGCAGGGCATAGCGCAGACCCGTGCCTTTCGTGGCCCCCGGCGGCAGCACCATCACCGCGCCACGGTTGTACTCGACCGTCGCCCCGCCGGCCACCTCGTGCAGCACTTGGAGCACCACCAGGTCGTGGGGAGTGTGGGTGGCGACAATCGCCAACCCCCGCTCCAGCGGCACGCCCAGATCGGTGAGCCGTTCGATCAAGGCGGGGTTGAGCCGGCCAAAGGGCAGGGTCACGATGTCGCGATGCGGAAAGTACACCACCGCGCCATCTTCGGCCACAATCGCGTCGAAGATCTCGGCGAACGGCCCGTGAGGCGTGAAGGTCTTCAAGGTGCGCCCGGTTACCAGGAGCAGCGTCCAGTTCGCGCCCTTCAGCCGCTGCAGCAGCCCCCAGGTCTCCGGAGCGACCTGCCCGTGCTCGGCCAGGGTGCCGTCGAGGTCGCAGGCCAGGGTCATGATGTGCATCGGCGTATCCCCCGGGGTGGAGATGGGTAAAGGCGCAGCATTGCTTGCGTCAACCCACCCCCACGTGCTACCTGGCTTCCGGCGGTCGGAACACCAGCACCGGCACGCTGGCGCTGCGTAGCACCTTATCGGTGACGCTGCCGAGGATCAACCGCGTCAGCCCGCCGTGGCCATGGGTGCTCATGGCGATCAGGTCAGCCTCGCGCTCGGCGGCGCATTTCAGGATCTCGGCGATGGGCCGGCCCACCCGCACCTCGGGTACAACGGTCAGGCCCTCGCTATGCAACCGGGCCGCCAGCCGCTCAACATACTCGCTGGCCTGCTGCCAGGCCAGTTCCTGCGCCTCGACATTTACCACTGGTTCGACGCCGTTGACCACGAACCCGCGCACGACCGGCTCGATCACGCGCAGCAGGGTGTAGCGCGCGCCAACCAGGCGCCCCAGCCAGATGGCGTGGGGCAGGATCTGCTCGGACAGCAACGAGCCGTCGAGGGGCGCCAGGATGTGATGCAGCTTCGGTTCGCGAGCCAGGTCGGGCGTGCCGTTCTCGGGGTGCAGCAACAGGACCGGAACCGTTGATTGGCGAATCATGCGGTCCGCCACGCTGCCCAGCCAGGCCCGCGCCAGACCGCCGCGCCCGTGGGTGCTCATCACCACCAGGCTGGCGCCGATGAGTTCCGCATGCTGGCAGAGGGCTTCAGCTACCGGCGTCTCCAGCAGGGTCATCATCACCGGCCCGTTCCAGACCGTCGCGATGCGATGAGAGACATCGGCCAGATACGCCGCCTCCTCTTCGCGGAACAGGGCGTCTACCCGCGGGTCAACTACTGGCATGCCAGTGGGCGCGAGCGACGACGCGAAGAGATGATGCACGTGGGCAAGGGCGATCTGCATATCACCGCGCCGGGCCAGCGCCAGGGCCATCGGCAGGGCGTGTTCGCCAAATGGGGAACCATCAAGAGGAACCAGGATCGTCTGCATACTCGTACCCTCCGCTTCCCCCCAACGACTGTTGAGGGCTGAAGCCGCAGGCAGGCTTCAAACCAGTTCGACCGTCTGGCCCTCACCCTCCACATCTCTACCGACCGGTCCCTTGAACGGTGGAGCATCTGTCAGGCCAGAACACATGGGTCTGAAACATGCCTTAATCTATAGACGCGCTCCCCTCCCGAACCGTCTACTGCCACTGTCATCGTTGACGGACACATAACGGCGGGGAGGGGCGGCAGGGAGGGAGGAGCAGACACACAACAGGGCAGCAATCAACGGCGAGCCGCCCCTCGCAAATCCAGTATAGCCTGTTCCAGAGTGCCATGGCGAAAATAAACCGATACCGGCGGGGAAGGGGTCTTTACTGCCAGATTGTCACCTGCTTGTCTGGGTGCAGGGACGCTTACAACGTATTGCGTCAGAGTAACCCAATGACCGGAACAGGTTTGCTATACTGAGTTGACACACAACTATGCGTGAGAGGTTCCGGGAGGGCGCAGCCCGTCCCGAGAGAGCCACTGTGCGCATGTGGTGGGCGCCGCCGCGAGTGGGCGGCGGGTCCGGGAGGGCTGCGCCCTCCCAGGAAAACCCTCTGGCATTCGTGCTGTTGGCGATGAATCCGCCTAAGGGATCACATCATATGAAAACAAACGCAACCTCCCACCAGCCGCTCTCCGGGGCGCGGCAGGCCGGCCGCAACTGGGGCCTCTGGGCGCTGGTCGGCGGAGCGGCGCTGTTGATTATCATCGCGCTGCTCACCATACCGCTGAGCACGCGCCAGCAACCGGTCTTTGCTCCGCTCTCCACGCCGGAAGGGGTCGTCCAGCGGTTCTTCGACGCCGTGTACCGCGGCGACTACACCGGCGCCTATGGCTTTCTCAGCGCGAAAACGCAACAGGAGCGCTCGCTGGGCGAGTTTCAGGACCAGATACGCTATGAACGCGACGGCGAAATGCGTGTGGACCGCGTCGCCATCCATGATGGCACCGCAACGGTGACGGTGACGGTCACGCGCTTCGAGCCGGGGGGCCTCTTCGGCGGCAACCAGTGGAGCACGCAGTACGACCTGTTGCTCGAGCGCGATGGCGAGAGCTGGCGCATCGTGGGCTGGCCGTTTGCCTAGGGAGATTTTTGGATTTTGGATTTTGGATTGGGGAGTAGCCGCGGTCGGCGTCTCGCTGGTACCCGCCAGGCTGTCTACACCTACCCCGATCTCGAATCTAAAGGGTGCACCGGCAGGTCATTTGTTGAAGCGAAGAAACTCGATCCGGATTCTTTGCTTCAATCAGGGTGACATGGAACTTGACAGACGCGCACTAAAATCCAAAATCCGTGAGGAGCGCATCGATGGCGATCCAGGTAGCGCGACGGCTCTATCTCTATGTCGCGGCCTTTATCGGGTTGCAGATGCTCAGCGCCGGTACATCGGGGCTGCTGGCCTTCATCGTCGAACGCTGGCTTGGCGGCCCTCCCGTCGGCGCTGAGGGGGCGGTGCTGCGCCTGGCGGGCGCCGTGGCGCTGGTGGTTGTTGGTACGCCCCTGTGGCTTGGCCACTGGCTCTTGATCCGCCGCGACACCGCCCGGCCCGAAGGTCAGGCTTCGCCCCTGCGCCGGCTCTACCTCTACGCGGTGCTGCTTGTGGCCGCCCTCGGCGCCCTGGCGGCCAGCCGCGAGGCCCTGGCCCTGGCCCTGCGCCAGGACGGCGCGCCCCTTGGCCCGGTCGCGCCGCTGGCGACCGCACTGGTGAGCGGCGTGGTCTGGGTGGCCCACTGGCGCGTCGCCCGCGCCGATCGCGCCCAGGTCGAGCGCAGTGGCCCCAACGCCACCCTGCGCCGCTGGTACCTGTTCCTGATGCTCTGGGTAAGCCTGGGGCTGGCGGCGTTCGGCGCGGGCGCGCTGATCGGCGCCCTGCTCCAGCGCTTTGTCTTCGGTCAGACGCTCCTGACCTGGCAGGTGACGGAGAGCACCGCCACGCTGGCGGTCGGATTGAGCTTCTGGCTGGCTCACGAACTCTGGTCGCGCCGCCTGGTCCGCGTTCCAGGTCCCCTCCAGGCCGATGAACTCGCCTCGAGCCTGCGCCAGGTCTACCTGGCGCTGGTCATCGTCGGCGCGCTGATCGCTTCCCTGACCGGTCTGACCGCGCTTCTGGCCGCCGCGTTTCGGCTGCTGTGGGGCCTGGAGACCTGGCCGGGCGCCTTTGCCGGGCAGACCACGGCGGCCGCGGCCCTGGCCGTGGCCCTGCCGGTGCTGTTCTACCATCGCGAGCAGATGGTGCTGACGGCGCGCCTCAGCGGGGCCGAGGAGCGGGTCGGCACCGCCCAGCGCCTGATCAGCTACCTGGTCGCCGCGGTCAGCCTGGCGGCGTTGTACTTTGGCCTGAGCGGGCTGATCGCCACGCTGCTGCGCAGTTGGGTCGGCGCGGAGGTCATTGGCAGCGTTGCCCGTGAGGCGTTGAGCTGGTACGTGGCCACGACCATCGTCACCCTGCCGGTCTACGGGCTGGCTAGCCGCTGGAGCGAGCGTCTGGCGCGCAGCAGCGCCGAGGAGGAGCGCGTGGTGAGCCGGCGCATCTATCTGTACGCCGGTTTGCTCTTCGGGGTGATCGCCGGGGTGGTCGCCCTGACGCAGTTCATTCGCCTCCTGCTGGTGACGCTCATGGGTCAGGGCGGGCCGGGCGTGCTCGTGCAGATCAGCGAACTGGCGGGCTATGCCGTTCTGGGCGCGGCGATCGCGGTGGCCTACGCCGCCGGGCTGCGACGGGCCGGAGCGGCGCGCGGCGCCCTCGGCGCGGGTTGGCGGGTCGGCATCGTGGCCGGCGAGCCGCTCCGTCAGAGTCTGGTGGCGGCCCTGGGTAACGAACTGCCCGGCGCGACGCTGATTGTCTGTGATGAGGGCGAGGCGCCGGAGCGCCGCGCCAGCCTGGCCGGGGCCGATCTGCTGATCCTCTCCCTGGCGGCCTGGGCCGATCCGGCCCTGGCGTCGCTGCCCGCGCCGCGCCTGCTGCTGGCCGCCGCGCCCCCGGATGTGATCCTGGTGGGCGCGCGCCGCGACGGCCCGGCCCTGGCGCGCGAGGCGGCGCGCAAGGCGCGGGCGTTGTATCTGGTGCGCCCGCCCGTGGGCAGTGCGCTGACGCGGGGTGCGTCGTAGCTCTTCACCCTCCCCGCCAGCTCCTCCCTCTCCACTGCAGGTAGAGAGGGAGGGGGCGCCAGGCGCAGTGAAGCGGAGGCTGGGAAGGCCCGGCTCTCCCACGAACAAACTCGACAACCCGTTGGCGCGCGGTGCAGCCGCATGGGAGGGCCAGTTCCTTCCATCCCGGAATGCCCGGTTCAGGGGGGCTAACAGATGTCCATGCAAGGTCTAACCCTGGTGCTCGCCGACGACCACCATCTGGTGCGCGAAGGGCTGCGTCTGCTGCTGGAGACGCGGTTGCACTGCCGCGTCGTCGGCGAGGCCGCCACCGGCGCCGAAGCCGTGGCCCTGGTCCGCGAGCATCACCCTGACATCCTGATTGTTGATCTAAGTATGCCGGGGATGAGCGGTATTGATGTAACCCGCGCCGTGGTGTCCCAGGCGCCGAAGACGCGCGTGATCGTGCTCTCCATGCACGGCGACGAACCACACGTCCGCGAGGCCTTGCGCGCCGGGGCCATGGCCTACGTGCTGAAGGAGTCCCTTGCCGATGATTTTTTGCACGCCATTGCTCAGGTGGCCGCCGGACAACGTTATCTTAGCCCGCGTCTGGCTGAGCGGGCTATCAGTTCGTTCGCCGGCGAGCCTGCTGGCGCCACGACGGCAAACGCGGAGCACCTGAGCCCGCGCGAGCGCGAGGTGTTGAGCCTGGTCGCCCAGGGCCTGACCAGCGCCGCAATTGCCGAACGCCTGGGCATCGGCGTGCGTACCGTAGAGTGGCATCGCGCCCGCTTGCTGCACAAACTCGGGTTGCACAGCGTCGCCGACCTGGTGCGCTATGCTCTCCAGCACGGCCTGGCCCCCGAGACCGAGTGATGCCGGTGCGGTAAGGTCTGGAAGGGTGCAGCCCTGGAGGTGCCCGAAGGACCCACCGGGAAGGGTCTGGGAGGGCTGCGCCCTCCCAAAAATCCTTCGTCTAAATCACGTCGTGGTGCGGCTTCGCCGCATGAGAATCACCTATGGAAACGGCCCACCAGTTCACAGCCGAATTGGCGCCCTGGAGCGTATCGGTCGCCGAAGCCTATGCCGCCCTCGGTTCCGGCCCCGGCGGGCTTTCGGCCTCCGAGGTGGCGGTGCGTCTGCGTCGCTATGGGCCTAACACCCTCCAGACGGTCAGGGGCCGGCCCCTGATCCGGACCTTCTTCGAGAACTTCACCCATCTGATGGCGATTCTGCTCTGGATCGCCGGCGCGATCGCCTTTCTGGTCCAGTTGCCCCAACTTGGCGCGGCCATCTGGACGGTCACGCTGATCAACGGGTTGTTCAGCTTCTGGCAGGAGTATCGGGCCGAGCGGGCCGCCGCGGCCCTGCGCGCGCTGCTGCCGGCCAGGGCGCGGGTGCTGCGCGATGGGGCCGTGCAGGAGGTGCTGCGCGATGAGATTGTGCCCGGTGACCTGCTGCTGCTGGCCGAAGGCGACCTCGTCGCCGCCGACGGGCGCCTGGTCGAGGCCGCCGAACTGCGGGTCGATCAAGCCACCCTCACTGGAGAGGCGCGTGCCGTGGCCAAACACGCCGAAACCTACGCCGGCGCCGAGACCGGCCCCGCGCTGCCCAATGTGGTCTTCGCCGGCACCACCGTGGTCGCCGGCAGGGGTAAAGCGATTGTGTTTGCTACCGGGATGCACAGCGCCTTCGGCGCAATCGCCCGGATGACCCAGAGCGTTGCTGAGACCCCCAGTCCTCTGCAGCAAGAACTGGCGCGTCTGACCCGTATCGTCAGCGCAATCGCTATCGGGGTCGGGGCGTTCTTCTTTGTCCTCGCGGTGGGCATGGTGCGCATCAATCCTGTCGAGAGCTTTATTTTCGCCATGGGTATGATCGTCGCCTTCGTGCCGGAAGGTCTCTTGCCTACCGTCACCCTGGCCCTCGCCATCGGCGTACAGCGCATGGCCCGCCGGCATGCGCTGGTCAAACGCCTCTCCTCCGTCGAGACCCTCGGCTGCACCCAGGTGATCTGTACCGATAAGACCGGCACCCTGACCCAGAATGCCATGACCGTGCGTTACCTCTGGGCCGGCTGCCGGCAGTTTGAGGTGAGCGGCAGCGGGTACGATCCCTCAGGCAGTATCAGCGCCGACGGTCAGCCTTGCGGCCCCGTTCCCGGCGACGACCTGTACGACCTGTTGCGCGCTGCCGCGCTTTGCAACGATGCCCGGCTCCTGCCGCCGGGCGCCGTTCCCGCCGGCCACGGCAACTCGAGCGGCTGGAGCATCCTTGGCGACCCGACCGAGGCGGCCTTGCAGGTCGTGGCGCGGAAAGGCGGGTTGGACCCGGAAGCATTGACCCGCGCCGAGCCGCGCATCCACGAGTTGCCCTTCGAGTCGCGCCGCAAGCTGATGAGCACGGTGCACCGCGCTGCCGGTGCGCGGGTGTATACCAAGGGCGCGCCCGACGAAGTGCTGGCACGCTGCACGGCCATTCGCCTCTCCGGCCAGGATGTGCCCCTCGATGAGCGCCTGCGAGCCGAGGTGCGAACGGTCAAGGATCGCTTCGCCCGCAGCGGGCTGCGCGTGCTGGGCGTGGCGCAGCGCCAGTTGCCGGAAGACCAGCCTCCACATCAGGCCGAATCGGTCGAGTGTGGCCTCACCTTTTTGGGCCTGGTAGCAATGTATGACCCGCCCCGGCCAGAGGTGGCCGCGGCGGTTGCCAACTGTCACCGGGCGGGCATTCGCATCGTGATGATCACCGGCGATGATGGGCTGACGGCCACCACCATCGCCCGGCGCCTCGACCTGGTGCGGCACCATCCGCGCCTCGTGACGGGGGCGGAACTGGACACGCTCCACGACGCTGATCTGGACCAGATCCTCCGTGACGAGGTGATTTTCGCCCGCGTTGCTCCCGAGCACAAGCTGCGCATCGTCGCGGCGCTCCAGCGTATGGGCCTGGTCGTGGCCGTGACTGGCGATGGGGTGAACGACGCGCCCGCACTCAAACAGGCCGACATCGGCGTGGCCATGGGGATGACCGGCACTGACGTGGCCCGCGAGTCGGCGGACATCATTCTCACCGACGACAATTTCGCCACCATCGTCCATGCCGTCGAAGAGGGACGCGCCGTCTACGCCAACATTCGCAAGTTTGTGACCTACATTTTCACTAGCAACATGCCTGAAGCCGTGCCCTTCGTGCTCTTCGCCTTGAGTGGCGGGCGCATTCCACTGGCGTTGACGGTGATACAGGTGCTGGCGATTGATCTGGGGACCGACCTGCTGCCCGCCCTGGCCCTCGGCGCCGAGCCAGCCGAACCCGGAGTCATGGATCGCCCCCCGCGCCAGCGCGAGGAGCACCTGATCACCCGCGGGTTGCTCCTGCGCTCGCTCTGCTTTCTCGGCCTGATCCAGAGCGCCGCGGCGATGCTGGCCTTCTATACCATCTACTGGGGCTCCGGTTACGCCGGGCAGTGGCTCGATCTGCCCGGCAGCGGCCCCCTCTACCAGACGGCGACCACCATGACCCTGGCAGCAATCGTGGCGACCCAGATCGGCAACCTGTTCGCCCAGCGCACCGAGGAGACCTCGATCCTGACCCTCGGGCCGGGCCGCAACCGTCTTATCTGGATCGGCGTCGCGGTGGAACTGGCGCTGATTGTCGCCATTGTCTACTTGCCGGTGCCGCAGTGGGTCTTCGGCACGGCGCCATTGCCCGCGGCGAGCTGGCTGGTGTTCCTGGCCTGTACCCCCGTGCTGCTGATCGCCGACGAAGGGCGCAAGGCCGTGCTGCGTCGCTACCGGCGGCGCCAGCAGCAACGCCTGCCAGCGCCCAATGTGTTTCCTGGGAGGTGAGCGATGCGTGTCATCATCCTTGGCTGTGGCCGCATTGGCTCGGGACTGGCCGCGCGGCTCGGCTACGCCGGCCATCATGTCACCGTGATCGAACCGGTGGCCGCGGCGCTGGCCCATTTACCCGAGGGCTTTCGCGGGCGAACCCTCGTCGGCGACGTGCTCGACCGGCGGATCTTGCTCGAGGCGGGCATTGATCACCAGGACGCCCTCACCGCCGTGACCCCCAGCGATGACGTCAACATCGTCGCCGCCCGGCTGGCGCGCCTGGTCTTCCGCGTACCGCGCGTTGTGGCGCGGGTCTACAACCCGCGCGCTGTCGAGATCTACCGGCGCCTCGGCGTGCAGACCGTCTGCACCACGACCTGGGGCATCAGCCGGATCGCCGAGCTTTTGAGCTACTCCGAGCTTGAGCCGGTGGCGAGCCTGGGCAGCGACGTGGATATTCTCGATGTCGCCGTGCCTCCCTTGCTGGTGGGGCGGCCCGTCAGTGTTATTACGGTTCCCGGCGAGATCCAGGTCGCGGCTATCAGTCGTGGCGGACGCACCTTTTTGCCCCAGCCGGCCACGCGCCTCGAAGCGGGCGATCTGCTGCACCTGGTTGTGCTGGCAGCGGCCACCGACCATCTGGTGGCCCTGCTCAGGCAGTGAAGGAGGCGGGCCATGCGCGTGCTGATTGTCGGCGGCGGGCAGGTAGGGTCGTACCTGGCCGGATTGCTCCTGGAACAGGGGCATACCGTAACCATCATCGAGATGCACGAGGCGACGGCCGTGGCCCTGCGCCATGCCATGCCCAACGTCACCGTGGTTCACGGCAACGGCACCGACCCGGGGGTGTTGGAGATGGCTGGCATTCACAATGCCAATCTGGTTGCCGCCGTCACCGGCGCCGACCCCACAAACCTGGTGATCACCAGCCTGGCGCGCTTCGCCTTCAATGTGCCCAGGGCCGTCGCCCGGGTGAACAATCCCCACAACACCTGGATGTTCATCCCCGAAATGGGTGTAGACCTGGCCCTGAACCAGGCCGAGGTGCTGGCGCACCTCATTACGCGGACGATGCTGTAGTAGTGGGGCGTCTGACACCCCGCGGGCGGGGGCGTGGGGACTACTGGCAGCGCGCGCAGTACGCGCCGCCTCTGACACCCCCGCGGGCGGGGGCGTGGGGCAACCCGGTTGCCCCGATGTTCATATCAGGTCCACACTGTAAAGAAAAAGGAGATGCCCAATGAGCAGCGTCCTCGATCAAGTTATGGACAAGCTGCGCCAAGCAGCGGTTCCTTTTGAATTGATCCACCATCGCGTCGATTACACTGCCCAGGAAACCGCGCAGGACACCCACACCCCGGGGCGCCGGTTTATCAAAACCGTGGTGGTGCGGGTTGATGATGACCTGGTGCTGGCGCTACTCCCGGCGCCGCGTATGGTGAACGTCGAGGCCATCCAGCAGGCCCTGGGCGCATCCAGAGCGCGTCTCGCCAGTGAAGCCGAGATCGCCGAGCGTTTCCCCGCCTGTGAGGTGGGCGCCTTGCCGCCTTTCGGGTCGCTCTTCGGTACGCCTGTCTACAGCGACCTGCACCTCGATGACAATGAACTGGTCACCTTCACGGCAGGGACGCACCGGGATGCCATTCGAATGCGCTATGGCGACCTGTGCCGCCTCGTTGGGGCCACGCCGCTCACCTTCGCCGAATAGCCTCGCGGTTATCTTTTCGGCTTCGCCGCAACTCCAACGGGGGTGGGGAACCCGGGTTTCCCCACCCCCGTCTCGCACCAGGGAGGAAGTTCCCCCCGATCATACCCCGTACAATTACGGGTCTTTAACCTGCATCACCACGTATGGCAGTCGCCCCCTTGCTCCACTACACTTAGGATGTCAGACAGTATTCATTGCCTACCTGCTGTTCACCGAACATGACGGAGGCGGACGGGAAGGGGATGGGAGTGCGAAGCCCTTCCCGCAAAAACTCGTCACAACCAGGGTGGCAAGTCAATGAGAACCATACCCGTCTGCGCCCTCAGGCGCAGTCTAGCATAGCGTAAAGAGAGGAAAGCCTTGGATCGCTACACGTGCCTGCGCGAACTCCTGCCGGTGATCGAGAGGGCGTTGGCGGCCAAGGGTTATGTGGCCGAGGCCGCGTACCGCTACGCAGTGGATGGCAGGCGCGTCACAGTGATGACGCGCGGTGCGGCAGTGATCGCGCTCCACGAGGATCTGGGGTGCGATATGGCCGACATTACCGTCTACGGCAGCCCCGAGACAGGCGGTATCGGGGTGCTGGAAGAGTTGCCACCACCCTTCCCCTCGGTCCCCGGTCAGGCGCTGATGCCCTGACCCTGCACCTGGTTGCAACCCCACACTCAGCGCATCGCTGCCCACCCGGGGCGTGCCGAGTCTGGCCGATGGCGCCAGGTTCGCCGTACTCCTCGCGAAAGTGGTCCCGGGGCTTTCCTTGCGGTGAAGATGTCCCGGTAGGCAGAAAAGAGACATAGGGAAACCCGATTTCCCCATACCCCTCCAGCCAGCGGGCAGGGGTGTGGAGAGATCCGATTTCCCCACCCTCCTCCATCCGGCATTGAGGCGCCGAACGCCACTGTAGGCAGGGGTGCAGGTAAACCCGCTCTCTCTCCACCTCTTCTAACGCAGAAGCAGGTGGTATTCGGCCGTCAACGCTGGATCTTCAACCGATGCTGAGAGAGGTGTTTTATGGCAGGGTTCCAACGCTTGCATTCCTGGATCCTGAGCCAGGGACGCCGTTTCCACGATCGCACAGCAGCCGGTCGCGCTCTTGCTGCCAGGCTCACTGCTTATGCCGATCGCCCCGACACGATTGTACTGGCCCTGCCCCGTGGCGGTGTTCCTGTTGGTTACGAGCTTGCGATCGCCCTGGACGCCCCGCTCGACCTGATGCTCGTGCGCAAGTTGGGGGTGCCCGGCGAGGAAGAACTGGCCATGGGCGCCATCGCCGAAGGCGGGGTCCGGGTCCTCAACACAGATGTGGTGCGTGGCCTGCGCATTGACCCCGATACCATCGCCCAGGTAGCCGCCCGCGAAGGCCAGGAGCTGGAACGCCGGGGACGCCTGTACCGCGGGGGTCGCCCGGCCCCCGATCTGCGCGGCAAGACCGTCATCCTGGTAGACGACGGGTTAGCGACCGGCGCGACGATGCGCGCCGCAATCGTTGCTGCTCGCGCCCAGGAGCCGGCGCGCATCGTCGTGGCCGCGCCGGTCGCGGCGCGCGAAACGGTGGCCTTGCTCGAATCGATGGTCGATGAGGTGATTGTTGTGCAAACCCCGGAGCCGCTTGCCGCCATTGGCCTGTGGTACGAAGAGTTTCCCCAGGTGAGCGACGAGGAGGTGCGGGCCTTGCTGCAACGCGCCGCGGAGCGACCGAAAACGGTCTAGGCGCCTGTCCGGGCGCCTCCTGTGGGAGGGTCTGGGTGGTTCATACCCTTCCAGACCCGAGTGATTCGCGATGATTACCTTCCACCAGCGCGATTACCGCGGTGCGGCCGAACTCGACGCCGTGCTCGACCTGTGGTGCGCCGCCAGGACGGTGGATCAGGGCGATCCCTGGCCGCCGCTTGATGCGTTGCGGGCGGCACTCGCCGCCCGCCAGCCGGGAACGTCTGACGCACAGGTGTGGGAAGACGCCCACGGTGACCCGGTGGGCGCCGCACTCCTGCTCGACGAATGTATCCTGGTCGCCTGCGCCAGACCCGGCGCGGAGACCGAGTCCCTCGCGGCTGCGATGCTTGCCTGGGGTTTGCAGAGCGTCGCCCGGGCCGCACGCGGCCGGGCCGAGCGTCCCTGCCTGTTCGTCCCCGCCCGCGGTGATGATCGGCAGTTCATCGCTCTGCTGGAACGCTCCGGTTTTCAGGCCGATCCCTGGCGCACCCTGCGGATGCGGCGCTCGTTGCGCGACCCGATCGCGGAGCCGCAACTACCGCCGGGGATGGTGATCCGGCCCGTGGCCGGCGCGCACGATGTCGCCGCGGTTGTCGCACTGCACAGCATTGTGTTCGCTGGCGGCGCCAAGAGTCTCGATGAGCGCGCGGCGCTCATGCGTGCGCCGGGCTATCAACCCGCGCTGGATCTGATCGCTGTGGGGTCTGATGGCGCCCTGGCCGGCTATGCCCTGGGCGTGACGGCCTCGATGGAGCGCGAGTGTCTGGGGCAGGCGACGGGGTGGATCGAGTTTGTTGGTGTGGAGCGTTCACGGCGCGGACGCGGCCTGGGGCGCGCGCTTATCCTGAGCCTGTTGCATGCCATGCGTGGCGCGGGTCTTGACACCGCCCTGCTCAGCACCGGTGCGGCCAATCTGGCCGCCTGCCGCCTCTTCACCACCTGTGGCTTCGCCCTGTGGCACGAGATCCGCTGGTACGTGCGCGAAGCCGGCGCCGATGAGGGGTTGCTTGCCTATCCAACGGGTGCGCCCGGGTATGCCAGCAAGGGGCGACGAAACCTTGTTTCCTCGTAGTTCAACCAGGAGAGAGTCGCACATTGGTGCAGTTTTGCCCGCTCGGACCCGGAGCGAGAAAACCTGCTTTCCCCCTGGCCCGGGCCGGAAGATTACACTTCATAAACACGGGCGTGGGGAAACATAGTTTCCCCACGCCGCTGCAATAGACTATTTTCAGGTTAGACTCTAATCGTCCTCGTGATACTTGAAGGAGAGTTTGATCTTCGTGCGATAGATGATCGTCTCTCCATCGAGATGGATATCCTGCGCCACCACCTCGGCGACGCGAATGTCCCGCAGGCTTCGGGCTGCTGTCATCATCGCCACCGAGGCCGCTTTCTCCCACGACTCGGGGCTCGTGCCGACAATCTCTACCACCTTGTAGACGCTCTCAGCACTCATGATCCGCTCCTTTCATTCTGGCTTGCAGCACACGCCGTTGAGCTGCGACGGACCTTGAGAACACGGCACAACAACCTTCTCTGCCCCCTGGTTGTTATCCCTCACAATACATCAGACCAGGCCAGATTGCAAGTGTGCGCCGAGACACCCGGCGTAACAGTTTCTCGACGCTTACCGGCTGGCGTCAGGGGGCGATGCGGATAAGCAGGTGATCCGATTACGCTCCGGGGGACGCAGCTCTCCCGGACCGTCCCTTCAGGCGTGCGAGCGGGGAATCCTGGTTTCCCCACCCTCCTCTAACTGGCGGTCGGAGGAAAGCACAACCTTCGCGCGCCAGTCTTCAAGCAACTCGCCGAGATCGGCGTAGATCGCCGCCGGGCGCACGGGGCCGGTTTCGGCCTCGGCGCGCGAACTGACGCCGGTCAGCACCAGGGCGGCGGGCATGCCCGCGGCGGCAGCTCCGGCGATGTCTGTGTCGAGCCGGTCGCCAATGACCAGCACCAGGGTGGCGGGCGCGCCAAGGGTCTCGGCGGCCACCTGAAACATCGTCGGCGCGGGCTTGCCGATCACCAGCGGCTGCGTGTCGGTGGCAGCCACCAGGGCGGCAGTAATCGCCCCGGCGCCGGGGATCAGTCCCTCTTCGGACGGGAAGGTGCGGTCGGGGTTGGTGGCGACGAAGTGCGCCCCGGCGCGGATCAGCAAGGTCGCCGTGCGCAGCGTGTTGTAGGTGAGGGCGAAATCGGCCCCCTGCACTACCACCTCTGCCGCGCGGTCATCCTCGACGAAGTGCCCATCGTGCAACAGCGCCTCGCGCAGGCCCTCCATGCCAACGATGTAGACCCGTGTGCCGCGCGGGTACATCGCCCGCAGCGCGCGACCCGTGGCGATGGCCGAGGTAATCACCCGCCCGGCTGGAACATGCAGACCCATCCGCGCCAGTTTGGCCTCGTACTGTGCCGGGGTCATCGAGGCGTTGTTGGTGATGCAGGCGTAGCCTACGCTCTGTTCATCCAGGAAGGCCAGCAACTCCCGCACCCCCGCCAGGGGCTGGTTGCCCCGGTAGAGCACGCCGTCCATATCGAACAGGACGGCCTTGATGGTAGTGAACGCAATCATAGCCTTTCCTGGCTCCGCCGGAGGGAAGGTCCGGGAGGGGAGGTGAACTGCTAGTAAACAACGTCGTTCGCTACACCCCCGCTCCCTGTCCAACCCTCCCCCGCAGGGAGGGAGGCCGGCTCCTCCCCCCAATGGGAGGAGGCTGGAAGGGGGGCGGAAATACCACGAAACTCACTGTACACACTACTACGTCTCACATCCGTTCGGGGGCGGCGATTCCCAGCAGTGCCAGGCCATTCCTGAGGGCCTGGGCCGTCGCCGCGACCAGGGCCAGGCGGGCCGCCCGCAGGCCAGGGCTGTCTGCCTTAAGCACTGGGCACTGCTCGAAGAAGACGCCAAACTCGCGGGCCGTGGCGTAACACCATTCGGCGATCACGAAGGGCGCGTAGCGTGCGCCGGCTTCGGTCACCGCCTCGGGCAAGCGCGCCAGGTGCTTGATCAGCCGCGTCTCTGCCGGATGGGTCAGCAAGGTTGGATCGGCGTCCTCCGGCCCCACGCCGCCGTCTTCGGCCGCCCGCCGCAGGATCGAGCAGCAGCGGGCATGCGAGTATTGCAGATAGGTGGCGCTGTTGCCCTCGGTTGAGAGCATGCGCTCCCAGTCCAGACTGATGTTCCGCCGCGGGTCCTGGTAGAGGTCGTTGTAGATCACCGCGCCCACACCGACCGCCTCGGCCACCGCGGCCTTCTCGGCCTCCGGCAGGTCGGGGTTCTTTTGCTCCACGACCGCCCGCGCCCGCGCCACGGCCTCGTCGAGCAGGCTCTCCAGGTAGACCATGTTGCCCTTGCGCGTGGAGAGTGGCTGCCCATCAGGCGTCGTAACGATCCCGAAGGGGATGTGCACCAGTTCGACGTTGTGGGCGTAGCCCATGGCCCGCACGATGGCAAAGAGTTGGCGGAAGTGCAGTTCCTGGCGCCCGTCTACCACATAGATGATCTTCACCGGGTCGAACGTTTCCAGCCGGAACTTCACCGTTGCGATGTCGCGGGTCATATAGACGGTGCCGCCGTCGTTGCGCTGGATGATGAAGCGGGGCAGGTTGTCAAGCTCGGCCACCACCGAGCCATCGGCATCGCGGAAGGCGGCCCCGGAGCGCAGGGCCTCGTCAATCACGCCGGCCAGCATCGGCTCGTAGAAACTCTCGCCATAGGCATGGTCAAACACCACGCCGAGCCGCTCGTAGTTCCGCTGCGCGGCGGCGAGGGTCAGATCGACGCACCACTGCCAGATCGCGCGCGCTTCAGGATCGCCTCGCTCCAGGGCCAGTGACCAGCGGCGTGCCTCGGCCTCCAGGTCGGGGTCGAAGACCGGCAGCGGGCGGCCCTCGACCATGGCCCGTTCACGTTCCTGCTCCTGGGCCTTCATCTCGTTGTTGTAGCGGGCGTAGAGCAGTTCCAGTTGCTCCATCGCCGCCTCGCCCTCGGCCTGCGGGCGGCCGTAGCGTTTGATCGAGGCGATCACCGTGCCGAACTGCGTACCCCAATCACCCAGGTGATTGTCGCCGATCACGTGATAGCCCAGGGCGCGCAGGAGGTGCACCAGGCTCTGGCCGATGATGGTCGAACGGATGTGACCAACGTGCATGCGCCGTGCGATATTCGGCGCCGAGTAGTCCACCACTACGCGGCGGCCCGCCCCGACGTGGTGGTGGCCGTAGGCCGCGCCGCGGGTCTGGATCTCGCTCACCACCGCCGCGGCCAGGCGCTGCGGATGCAGGCTGAAGTTCAGGAACGGCCCCACCGCCTCGACTGCGCCGATGAGCGAGTCGGGGCCGGGGCGGATCGCCGCGGCCAGTGCGGCGGCGAGTTGCGGCGCCGGCACCCCCAGGGCCTTCGCTGCACGAAAGGCGGGCAGGGCCAGGTCGGCGGGAATGTTCGGTTTGGGCGTAGCCAGTTCGATGGCCTCCGCGGGCGCCCGGCCCGTGGCCACAATTGCCTCCCGTACCTCGCGGGTAAAACGTTCAAGTGCGTAGTCCATTGTCTTCTCCACGGTCCGCCCGGGTACTCCGACGAAACGTCCCCCTGGCGGGGTTGCGAGGGCCGCAGGCCCTCGCAGGATTTCCCCGCAGCGCCCCCTCGGGGGTGCAGGGGCGGCGGACCCTGCCTCGCCCCGACGGAGTGTGCGAGGGCGGCAGGCGCCTGCGGGTTCTTTCCTTTCCGATGCAGTGCGGCGAAGCCGCGCCGCATCGGAAAGAGGTTGGCGGAGGCGCAAAGTCCCTTCGAGCCACCCCTATGAGGGGCAATGTCATTGTCGTATGCGGCGCGGCGGTCTTGCCACCCTCAGCGGAGCACATTGCTCACCGGCGTCGCGCGATCGAGGGGCGCGTAGAGTTCCTGATAGGCCCCCCAGAAGCCATAGACGGCCCGCACGTAGCCTCGTGTCTCGCCAAAATCGATCTGCTCGGTGAAGTGATCCGGGTCGGCCACGCGACTCCCGCCGGCCCAGCGTTGCGCGTTCCCCAGACCGCCGTTGTAGGCCGCCAGGGCGCCCTGCACGCTCCCCTCCATGTCGGCCAGGCGCCGGGCCAGGTAGTAACTGCCAAACCGCGCGCTTACCGCCGGCCGGTAGAGGTCGTCGAGGGTGAAATCGCTGACCCCCAGGTTCTGGGCGATGCCCTGGCCAGTTTCGGGCATGACCTGGGCCAGCCCGCGCGCCCCGACCCAGGAGGTGGCCACCGGGTTGAAGAGGCTCTCCTGGCGAAACAGGGCGTAGAGCAGGCGCGGGTCGAGGCCATTCGCCCTGGCCTCGCGGCTGACCAGGTCGGCGTAGGGGGTGGGGAAGATCAGACGCCGCAGGGCCAGTGGCGCCGGGGTGGGGGCCAGGGCGGCCAGTTCTTCGGCGGCCAGCAGCGCGGGGTAGGTCGCCCCGCCCTGATGGGCCGCCCGTGCCAGACCCAGCAGCGCCCAGGGTTGGCCACGCGCCTCGTCGAGGCCCTCGCGCCACTCGTTGGTCGCCTCGGTCTGCAGGCCCACCTGTTCGAGGTGCGCGGCGCGCGTTGCGCGTTCGTCGCCGGGGGGTGGCGCCGGCGGGCCGGCCCAGGATGTTACCCAGGTCTCCAGTTCGCTCCACTCTTCGGGGGCAATTGGCGCCCCGATGGGCAGGGCGCCGGTGGGCAGTCTGCCCAGTTCCTCCGCCGCCCGAACGCCCTCGTAGCTGTGGGGCGCAGCGGCAATTGCGGCGGCAAAAAGCGCCTCGGCAGCCGCGGCATCACCCTGGTCGCGGGCCGCGCGAGCGGCCCAGAAGGCTCCGCGCGCTCGCCACCCCCCCTCGCTCTTGTCGGCCAGGGTCTGCCAGGCGGCGCGGGCCTCTTCGACCCGCCCCGCTTCGTACAGGGCCAGGCCGGCCCGGTGCAGGGCCATGCGCCCCTCGGCGCTGGCGGGGTAGCGCCGCCCCAGGTCGAGACGCGCCTGTAACGCGCCTTCGGTGTCGCCCAGGCGCTCACGCAGTTGCACTACCCGATCCAGCGCCACCGGAGCGCGCGGGTCGTCGGGATAGGCCGCGGCATACTCCAGGTAGCCCTGGATGGCGCCCTCGACGTCGCCGGCCTGTCCGGTGGTTTGCACCCGGTCGAGTTGGGCCTGGCGTCCCGGCTCGCTGTTGGGGTCGAGGGCGCCGGCTTCGGCCAGGGCGGCCAGCGCCCCCGGCATATCACCCGCCGCTCGCAGGGCCAACCCGCGCAACCGGCGCAACTCGATCGCCGTGACGAGGTCGCTTTCGGTGGCGATGGCGCGCTCGAGCTGCGCAACCGCATCGGTCCAGCGTCCGGCGGCCATATAGATCCGCCCGGCCGCGGCGGCGCTCACCTCTGTGGAGCCGGCGGCGAGCAGGCGATCCACCGCGGCGGCGGCCTCGGGCGTTTCCGGCGCGCTCGCCACCAGTTCCAGCCGCCACCGTCGCGCCTGCTCGGTCTGGCCCTGGGTGTCGGCCAGGGCGATAGCCTCGGCCAGCACGCGGGCACGGTAGGCCGGCTGGCGGGCCAGGTCGAGCAGTTCGGGGTAGAGGGCCAGGGCCTCGGCCGGGCGGCCAGCGACCACGAGCTGGGCGATGGCCTTTTCAAAGGCCCCCGCTCGCTCGCCCCGCGGAATGGGGCTGCGCGCGGCGACCAGGTAGCTTGTGATGGCCTCGGCGCGCCGCTCCAGGACCTGCTCCTGCGCCGCCTGGCGCAGGGCGGCGTAGGGGGCGATGGGCGTGTCCAGGGCGCGGTACTCCTGGTACATGGCGATCGCTGCGGCGTGATCGCCAGCCGACTCGTGGCCGCGGGCAAGCCAGAAGAGCGCCGGCGGGCGCAGGGGATGCTCCTCCGGCGCCGCGTCCAGAAACGCGCGCAGCATCTCGACCGCCGAGGTCCAGCGACCGCGGCGGGCGAAGCTCTCGGCCAGGTAGTAGCGGGCTGCCAGGGCCTCGGCGGCATCGGGGTAGCTCCTCAGCAGGGCGCTGAGATCGGCGCCGGACGCCGCGTCATCGCCGATGGCCCGCGCCGCCAGGGCCCGCTGCGCCAGCACCGGGGCGGGAGGCGCCGCCTCGCTCGCGGCGCTCCGGGTTGCCGGGATGTCGGGCGTGTCGGGAGAGGGGGCAGTCACCACCTCGCAGGCGCCCAGACACAGGAGCAGCAGTGTGCCGAGCAGAATGGCTATGCTTCGACTCATGGATTGCGATCGATCCGATCCTCGCGCCAGCGAAAGACGAACTGCTTCTCAGCCGTCCGGTCGCGGCGGAAGCGCCAGAGGCGCGTGGGGCGGCCGCGACCCTCGCGGACGACATTGGTCTCCTCCAGCAGGTTCGACTCCTTGATTTTACGGTAGAAATTGCCCTTGTCGAGCTTCTCGCCGAGGATCTGCTCGTAGATGTGCTTCAACTCGAGGATGGAAAACAGCTCCGGCAGCAACTGGAAGGCCAGGGTCGTATACTCCAGCTTGGAGCGCAGGCGCGAGATGGCGTAGGCCAGGATCTGTTCGTGGTCAAAGGCAAGCTGGTCGGGCAGGGCGCGCACCGGCCACCAGCGCACGTCGGTACTCTCATCGCTCACCGAAATCTTCTGCGCGTCGGCGCGCACCAGGGCGATATAGGCCACGCTGATCACGCGCATCCGCGGGTCGCGCCCCGGGTCGCCGAAGGTGTACAACTGCTCCAGGTACACGTCGCGCACGCCGGTCTCCTCTTCGAGTTCGCGGCGCGCCGCCGCCTCCAGCGACTCGTCCATGTTGATGAACCCGCCCGGAATGGCCCAGAACCCCTCGAAGGGCCAGTGGCGTCGCTGCACCAGCAACACATGCAGTTCCTGGTTGATCAACGTAAAAATGACCACGTCAACGGTCACCGCGGGTCGTTCGTAGCGCGTCGGATCGTATGCGTGCTGGCTCGTTTCGACTTCCATGGCACGCTCCTCTGATAGTGTATAAACAACACTATCATAGATGATCCGGGCGGGAGTGTCAAGCCTTCGCCTGGCGCAGGGTCTGGGAGGGCCACGCCCTCCCAGAACGTCTTGAAACTGCGTCAATCAATCAGCCCATAGGCCGCGGCGCCGACCAGTGCCGCCCGGGGGTCGAGGATGACATGCACCGGCGTGCGCTCCATCAGGCTGCGGAAGCGGCCCTTGTTCCGCATCGCATCGAGCAGGCGCGCGGTGCGTAACTGGGTGAGGATGCGTGGCGGGATGCCGCCCCCCAGGTATACTCCGCCGGTGGCAAAGACCTTGAGCACCAGGTTGCCTATTTCGGAACCGAGAATGCCCAGGAAGCAGTCGAGCGTGGCCGTGCAGAGCGGGCAGGGGGTGGCGGGATCGAGCGCGCCGTCAACGATCACCGGCGTAGGATCGCTGGCCACCGCCAGCGCGGCGGCGATCTCCGCCGTCTCCCGTCGGAAGACGCGGTCGCGAAAGAAGGCGTAGAGATTGGGGATGCCGAGACCGGAACACAGCCGTTCGTAGCTCACGTGGTTGTGGTGTTCGAGCATGTACCTGAGCAGTTCGACTTCGAGCGCCGTGGTGGGGGCGAAGCTGGCATGGCCGCCCTCGGAAGGGTGCGCGCGATAGTGCCCGTACTCCCATGTCAGGTACGCCTCACCCAGGCCCGTGCCGGGGGCGATTACGGCGATGGTGCCGTGGGGGTCCGGGGTGCCCGGATTCAGAGTCTCCAGGTGTTCGGGCTGAAGGTAGGGCACCGACTGGGCGAAGGCCACCAGATCGTTGATCAGCGTCACCGGCACGTCGCCGAGATGGGCACTCACCGCGCGCCCATCAATCACCCAGGGCATATTGGTAATCTCGGCTCGCTGATTGATCACCGGGCCGGCCACACCGAAGCAGGCCCCCTCGAGAGAGGCCGGATGCGCGGCGAGAAACGCGCTGACAATCTCCTCCAGATTGCGATACTGATTGCTTGGGAAGGTTGCCGTGGCCAGAAAGCGTTGCGGCCCCGAGTCGCGCGAAACGAGCACCAGGGCGGTTTTGGTGCCGCCGATGTCGCCTGCAAGAAACATGCCTCTCTCCTCTAGCCCTGCTCCCCGAGTGCTGCCCGCAGCGCGCCAATCGCGCTGGCGATGCCGCGGTCCGGCCCGAAAATCGCCGCGCCGGCCACGGCCACCGTGGCGCCCGCGTCGCGCAGCAGGCCGATGGTCTCGGGATTGACCCCGCCGTCAACCTGGATATCAATGTGCTCCAGCCGGCGGGCGCGCAGGATCTGCCGCAGCCGGGCCACCTTGTCAAGGCCGCCGGGAATAAACGACTGGCCTCCAAAGCCGGGGTTCACCGTCATAATCAGCACAAGATCCACCTCGGGCAGGATCTCCTCCAGTGCGCCGAGGGGGGTGGCGGGGTTGAGAGCCACGCCGGGCCGCGCCCCCAGGGCCCGAATGGTCTGCACGGTGCGGTGCAGGTGCGTACTGGCTTCAATGTGGACCGTGATGCGCTCGCAGCCGGCGGCAACAAACGTCTCCAGGTAGCGTTCCGGCTCCACAATCATTAGATGGGCATCGAGGATGGCATCGTAGCGCGCGGCGAGGGGGCGGAGGGCGCGCACCACCGGCGGCCCGAAGCTGATGTTGGGCACGAAGCGCCCGTCCATCACATCGAGGTGCAGCCAGCGTATCCCTGCGGTCAGGGCCGCTTCCACCTCCGCGCCGAGGCGCAAGAAGTCGGCGGTAAGGATCGAAGGAGCGAGGATCATAGCGTTCCATTTCTACCGTGCAGGCTTCCCGCGGCTACTGCACGGCGCTTCCCTGGGGGAGGAGTTGGCCCGCAGGTGGCGGACGCCATCTTCACCGGCGATGATCAGATCGGTAACCAGATCGAGAAAGAGCCCGTGTTCAACGATCCCCGCCCGCCGTTCCAGCGCGAACGCCAGGCGCTCCAGGTCATCAATCGGGCCAAAGGCGCAATCGAGGATGTAGTTGCCCTGGTCGGTGCGGAAGAACGCGCCGCTGCTCGTCAGCCGGAACGCCACCTGCGCCCCGAGGCTGGCAACGAAGCGTGCCGTTGCCTGGGCGCCGAAGGCGATCACTTCCAGCGGCAGCGGGAAACGACTGCCCAGGGCTGGCGACAACTTGCTTGAGTCTACCACAATGACCTCGCGCCGCGAAGCCTGGGCAACCATTTTCTCGCGGAGCAGCGCCCCGCCGCCACCCTTGATCAGGTTGAACTCTGGATCAACCTCATCGGCGCCGTCAATGGTCAGGTCCACCGTTCCGCACTCGTCCAGGGTGGTGAGCGGAATCCCCAGGTCGCGCGCCTCGCGTTCCACGCTATCGGCGCAGGCCACCCCCACGATATCGCGCAATTCACCCATCTTCAACAGCGCGGCGATGCGGCGCACGGCGTGAATAGCCGTGCTGCCGACCCCCAGACCCACCACCATGCCCGGTTCGATCAGTTCCACCGCCCGTTCGGCGGCCCGCCGCTTCAATCCTTCCCTGGAATCGCTGTTCATAGCGCGCTCGCTTTCGTGGGAGGGCTTTGCCCTCCCCTCTGGCGGGGAGAGATGCGGAGGGCGCCGCCCTCCGCGATGCTCAGGTTTCCGCCGCTGCGGGCGGAACGAAGGTTGCGGAGAGACCTGGCCTCCCCGCAAGCCTCCAATGTAGGGTGAACCAGCTCTAAAGCCTCTCACGGCGCAACCGGAGTGAGCGCGTGCTGCTCGTGGCCCGTCAGACCGGTTACTTCGCGGATGCGCGCCTCGTCAAGGGTCTCTTCGGCCAGCAAGGCCCGCGCCAGCGCATCAAGACGGTCGCGATTCTCGTTGAGCAGCCGAATGGCTTTCTGGTAGCTCTCGTCCACGATCTTCCGCACAGCCCTGTCGGCGACCTGGGCCGTAGCTTCGCTGTAGGGCCGCTGCGACAACCCTGCGCCCAGGTAGTTGCCGCGGCTGGTATCCAGCAATTGCACCTGGCCCACTTCGTCGCTCATCCCGAAACGCATGACCATCGCCTGGGCCAGGTTGGTCACTTGCTGCAGGTCATTCTCGGCGCCGGTGGTGACGTTCCCGTAGACCACCAGCTCGGCGGCCCGCCCGCCCAGGATGGTCACGATCCGCGCCCGCAGATAATCCTCCGTGTAGTTGTAGCGGTCATTGATGGGCACCGAGAGGGTGACCCCCAGCGACTGCGCCCGCGGTACGATTGTCACCCGGCGCACCGGGTCGCTCTCCGGCTGCAGCAGGGCCAGCAGGGCGTGACCGGCCTCGTGGAAGGCCACGCGCTCGCGTTCCTCGGGGTGCAGCAGAATGCGCCGCTCCAGACCCAGGTAGATCTTCTCCAGGGCATCCGAGAAGTCGCGCATGGTCACCTGGCTGCTGCCGCGGCGCGCGGCCATCAGCGAGGCCTCGTTCACCAGGTTCCGCAATTCCGCGCCTGTCGCTCCCGGCGCATTCTCGGCAACCCGATGCAGATCCACATCGGGGGCCAGTGGCACGTCGCGGGTGTGGATCTTGAGGATCTCGGCGCGGCCGTTCTTGTCCGGCGGCTGCACCACGATACGCCGGTCGAAGCGCCCGGGACGCAGCAGGGCCGGGTCGAGCACATCGGAGCGATTGGTGGCCGCCAGCACCACCACGTGCGTCTGGGCGTCGAAGCCGTCCATCTCGGTGAGGATCTGGTTGAGGGTCTGTTCGCGCTCCTCGTTGCCTCCCAGTTCGCCTCCGCCGCGGCGCCGCCCGATGGCGTCAATCTCATCAATGAAAATGATCGCCGGCGCCGCCGCGCGCGCCTGCTGGAACAGATCGCGCACCCGGCTGGCCCCCACGCCAACCACCATCTCGATAAACTCCGAACCGCTCATCGAGAAGAAGGGCACATCGGCCTCACCGGCCACGGCGCGGGCCAGCAGCGTCTTGCCGGTGCCGGGGGGGCCTTCCAGCAGAACCCCGCGGGGGATCCGCGCGCCCAGCTTCTCGTACTTCTCGGGATTCTTCAGAAAATCAACGATCTCGATCAGTTCCTGTTCGACCTCGTCGATCCCCGCCACGTCCTCGAAGGTAACGCGCTGCGCTGTGTAGGGATCGTAGCGGCGGGCACGCGCCCGACCCAGGCCGAATACCCCGCTGGCGCCGCCCGCGCCGCGCAGCGCGCGCGAACTGAGCCACAGAAAACCGCCGATCAGCAGCAAGGTTGGTCCAAAGGCCAGCAGCAGCGTCCACAGCGGTGAACGGGCCTGCTCAAGCGGCTCGGCAGTGATCACCACCCCGTTCGTCTCCAGCAGGGTGATCAACTCCGGATCAGGAATGAGCGCCGGCTTGATCGTGGCGAACCGGCGATAGACCCGTTCCCCGGCGGGGGGCGGATCCTCCGCGGGCGTCAGCACCACCAGCCCGTGCGGGCCTTCGCTGGCCGTGACCGGCTGGCGGAACTCGCCCTGAATGTCCTCGCCCCGACTGGTGATTGCCACCACGTTCCCGGCTGCAACCTGTTCCTTAAAGACGGTGTAGGGAATGGTGATATAGTTCGGCTCGGCGGGAAAGAGCCAGTTGATCAGCAGGTAGTTCAGGACCAGGAGCACGAGAAAGGTGATCCAGAAACTCCCGCGCCGGGTGGTTTGCCACATAGGCCCCTGATTGGTGCCCTGTCCGGGCGTCGGTTGGGTCGTAGGGGGCGTGCCGCGGGGAAGTGGCGCCATAGCTGTCCTCATCAGAAATGACAAGAGTCTGTTCAGGAGGGCGCAGCCCTCCCCGACCCTCCCGACCGGCGGGCCAGGGTCTGGAAAACCCGGGTTTTGCTTCATTATACGTCGGAAGTAACACCAAACTGATCCTGATTGCAGTGAGTGCCAGGACTGTGGTACACTGCTTGCGGTTTTGACCCGCGACGTGGAGGTTTGCCCGGTGACGCAGGACGATCAGCAGACGCCCGAGCGCGGCTCGGAGGGCCGGATCAGCCGCGACACGCTGCTCTTGCTCGGCGCCCTCACCTTCCTCATTCTCGCTGTTGCTCTGACGTTCCTGTTTACGCCCAACACTGGTACGAATATCGGTCAGGTCCCGGCTACCGCCACCCCCGCTCTCGCCACCGAGGCGGCGCAGTCGCCGGTTGCTCCTCTGGCAACCCCAACTTCTATAGCTGAAGCGCCTTACCCCGGCCCTGAGGTGATCGGTCAGGCGCCGACGGCGTCCCCTCTGGTTCCCACTGCTCAGCAGGGGGTCGCGACAGCGAGTCCGGGTGTGCCCGAGGAGCCGTATCCTGGCCCGGTTGGGGAGGGCACTCCCCCATCTCTGCCGACCTTCAACCCCACGGTCATTCAGCCCACGGCGCCCCCGCCGCCTACGCGCGCGCCTGAGGTCATCCAGCCTACCGTTCCGCCACCGATTCAGCCGCCTCCCACGGCGCCGCCGCCCCCTACGCCAACCTCCGATCTGGAGCTTGATATTACCCCGACCCCGGTTCCTACGGCGCCGCCGGCGACACCTACCACGCCACCCCCGCCCCCTGCGGATGTGCTGCGGGGCAGCGTGCGCTGGTCCGCAGCGCAGGGGCCGATCATCCTCCGGCGTGACGTGCAGATCCCTCCGGGGTCAGAGTTGCTCATCGAGCCGGGGGTGGAGGTTCGCCTCGATCCGGGGGTGTCCATTTATGTAGATGGTGGACGGTTGCTGGCCGCGGGAACGACGGCCCAACCGGTGCGCTTCGTCGGGAACACCGGCGCCCGCTGGAGCGGTCTGTTCGGACGCCCGGACAGCGTGATGGTGCTGGAGCATACGGAGGTGCGTGGCGGGGGCGTGGGCGGCACGGTGATGGCCGTCGATCGCAGTAACCTGACGGTGCGAAACAGCCGCTTTATCGATAACGGCGGCGGCATTATCACTACCGACACCCGTCTGGAGATGAGCGATACCGAGATGTTCGGGAACGATATTCCCTTTGGCGCGGCCCTGGAGGTCAGTTTCGCCCGCGGGAATTTCGTGACCCTCACCCGCAATCGCTTTGGCGGGAACCGCCTCACCGACGGTTCGCCCCAGGTTCGCCTCAACAACGGCAGCACCTTCGAAACGCTGAACCTGACGGTTGAGGGGAACCTGGTGACTGGCGGCACGCCCAATTTGCAGTTGACGACTAATGGCCCCCTCCGAGGCGCCGTGGTTTGCAATACGCTCGTCGGCGATGACATGGGTCTGGGGATCCGCACCGCTACCGAACAGGTGGCCCCCAACGGCGCCCTGCCCATGGATCTGCGTGTCGAGCAGAACTATATTGATGACCACGTCCCGCCGATCATCCCGATCTACCTGCGCTATGGGCTTGGCCGCGGTGCGACCAGCGAAATCCTCCTCGATATGCGCAATAACTGGTGGGGCGACGCCTCCGGCCCCTACGACCCCGAGCGCAACGCCGATGGGCGCGGCGACTCAGTGGGAGTGAATATCGAGTTCATCCCCTGGTTGCAGGCGCCACCCTCATGCGCCCCGCCGCGCTAGTTCTCCGTCCGAGCGTCGTTGCCGGGTTGTTGGGTCGAAGCATTGACGTAGCCAGCGCCTCGCCCTTACCCCGCTCCTGAAGAGTTGCGCTCGTTGGGCCGAAGCATTGCCTACGCCAATGCTTCGGCCTGTATGTGCTCGGACACTAGTTCCCCGTCTCGATCTCCACTTTCGTTGCGGGCCGGCTCCTCAGTTCATCCTGTTCGATCTGCTCATTGACCACGCGATTGATTTCGCGTGCCGCGATGTCCAGGCCGCGAATGGCCGCCCGGGCGACGCCAAGGTGCAGCCGGCCAACTGCTCTGAACAGGTCGGAAGTGGCGTCAATCGCCTCGCTGCGGGCGCGCGGTGGTAACAGGTACACCGGCCAGCTCACCGCTGCCATCCCCAGTCGCGCCACACTGGCCCCCAGAGCGCCGGCCGCGTCCACCAGATCCTCTCCCCGGCCCGGTGCACTGTTCTGGCTTTGTATCTCTGTCATATATGTACCTCCTGAACTATTTCCGACAACTCTCATTATAGTCCGCCAGCGGCGGTATGTCTATGAGGCGCGACCAGCCCGCAGGGCTATTCCTGAGTCTCCAGGGCTTGCTCAGAACCAACGAAAAATGACCGTATTCGGGCGGCTATCTCGCCCCAATCCCCACCGGGGGCGGACGCTGCATCAGCCCTGGGCCAACGTAGGTGCTCTATCCTCCCCCCGAATCTTCACCTCAGGGCGCCGCCAGGATCTCGAGACGACCGTCGCCATCTACGTCCTCTACCCCAACCCGGCACCACTGCCCGGCCGCTGAACGCCATTCGAGCTGAAAGCCCCAGCCGTGCCAGCGCCAGACCGAGACGCGCTCCCCGGCGTCCCCCGGTGCCGCGCCGCCCTCCAGCGCCACCAGTTCGCCGCGCCCGTCGCCTTCGAGGTCGGCCCACGCCAGGTCCTGGATGGGTATCGCGGGCGCCGAGCCGCCCCAGATGATCCGGAAGCGTCCTCCGCGCCAGCCCAGCAAGTAGGGCTGCGAACGCAGCCGGCCCGTCTCGTCGGGCTGCCAGAGGAGCAGCAACAGTTCGACGCGCCCGTCGTCATCAGGGTCGCCGGCCAGCACGCGGGTGATCCGCCAGTCCGATTGCTCGTTACGCCACACCACTGGCGCGTCAGGGCCGGGGCCATCGCGTAATGTCAACACCCCCGCCGCGTCAAGGATGGCCCATAGTGGCTCGCCATTGCCGCGCAGATCGGCCGGGATCAGCACGGGGTGAGGAGCGAGGGAGGCCGCTATTGGTACGGGCTGACCGCTGGCCCCGTCCCAGCGCCAGACGCTGGTGGTGCTCGCTTGCGTCGTCGCCCGGGCCAGGGAAGGCGTCGCTGGTGTCTCGGAGGAGAAAGGCGCGGATCGGCTCAGCGTCTCCAGCGCCGCGCGCCAGGCTGCGCTCTCTGGCCCAGGAGGCCGTGGGCGCCCCCCCGTCGTGACCACTGGCGCTACGGCCAGCAGGGCCACCCCCTCACGGTCGAGCAGTGCCCGCAGCACCGCCCCGCTGCTCAGGGCCGGATTGGCCGAACCATCGAAGAGAAAATCGCCCAGGGAATAGGCGACGATTCCCGCTCGCCCTGCCGAGGTCAGGCTTTCAACCGGTTGGAGCACGTGGGGATGGGACCCAAGCACCAGATCGGCCCCCGCAGCGACCAGCCGCGCGGCCCAGGCCCGTTGCCGCACCCCCGGCTCGACAGCATATTCCACGCCCCAATGGACCAGCACGACCACCGCGTCGGCTTCGGCGCGCGCCGCCGTTACCGCCTCCAGCGCCCGGGTGCTGAGCCAGGCGCGCCCGTGGGCGCAGCGTTCCGCGCCGGGCGGACAGTCCGCAAAATCGGGGTTCGGCCAGGCGCGATCATCAGGCGGGGCCAGTCCTCCGCGTCCGTCGGCGGGATCACGCACGTCGTTGAAGGCCAGCACCGCCACGCGCAGCCCGCGGGCGTTCAGCATCACCGGCGCTAGCGCCGCCGCCTCGCTCTGGCCGGCCCCGGCGGCGTCCATCCCCTCGTCGCGCAGTGTGGCGAGTGTCTCGGTCAGGCCCTCCGGGCCGGCATCGAGGGCGTGGTTGTTGGCCAGGCCCAGCAGGTCGAAGCCGGCGGAAGCAAGCGCCGCAACCTGCGCCGGCGGCGCCAGCAAGCGGTACGGCCCCGGTCGTGCGGGGGCGCTGGCCGTGGTGAGCGGACTTTCCAGGTTGCCCAGGGTCAGATCCCCCGCCAGCAATGCGCGGCTGTCTGCCAGCAGCGCCGGCGCGCCCAGGCGCTCGGCGTTGCGGGCTACCCCGCGCGCCAGCATCACATCCCCGACGGCCCGCAGGTCAAGCGTGGCGCCGCCGGTCCACCCCGGGCGGGTGTAGAGCGTCTGCCAGCCGCGCAGGTCCGGCGGCGCCGCCGCGGGTGCGGCGCACGCGCCTGCCAGCGCCGCCAGGATGCCGACCAGCAGCGGGAGGGCCAGGATGCGGATGTGGCCGCTTCCGCTCACCTGATGGCCTCCTTACATTCTGAAGTAGAGAGATGCAACGTCTTGTGCGCGACGTGCGTTCTCCAGACCTCACAGGTTTACCAGACCTGTATGGTGTTTGAGCATTAAACTGGGTCGCGCCGCCGCCTTTTCATGATGCCTGCCACGCCGGAGGCTCCGGCGGGTCCAGCACGATACGCATGATGCGCCACTGCTCCCCGTCGCGTCGCAGCGTATAGGTCACGTCAAGGGTGTACGGGGCGCGCACGCCGATCCGCACAGGCTCTCCCTGCTGAAGCTGGTCCTCGAAGTAGGGGCTGCCGCGGTACAGTTCATCGCTCCAGCTCTCGCGGGTGGTGACCACGGCATTGTCGGCGTCCACGAAGTCGAAGGAGCGGAACTGCAGCGTCAGCAGTTTGGAACCGACAAACTGCCCCGCCTGCTCCAGGCTGGCGATGTATGCCCGGGTGTCGGCCAGTTCCTCCGGGCCGAGGTATTCGGCCACCCGCTCCGCGTCGGTGTACCAGACGGCCTCCACCAGGCGCTCGTTGAAGCGGCGGATGGTCGTCGCCAGGGGTTCGGCCGCGTTGCCCGCCACCATGAAGCTCTCCGTCCAGCTTGCCAGGGGTGGCGCCTCGCCGGCGTCGAGCCGGGCGCGCCAGGCCTCGTCGGTCAGACGGTCGCTCAGCGGCTGGACGAACTCGTAGTGCGAAAAGACCCCGCCCTTCGTCAGCACCAGCCGCCCTTCGATGGGGGCCACGACGTAGATCTCGAAGACGCGCCCCACGGCGTTTTCAAGAACAATGTTTTCGGCGACGTTAGTGGCAATATCGGCGACCACCGCTGCCTGCAGATCCTCGCCGCCAGCCGGGGTGCCGCCGCGCCCCTGGTAGAAGGCATCATCGTCAGCGGCGAAGGTCAGGGCCTCGATCTCTGCCCCGTAGAAGCGGATCAGTTCATACTCCTCGGCACTCAGGGCCTCGCCGCGCAGTTGCTTTTCGGCCATGGTCTGCAGGCGCGTCGCCAGGCGCTCCATCCCCTCAAGCAAGGCCCGGTCCTCCTCTGCCAGCAGCCCCCGCGCCGCCAGGCCCTCGATGGTCATGCGCGACAGGCCGGCCACCCGGGCGAAGAGTTCCGGCACCGGCTCGACATACCCTCTGGCACGCTCGGGTTCGGGCGGTTGCAGGGCGTCGTAGCCCCGCTCAACGTATACCTGCTTGGCGTAGAGGATGGTGTCGCGCTTCAGTTCGGTCCACGAGCCGAGGGCCGTGTTCAGTTGCTTGTCCAGCCATGCCTCCGAGCGCATAAACGCGGGGTAGCCTTCACCGAGCGGCTCGAGCAGCGGGCGCAGGCTATGGATCCAGCTCCAGTACAGGTTCTGGGTCCAGGTGGCTTCATCGTAGCCGGCAAAGGCGGCCCGCAACTTGTCCATGTCGGCGCGGTACTTCGGCATCGCCGCGTCGCCCAGATTCTCCAGATGGAGCAGGGCGCGATCGGAGCCGATTGCAGCAAAGAAATCGAGCGAGCGGGGCAGCATACGCTCCGGAACGTTCGGGTCGGTCAGCTTCTCGAAGACGAACGCGTCGGGCACGAAGCGTTGCCCCATCAGACGCAGTCCTTTGACTTGCTGCAACGTTGTGCCAGGGATAACGACCATGCCCATGATCTGCGGCGGGCGCAATTCCTGCACTGCTGCCTGAAAGGCGGCGAACTTCGCCGGGTCGAGTAGTTCGCGCGGGTCGCTTACCGCGCCATAGGCCGCGGCCAGGGCCTCGCCGTACTCGCGGGGCGTCAGGTCGTCGCTGCGGCCCACGAAGAAGACCGTCGGCTCGTAGATCCCCGCCCAGACCTGGTCGGCAGACAGGCCGTCCACGCTGGTCTGCTGGTAGGCCAGAGTCAGCAGCGCGGCCTGCTGCGTCTCAAGCGGGTCGGCGGCGCGGAAGGTTATCCGTCCGTGCCACATCATGGCCCGGAAGTACCGCTTCAGGTCCTCGTTCTTCGTGTAATGACCCCGCGGCACGTACTGGCTCCAGTCTTCGCCGCTGATGTAGCCGGGGAAAACCGCCGAGGGGCCGATGCGGTCGTGAGCGGCGATGGCGGCCAGATCCGGCTCGGCCAGGTCGCGCAGCCCGGCAGGGACCTCCCAGGCGGGGTCGAGCAGTTTGAGCGCCACGGCGAAGTAGGCCGCGTTCCGGCGCGCGGCGTCGGCCCAGGGCGTGCCGGCCAGGGCTTCGTACTGGGCCACCGAGGTACGCAGCAACTCGGCGTCCAGGCGCTTCAGCATCGGAATGAAAGCCGTCGTCTCCGCACGGCGCAGGGTCTTGTCGAAGAGCAGATGGTAGACGTGCAGCAGCGAGTCGGAGGTGACAAAGACGGGGATGTTGTCGTAGCGCGCCCGTTCGTACAACTCGTAGAACTCTTTCGTCTCACCGGGGCTGACGGCGAAGCCATTGGCGGCCACGCGGGCACGCTGTTCGGGTGAGAGGGGCACGCTCAGGATGACATTGCTCAGGTCCGCCGCCACCGGTTCGGCCTGGACGCGAGCCTCGACGCGCACCGACGGCGGCTGGAAGGGTGCGAAGCCTGGCCCTTCGGCAGGGCGGAAACCGATGGGGAGAGAAACAGCGGGCAACTGCAACGCCCCAACGGTTAAGCCAGCGATCGCAGTAGGCGCACTGGCCGTCGTAGGCGCCACCGCGCCGGTGGGGGCGGCGGTTGGCTCGCCCGCCGCAGGTGTCGGGCCGGCGGGCCTGCCGGCGCATGCTGGCAGGAGTATGAGCAGAACGAGCGACAGTAGGGTGAAGGCGCGTGAGGGCTGCATCAAACACCTCCTGATGAAACACAGAGGCGATCCGGTTACACGTAGCCTGAAGATAAGACGTAGCGCCACTCCAGCAGGTTCCAGGAGAATGCGAGGATTTCCTGTCGAGCCGGAGCGGTGGCGCCGCCATTGCCGCTCCCGGCGTTTCACCTTCCTCCCTGCCTCCCCCGCCGGGGAAGGATCAGGGAGGGGTCGGGGTAGTTAGGATGTGAAGCGGATCTCTCGCGATCATCCCTTTGAAATCTGAACATTCTGTCATCTAAACGTCATCTGATGATCGTTCGATCAGACGCGACGATCACACCCTGTCGCTCATTCGCCCGGTATGCACCTTCCGCTGAACGCTCAAAATAAGCCCTCCCAGACAGGCAGGGGCGTTGGGGAGCCTGGTTTCTCCACCCTCTCGCAAGCATCGAGCTCTGAGCAATCCCGTTTTCACGTGAAGGGTCTATAATGTGAAGGGTCTATAATGACAGTACCTGTGGACCCCGATACACCGTGGAACCTGATGCGCCAGTCGCCTGACCATCCTCTACCAGCAGCCGAACCGGACCCTCTGGTCGCGCTGCTGACGCGCCACCTGGGACCCGGCCCCGCTGCGGTCATACTCGGCCCAACCCCGCGCCAGCGTCACCGGCAGGCCATTTGCGCCCATCTGCTGGCGGCGCGCAACGCCATTGCCACCTACCTCCCCCGGCGCTTGCTGGCCCGCGAACTCGCCACCGACAGTGCGCCGCCCTGGATCGAGTGGGTCGAAGGCGCGTTGCTCTTCGCCGATGTGAGCGGCTCCACCGCCCTGGCCGAACGCCTGGGCGCCCTGGGTCATGAGGGCGCCGAAATCGTCACCGAGACGCTCAACGGCTATTTTGCCACCATGATGCGCGTTATTGCCGGAGCGGGCGGGGATATGCTCGGCTTCGGCGGCGACGCGCTGCTCGCGCTCTTCGAAGGTCCGCATGCCACCACCATCGCCGCCTCCGCCGCGCTGGACCTGTTGCACGAGCTGGCGGGCTTCGAACGAGAGGTGGCCGGGGTGGGCCGCTTTCCGCTCACGATGCACATTGGCGTCGAGGCGGGCGCGATCGCCCTGGTGGGCGCCGGGCAGTCACGCTCACGTCGCTACAGCGCGATGGGCGCGACGGTCAGCGCCGTGGCCCGCGCCGAAGCCTGCGCCGGTCCGGGCGAGGTGGTGGTCGGTCCGCGCGCCTGGGCCGCTCTGGCCGATGTAGCCGAGGGCGAGCCGCTAGACGCGGGCTTCGCGCGCGTCCGGGCGCTGCGGGTTGCGCCGCAGGCCGTCGCGCTGCCTGCCGCGCCGCCACTCGACGCGGCGGCGTCTCCGTCACTGGAAATGGTCGCCCATCTGGCGGCCCAGGTCGAGCGACTCGGCGCCTACTTGCCGGTTGAACTGGTGACCCGGATCATCGCTGATCCCCGACGCCCCCGCGTTGAGGCCGACCTGCGCCCGGTTACGGTGCTCTTTGCCCAGTTGTCGGGGCTGGAGCGCCTGATCGAGGGCCGGGCTGCGGCGGAGGCCGCCGCGGCGGTCAATGCCGTCGTCGGCCCGCTGCAGGTGGCGGTCGAGCGCTTTGGCGGCTTCGTCAACAAGCTCGATCTGGCCGAGGAAGGCATCCGGCTAATGGCCGTGTTCGGGGCGCCGCTGGCGCTAGAGGATCATGCCGAGCGGGCCGCGCGCGCTGCCCTGCTGATGCAGACCGCCGTCCAATCCGTCCAGCAGTCGCTGCGCTTCCGTGCCGGGCTGAACACCGGCAACGTCTTCGCCGGCAACGTTGGCAGCGCCGAACGCAAAGAGTACACCGTTATGGGCGACGCAGTCAACGTAGCCGCTCGCGTCATGGCCGGCGCCGCCTGGGGAGAGGTGTGTTGTTCGATCACCACTGCGGCGTTGATCGCCCGCGCCCTGGTCTGCGCCAATCCGCGGCAGATAGCCGCGAAGGGTAAGCGCGAACCGTTGGACGTTCTACGGGTGCTCGGCGAGCGTGAGCACCCCCTCGAGCCGGTGTACCCCGACGCGCCGCTGATCGGCCGTGACCACGAGCTTGCCTGGCTGCGCGAACGCTGGATCGCCGCCGCCAGGGGCGGCCAGGTGGTGCGAGTGTGCGGCGAGGCCGGGATCGGCAAGTCACGCCTGGTCGCCGCCCTGACCGCCGAGGCCCGCGCCGCCGGCGCCCGCGTTTTCACCGTGCGCTGTCTGGCCTATAACAGTGTCACGCCCTACGCTCCCTGGGGCGAATTTCTGCGAGCCGTTTGCGCCATTACCGCCAGCGATGATCCCGCCGCGCGCGCCCGGAAGCTCGCCGATGCGCTGGACGCCGCCGGTATCGCCTCCGGCGACTGGCTGTCGCTCGTAGCCGACCTCGCCCGCGTCCAGGTTGAGGAAGGTTCCATCGTTCGCAGTCTCGACCCCCAGCAGCGGCAGACACGGCGCTTCGCGATCATCCTGGCGCTTCTCCGTGCCACGGCTCGCCAGTCCCGCCCGGATGCCCTGCCGGGGGCCCCGGTGGTGGTGATTTTCGACAATCTGCATTGGGCCGACCAGGTCTCGCTCGCTCTCTGGCAATACGTGGCGACCCACCTGAACGATGCGCCGATCCTGCTGCTGGGCCTCCACCGTGGCCCGCTGGCGTGGGGTGATGACCGGGCCGCCGATGCTGCCGCGATGCTTGATCTCCGCCCCTTGACCGCCGAGGCGAGCACGGCCCTGCTCGACGCCCTGGCCCATCCGCAGCCCCTCGCTCCCCCTCTGCGCGACCGTCTGGTGAACCGCGCCGCGGGCAATCCGCTCTTCCTGGAAGAGTTGCTGCGGGCGGTCAGCGAACGGCCCGATGCCGCCGATGCCCTCCCCGACAGCCTGAGTGGGCTGCTGCTCTCGCGCATTGACCGCCTCGACGAGACTTCGCGGGCCATTCTCCGTGTGGCTGCTGTGATTGGCCAACGCTTCCCGGCCAGCGTCGTCGAGTCGGTCCATCCCCTCGAGCACGAGGCGCTGATCCGCCAGTTGGTGCTGCTCGACCATGCCGAGATCACCGCGACCGAGCGCGAGCAACCCGAACGCATCCACCTCTTCCGTCACGCCCTGCTGCACGAGGTGGCTTACCAGAGCCTGCTCTACGCCCGGCGGCGCGAGTTGCACCGTCGGATCGGCGAGCACCTGGAGACGCGCTACGCCGCCGAGCTCGCGCGGGTGCGCGCCCATTACCGCGACGACCAGGGCCGCCACCTCGTCCCCATCGGTCGCAACGGCTCATTGCTGAGCCGCGGTATCCAGGCCAGTGGCGCCCCGATCTTCTTGCTGGCCCATCACTTCCGGCTTAGCGATGCGCCCGAGCGTGCCGTGCCCTACCTGTTGCTTGCCGGGCACATCGCCCGCGACAACTATGCCAACGACCAGGCGACCCAGCACTACCGCTGGGCGCTCGATATCCTCGCTGACTCCCCTGGCGACCCCCGGATCTGGGAGGCCCGCGAGGCCCTGGGGGACGTGCTCTGTACCCTGGGACGCTACGACGAGGCACAGCGCGAGTATGCCCTCCTGCTGGGCCGCACCGCGCCGGATCAGGCTTCCGCAGTTGACCTGCCACCTGCCGTGGCTGCTGAAGTGCTGCGCTCCTGGGGCGAGGCGCTGGAGAAGCAGGGGCGCTACGTCGAGGCCCTCGACCGCTTGCGCGAGGCCGAGGCGCTCTGCCGGGCGCGCATCAATGCCGTGCCCCCACTCCTGCTGGCAGCCGTCTGTGCCGATACGGGCCAGGTGCTGCGCCGTCTGGGTGATTTCGACGCCGCCCTCGATATCTGCCGCACCGGCCTGACCCTCATCCGCAACGACCGCCACAGCGCCGAAGACGAGCGCATCGAGGCCGATCTGCAAACCCTCATGGGCTCGCTGTTTGCCTTGCGCGGCGACTACGAACGGGCCCGCTACCACTTCACCAGCGCCCTGGCGGCCCACGAGGCCATTGACGACCTCTACGGCTGCGCTCGCATGCACAACAACCTGGGCTACCTGGCCCAGTTGCAGAGTGATTATGCTCGCGCGGTGCAACACTACAGCGAGGCCGAGAGCCTGGCCAGCAAGGCGCAGTCGAAGTACACCCTCAGCAGCGTGCTGCTCAACGCCGCCTACGCTTACTTTTGCCTCAGCCGCTACGAAGAGGCGCTGGGCGCCTGCCGGGACGCGCTGGCGCTGTGCCAGGAGATGGGCGACCAGCTTGGCGTGGCCCAGGCCGCCGACACCCTGGGGATGACCGTGTATCAACAGGGCGACTACGCCGCCGCCGCCGCGAGTTACCGCCAGGCCCTGGCAATCTACCGTGAGCAGGGCAACCCCTTTCAGGAAGGGAATACCCTGACATTGCTCGCTCGGGTCACCCTGGCCCAGGGCGAACCTGCCGCCGCGCGCGCCCTGGCCGAAGAAGCCCTGGCCATCGCCCGCCGGGTGCATGCCCCGCAGCACGAAGTGGAGGCGCTGAACGTGCTGGCCGAGGTTGCCCTCACCGCCGGAATCGAACTGGCGTTTGGTGGCAGCCGGACCCTGCTGCTCGACGAGGCGCAGCGGCATGCCCGCGCGGCGGCAGACCTGGCCACGCACCTTGGCAGCCGGCTCGACTACGGCATCGCCCGGCGCCTGCAGGGCCAGATCGCCGCCGTGCGGGGAGAACCCTTTGCCGGGCATTTTCTGGCCGCCCTGGAGACCTTCCAGGCGATCGACAGCGCCTTCGAACGGGCCTGTGTCGAAGCGCGCTACGGTGAGGCCCTCGCCGCTGCGGGCGATTCCTCCGCGGCAGAGTATCGAAAGCGCGCCGGGGAGACGTTTAGAAAGATCGGGGCCACCGGTGAGCTTCGCCGCCTTGCGGCTCAATGACGAAAGGGGTTATCAGGCATGTCGCTCGAAGCCGTTCAGCAGGTAATAGGTCGCGCCGTGACCGATGCCGAGTTCCGCCAACAACTGATTGACAATGCCCGGGCGGCCTGTGTGGGCTACGATCTCAGCGAAGAAGAACTCGACGCCCTCGAGGCCCTCGACCAGACCAGCCTGCAAGCCTTCGCGGGCACTCTTGACCCGCGCCTCTCCAAGACCGGCGGGCGCGGATTTATTTGATAGGTACCACTCGGCGCCGCTTCACCTCCAACCCCTCCACAAGTTAAGTGGAGGGGTGGAGGGGTACTGCGTCAGTCTGGCTGCCCCTGAACCATGCCTCACGCGACAATCCGCTCGGCAACTGCGTCACCGACCACGGAGGTGCTTGCCGGTGCCTGGCCTGGACGGGCGATGTCACCGGTAACAATGCCCGCTTCGATCACTGCGCTGACCGCCGCCTCGACGGCCCGCGCCTCCGGCTCCAGACCCAGGGAGTGGCGGAGCAGCAGGGCCACGCTAAGGATCGTCGCCAGCGGGTTGGCCTTGCCCTGGCCGGCAATGTCAGGGGCCGAGCCGTGAATCGGTTCGTAGAGGCCCATCGCTCCAGCGCCGAGCGAGGCCGAGGGCAGCATCCCCATCGAGCCGGCCAGCATCGAGGCCTCGTCGGTGAGAATGTCGCCAAACATGTTCTCGGTGACGATCACATCAAAATCAGCCGGCCGGCGCAAGAGATGCATGGCGCAGGCATCAACCAGCATCCACTCGTAGATCAGGTCGGGGTACTCGCCCTGAACGATCGCGCCGGTCACACTGCGCCAGAGCCGGCTCGTCTCCAGCACGTTGGCCTTATCCACGAGCGTCAGTTTGCCGTTCCGGCTGCGGGCCAGTTCGGCGGCCACACGCACCACGCGGGCGATCTCGGCCTCGGTGTAGATGCACAGATCGCTGGCCCATTCACCATCAGCGGCGCGGCCGCGCCGCTTCTCCCCGAAGTAGATCCCCCCGGTCAATTCGCGCACCACCAGTAGATCCACGCCCTCGAGCCGCTCGGGACGCAGCGGCGAAGCCTCGATAAGAAGCGGATGCACCGTCACCGGGCGCAGGTTGGCAAACAGGCCCAGTTCTTTCCGCAGGCCCAGCAGACCCTGCTCAGGGCGCACACTGGCCCGCGGGTCGTCCCATCTGGGGCCGCCGACTGCGCCGAGGAGCACGGCACTGGCGGCCCGGCAGGCAGCCAGCGTTTCGGGCGGCAGGGCGACGCCCGTCGCGTCAATCGCCGCGCCGCCGATCAGCGCCTCCTGAAACGTGAAGCTGTGCCCGAAGCGCGCGCCGACCGCGCGGAGCGCCTTAACCCCCTCCGCCGTTACCTCCGGTCCGATCCCGTCGCCTGGTAATACCGTAATCGTGTAGTTCACCTGTCCATACCTCAGTTGTCCGTGCACTGCGCGCACGCTAGACGTTTTGCGGCAACCACCTGCCTTCTCCCCAACCCTCCCGCCGGGGGAGGGGTCTGGAAGGGCTTTGTCCTCCCAGGAACCTGCGTTCCTCTCTCGGTCGGAGGAGGCGGAGAAACCTGGTTTCCCCACGCCCCCGCATACAGGGAAGACAGCGAGAGCGAAGCCCTCGCGGACCATAACCAGATACGCTGGCTATCCAGTTAGACTTCTAGCGCCCTATCAGGGGCGCAAACGCCCGTGGCGCTGGCCCGTAGCCACCCGTTTCAAGGAAGCCATAGGCCAGGTTCCAGTGCCCCGCAGCGCGCGGATGGTAATCGAAGTTGCGTAGCAGATTAGCCGTATTGAAATCGTAGGGAAAGCGCACAAACAGGTAGGACGCCTCGCGCCCGCGAAAACGCGCAAAGGCATCCACCACCGGAACATCGCGCGCTGCGGCCACCTCGGCAACAATCTGATTGAAACGCGGCACCTCCACGTCGGTCACAATTGGTTCCTGGCCAGGCGGCAAGAACACAAAGGGCGGCGTCGTCCGAATGGTCAGATCGGGGTAAGGATTGTAGTAGTTCACGATGATCAAGTCGCCTGTGCGACGGCCATTCTCGGTCAGCGCAACCAGCAACGTGTCGAGGATCTGCCCCAGATTATCGCGCACCAGCGGCAGAGTGTCGGTGATGGTACGTGGCGGGTCCTCGCGCCCCAGGAAGGTGTTGACCAGATCGTTGCCGCCAATGCTCAGCGTCACCGGGCTGACCACCCTGCCTGCGGCCCGCTGCGCCGCGATGAACGCGACCGCCTGTTCCAGTTGCCCCCCGGGCGCGCGCATACTTGTCGTGCTCTCGCCGCTGCGGGCCAGCAGGGTGAGCGAGACTGGCCTTGTATAATCGAGCAGCAGGTCTAGATATACCGGATAGCCCGGCAGATCCCCCTCGTCGGCAGTGTTCGCCGGCGCCTCATCCCCGGTAGCGAGCGAGTCACCCAGCGCCAGGTACACTTCACCGGGGCCAACCGGTGCAGGGACCGATGGCCGCACGGCGCGCGCCGGTCCGCCCCCAGGGGCGAGGAGCAGCACGAGCGCCGCCCCTATCGACGCCAACCAGACGCTGCGAAACATGGCCAGATCCTTTCCTGGTCAACTCACGTCACGACACGGCGGCAAAGACGGCCCGGCGAGCCGTCTCCAGCGTCGCGGGTCCGGCGGGCCGTCTCTACCGTCGCCGGACCGACGCGCACCCCCGCCCGTGGGGCGAGCGTCTCCACCCGCCGGCGACTTCATGACGGGACGCCGGGGCGCCGGACACCAATGGTACCACACCGACGCGACAGCGGCTTCTCAGGGCACCGGCGCTGATGTAACCTCTGCCTCCGGCAGCGGGGTGTGAGGCGACATAACTGACCCGGGGATAATCCTCGGTGGTTCTGGCGGCGTAGCCGCCAGAACCACCGACTGCTCCCTTGCGCCAGACAGCGCTTTGTGGTATACTTTCATTGCTTATAAACAAATAACTTGTTATTTTTGAAAAAGAAATAATTGCCTGGGCCTCTTCAGCCCATAGCGGTTGGTTGGGCGCATCGTAGTACCCGGAGCCACGTGTGGATCTCAAGCTCAACGAGCGCCTTGCTGCCACCAGGAAGGCTGCCAGTGAGGGATCGCTCAATCTGGGGCGCACGGTTCTGACCTACTGGGCGGTCGCGACCCTTGTCGGTGTTCTGGTTCTGTGGGACTGGATCGGCGCCTGGAACGTTCCGGCCACGTTACAGGTTCCCGGCCTGCCGATCTACCTGGTGCTCACGTTTGCCTTCAGCCAGGTGCTCTACGTACTGGTGGCGCGCTACAATGGGCGACCGATCCACTGGGGTGCGACGGTGTTGTTTGCGCTTGGCAACGGCATCGCCGAGACGCTGGCTTTTGGCGTGGTTTATCGCCTCGGTGAGATCATCGGTGCGGGGCTGATCGGTCTGTTCGCACCGTCGATTGCCAGTTTTGCCGGCTTCCTGCTGGGCGTGGTCTGCTTCATCGTGTATGGCGGCCTGATCCACAGCCTCTTCTGGTTACCGCTGTTGCCCCCGCACCTCGACGACTCGCCCCGTTCGCGCCAGATCCGTAAACTACGCCCGATCGCCGAGGTGGCGCTGGTGATCGGCTGGAGCCTCTGCTTCTGGCTGACGCGCGATCTGTGGACGGTAGTCTTTTTCCACATCGTGGTTGACATCGGCCTGATGCTCAAGGTACGCCCGCCGATCTTCGGCGCTCCCCGCTCCAGGTAACACAACCAGAGTTCCCGCCTATCCCCATGCTCCAGAAGAGCGAGTGCAGGAGGGCAAAGCCCTCCTGCACCCTTCAGTCTTGATTCCGGTAGTCCTGGCGCCAGACAGCTTGCTCGCCGGCGCTACGTCTGGCTCTTCCCACGTGCCCATGCCCTGGCCATTCGCTCCTGGAACATCCCTGGAGCCTGTCCGGATGCCTCCCGTGAGAGAGGCCCGGAGGGCAAAGCCCTCTCAGGAACCTTCCTTCCGTGCCGGGAGGATACACGAAGGCGACGCATGCGTTACGAACCGCCGGTTGGTGGAGGGTAGGGAAACCCGGGTCCGCACCCTCCGGCGAGAGGCGATGCTCTACGAGGGCAAAGCCTTTCCAGAGCATCACCGGATACCCTGGTTATACCCTGGTTAGAGCATCACCGGATACCCTGGTTGGCCGGACAGGCTTCTAGCATCAATGCAGTTCACATACGCGCGTTGTCTCCTCTCCACCCTCCCCCGCTGCGAGAGGGCTTCCGGCGCCACTCCCCGTTGGAGCGATCAGGAGGCATACCGACGGTGCACCGGCGCGTGATCCGCCGCGTGCTACCCCGCTCCTCCCCGTGGCGGGGGGAGGTTGGGAGGTCAATCGCTATGGCGATGTAGACAGCGCTATTGCCGCTCCTCCCCCCGGCGGGGGAGGTTGGGAGAGGGGCAGTGCCGTGAGCCCTGGCGTATGTGCAAGGTATTGCTCCTGGCATACATCCAGTGGCAGCGGAGCTGCGTAGGAGAAGTGTGTGCAAAATATTGGAAAAGCATTTGCACGCTGCGTTACCTGACCGATGAATATTGAGGAGGTGCCCTGTGAATGTTCTGAAGCTGGCCTGGCGTGCGCTGGCGGCGCTGGCTCTGGCGCTGGCGCTCGTTCCCGCAGTGTTCGCCCAGAGCGGCACGGCGAAGGTGCGCGTAATCCACGCCTCGCCCGACGCCCCGGCGGTTGACGTGTTTGTCAATGGCAATCGCACGCTGACGAATGTACCCTTTTTTACTGCCAGTGATTACCTGGATCTTGCCCCCGGCAGCTACCGCCTGCAGATCGCCCCGACCGGCCAGCCCGCCAGCGCGGCAGTGATCGACGCCACCACGACCTTCCAGGCGGGCAAGGCCTACAGCGTTGCCGCCACCGGCCCGGTTGCCGCGATCAAGCCCACGGTGATCCAAGACAACCTGAGCGCGCCCGCAAGCGGCAATGCCAGGGTGCGCGTATATCACTTCTCGTCCGATGCCCCTGCCGTGGACGTCAAGGTTGCCAATGGCGCCACGCTGATCTCCAACCTGGCCTTCCCTGATGCGAGCGCCTACCTTGATGTGCCGGCCGGCGTCTACAACCTGCAGGTCACCCCTGCCGGCGGGAGCGCCGTGGTGATCGATCTTGCCAGCACGACTCTCGAGTCTGGCAAGATCTACAGTGTCTTCGCCACCAACCTTGTCGCTCAAATTACCCCCCAGGTTGCTGTAACCACTCCAGTCGCCGCGCCGGGTACCCTCCCCGCCACCTCTGAAGGCGCGACGGCCCCTCTGGCTCTGCTGGCGGGCATGGCTGCGGCGCTTATCGCCATGGCCGTGTTGCTGCGCCGCCGCGCCGCACTCTAAGAGCCTGTCGGAACAGGCAGGCTGCCTGTTATTTCATCTGGGAGAGCTTTGGCATCCCAGAAGCACCTGAAGGCTGGGCGTGGGGGGCGCCTCCCCCACGCCACTCCGTGGTTGTTAGAATCGGCAATTCACCCGTTATAGGATTGCCGAATCTTGACACATGTTCGACAGCGTGATACTATTTCCGAGATAGTGTTTTTAACTTTACCATTACAAGATTGCACCATAACAAAACTTCTCCTCGCGGGGGGCACGTGCTCTGACCTCTGGGAAGCCCCTTAAGCCTTCTCGTATCCGAATGCGCCTGGAAGTTGCGTTGCAGTAATACATATCGAGCATTTGCGGGAGGGAGGAGAAACCAGGTCTCCTCGCTTCCTGAGGCGAGGGGCTGGAAGAGCGAAGTCCTTCCACGACGCTGTGAAACGTTGTCTGCACATGAGCATAGATGGGGCCACGAAGTGAGCAACCGTGCATCGCACGCTTTTTGAGACACGTTCGGCGCGCGCGAGACAGTTCTGGTGTGGAGGTGGAGGCGGCATTGTCCGCCTGGTGATAACCGTCGTGGCTGTTGCAGCCCTCGGCGGATGCATGGAGGCCTTGCAGAACGAAGGTAGACCCGCTCAGGCGCCTTCTGCGGCTTCTATGGCTCTACCATCGCCGTCTGAGCCTGCCGAGGCGTCCGCGGCGCCAACGACAACTGGTAGTATGGCGCCCGATCCGGCAACGGTCGCTCCAACGCCAACCACGCGAGCAGTCGCGGCACTCCCTCCATCAAGACCCGAGGGCATTGAGGCGCCGCCGCTGGTTATCGCACCAGTACCCGAACGCTCGAATGAGCAGAAATGGCGCGATCAACAGGTGGATCGCCAGGTGCTTGCTACGCCGCACCTTTATACGACCCGGAATGCTGAGTTGCGCTGGTACGATCCGCTGAACCAGCAGCATCTTGTGCTGGGGCGCATCAGCGGCGATTTTCTGGTTCAGGCGACGTTCGTGCTCCGCGATCAGGGGTTGCCGGCCCTCGAAGTGCCGTACCGAATCAATGTCAGTTACGGGCTGACCGCCCTCTCACCGGCGCACGTTGGACGCCTCAAGGCCGCTGGCTACGTTGACTGGGTCGAGACCTATGTGCTCGCTTCCCCTGATGTCTATCCACGCTGACGCGCTACTCGATTGGCGAGCGGCGGGCCGGGTCGCTGTTCGCCTGGAAGGGTTGCCTGAACGTGAGCAGCAGATACCTTGATGTTATTCGTGGTCAACGCCGCCGGGGCGGCTGGCAGTTCTCCGCCAAGACACTGCTGGCCATCCTCGCCGTCATCGCCATGATCGGTTCCGGGGTCTACTGGTGGGGCGTCCAGAGCCAGTTGACCAGCAACTGGATCGTTGCCGCGGCGTTTACCGCTATTCTCGTGCTTGCCCCCCCTAGCCTGACCTCGTTCCTCATCCCCTGGTCGCCGGGGGGGATGTTGTTGCAACGGATCAATGCGCGAACCGTTGGCTACACGGTTATTATCGGCGCGGCCCTCTACCTCCTCTACTATTCCTTCGAAATCCAGTATTCCTGGTGGGCCGCCCAGGCCGCCGTCGCGGAAACCGGGCTGATTTTGCAGCAGGTGATCATCGGCATTATCGGCTTCATTATCATTCCTGCATTGCTGTGGACGCCCGTCACCAGCGAGGAGCTCTTCGAACAGGTGCGCCAGGCCCATCTGGTGCGCCGCTACGAGTTGCAGACCCAGGCCGATATCGCCATCCTCCGCGCCACGCTGCTGCGCGCTCAGGAAAAGACCCTGCGCGGCTTCGCCAATCTGACCATCCAGGAACGCGAAGAACTGGCCGGCGTAATGCGCGGCCTGGTGAAGGGTATTGACCAGACGCTCCGTGATATAAGTGATTCGGTCAAAACGGTCAGCGGCGCGACTATTCCGTTCAGTTCGTTGGAAGACAATGAGGATATCCGCGGGTATCTCGACTATATCAGCGAGAGCCTTACCGAAAGCGCCCTCCTGGCTAACCACGGGGAGCAGGCCGAGTCCCATGCGGTGCAACCTTACGACGATGAGCGCTTTGATGATCCCGGCTATGAGGGCCGGCGCCTCCGCCCCCGCCGCTCGTGGTGATGACCGGCGCCGCCATCCCTGATCCACGGAACCTGCTCATCGGCATCGCTGCGTCAGGAATCATCTTGCTGCCTCTATGAACGGCTATCACTTCAGCACCAGTCGGCGCCTCTCCGAACGCGATTTGTTCGACCTTGCCGACGCTCTGGCACTGCACCTCTACGAGACGCTTGGTTCACGCGTCTACCTGCTCGCGCGCGCCGATGTCGCCCAACTGGTTGAGCCGTTTGTTGATGACTTGCTGATTGAAGATCAGCAAGATGTCGTCTGGATTGTGTGGCATCTCTTCCAGGAGGCCTGCGAGTGGGAACTGCGCAGGTAGACGCCCCTGCTGAATCTGTCCGCGTGGGCGTCTATGGTGGCACGTTCGATCCGATCCACATTGCTCACCTGGCGATTGCCGAAGAGGTGCGCTGGGCCCTTGCCCTTCAGCAGGTGCGCTTTGTTCCCGCCGCCCTCCAGCCGCTCAAAGGCGCTCCCCCTGGCGCCACTCCCGCCCAGCGCCTGGCGATGATCCGCCTGGCCTGCGCCGATAATCCCGCCTTTGTTCCCGATGACCTCGAACTGCGCCGCCCGCCTCCCTCGTATACCGTCGAGACGCTCGAACATCTGCGTGCGCGCTCTGGTCTCGGTGTTGAACTCTGGTTCATCGTTGGCGCCGATGCGGCCTGCGATCTGCCCCGCTGGCGCCGTGTGGCCGATCTGGTAACCCTTGCCCGCCTCGCTATCGTTGAACGTCCGGGGCATACCTTCGATCCCATCGCCTTTGAACAGGCCGTGCCGGCAGCCGCCGGGCGCTATCGCCTTCTCGACGGCCCGCGCCTCGACCTCTCCAGCACCGAGATCCGCCGTCGTGTCGCCACGGGCCGGCCGGTGCGCTACCTGGTGCCCGAAGCGGTCCGCCAGTATATCGTCGACCAGGGCCTGTACCGCCAGGAATCCTCCCGTGGCTGATCCCGCCGAACGGCTTCTGGCCGATACCGCCGCAGCCTGGGGGTTGCCCCTCGATCCCGAACAACTCCGCCAGTTCGGGATCTACGCCGATCAACTGCTTGCCTGGAATGCGCACACCAACCTCACTGCCATCACCAACCGCCAGGCGATCTACGTGCGCCATTTTCTCGACTCGCTGGCGCTTGCCCGCTTCTGGGGCCCGCCACCCGCAACCCTCGTGGATATCGGCACTGGCGCCGGCTTTCCCGGTATGCCCCTCAAAATCCTTTACCCTCCGCTGGCCCTGACCCTGCTCGAATCGGTGGGCAAGAAGACCGCCTTTCTGACGCACCTGATCGGCGTCCTGGGGTTGGAACAGGTGCGCGTCGTAACCGGTCGGGCCGAGGCCCTCGGGCACGATCCCGGCGAACGTGAACGCTACGATGTGGCCACGGCCCGCGCCGTGGCCGACCTGCGCGTGCTGGCCGAATACGCCCTTCCGCTCCTGCGCATCGGCGGCCTGTTGCTGGCGCCCAAGGGCGCCAGTGCTGAACGGGAGATCGAAGCGGCGCGGCGCACTGTTGCCCTCCTTGGTGGAACGATCGAACAGGTGATTCCCATCGAACTACCCGGCGTCGAACCACGCAGCCTGGTGGTGGCGCGCAAAGTGGCCCCCACCGACCCGCGCTACCCGCGTGCCGTCGGCATACCTGCCCGTCGTCCGTTGTAATCCAGGGCACGCAACGTCAACCTGTCAGGTGCGCCTTCCCGTTGAACACGGTACACGTGCGTCATCGCGAGGTCTTATCGGGACGCCATAGACCGCAATCCAATAATCCACAATCCGAAATGACATGCGCCCTGCGCTGTCATCTTCCCGGTTGGCGTCCGGTACCCCGGGCATGCTAGAATATCCAGGGTACTCTGAGTGGCGCATCCGGCATAATTGCCTTGCGCCTGTGGCCAGACAGCCTCGGGCAGTGTTCGTCGCTCTCGAAACTTCCCCCGCTCATCGGACGCAGCACGAAGGTCCACAGCAGGTTCCAACAACGGCGTTTTGACGTGACCTAGTCGCAAGAAGGAGTCGACCATGTCCATCCTGAGCCGCATCAGTGATCTCATCAGCGCCAACGTTAATGCGATGCTCGACAAGGCCGAGGATCCGGAGAAGATGGCAAACGAGTACCTGCGCCAGCTCACCAATGAACTGTACGAGGTACGCACCGGCGTGGCAGCGGCCATGGCCGATGAGACGAAGCTGGAGCAGCGCCGCATTGCCAGCCAGGCCGAGGTGACCCAGTGGGAATCGAAGGCCGAAGCCGCCCTGCGCGCCGGTGATGAAGAACTGGCCAAAGCTGCTCTGGCGCGCAAGGTTCAGGCCCAGAAGCTCGCCGAACAGTACCTGGCGCAAGAACGGGCCCAGGAAGAGCAGGTCAACGCCATGCAGGAGGCCCTGGTGCAACTCGAGACCCGCATCGCCGAGGTGCGGGCCAAGAAGGAGTTGATCATCGCCAAGAAGAACCGCGCCCAGACCCAGGAGGCCCTCCAGCGCACTGCCCAGAGCATGGGCCGGATTTCGTCCATCGACAAGCTCGAGCAACTCGAGGAGAAGGTGGATGACCGGCTCGCTCGCGCCGAGGCGATGGCCAAACTCGAGCAGGGTTCGCTCGAGGCCCGCTTTGAGAACCTCGAAAAGGAGACCGCGGTCGACTCGGAACTCGCCGAACTCAAGCGCAAGCTGGGGATGTCCTGATCGCAAGCCCTGCCTGTGGCGCAGCAGGGGCCGGAGAAATTAGCTTTCCCCGGCCTCTGCCATCGGAGAGCGCCGCTAACGGGCTGGCTCGTAGCACGCGCGGCAGCGGGCCTCGTACAACTCCAGGCCGCCAACGACGATCGTTGGCGCATCGGCGGGTGCCGGTTTGCCGTCGATCAGCCGCTGCGAACGAGTGGCATAGGCCCCGCAACGGGCGCAAATGGCATACAGCTTGTCCACCTGCTCGGCAATCGCCATCAGGTGCATCATCGCCGGGAACGGTTCGGCCCGGTAATTCTGATCCAGGCCGGCGATGATGACCCGTAAGCCCCGATCGGCTAACGCCTGGCACCCGGTAACGATAGCCTCCGGTTCGTCACTCAGAAAGTGCAGTTCGTCCAGCGCGATCACCTGGACATCATCCGCCCCGGCGAGCACCTCGGTGATCGAACTGACCGGTACGGCCTCCAGGCGCGCGCCGGCGTGGCTGGCCACGTGCCGCGCGCTGTAGCGGGTATCCAGGCGTGGGGTAAAGATGCGGCAGGGCTGGCGGGCAATCATCACCTGGCGCATGCGCCGGATCAGTTCCTCCGTCTTTCCGCTGAACATGCACCCGCAGATTACCTCGATCCGTCCGCCGCTACTGGGTCGTGTCATTGCCGTTTTGCTCCTGTTTACGCATCGGGCATCCACTTAGTAGTCTGTAAACAACATCTTTTGCTACACCCCCAACCCTCCCCCGCTGGGGGAGGGAGTCCGGCGCCTCCTCCCAACGGGGGGAGACTGGGAGGGGGGGCGGAACAAGGGTTTGTGTGGAGGCCGCGCCTCCCCGCGCCTCTCCGCAGGCGGTGTTTTGCATGCTGCAAAAATCCTACCTCTCAGATAGGGCCCATGCAACGTCCCTGAGGAAAGCCCCGGCCCCCGGTTTTTTCGGTGATTCTGGCAGCGCAGTCGCCAGAATCACCGCAACAACGACCTGTGGGGCGGTGTAGCCGCCCCACACCCTCGCGCCGGAGACCGACGTTACGAGCAACCTGGAGAGCATACTTGCGCAAGCCCGCCGCGGGCTGTTATACTCGTGCTCAAGCCCTACACCATTCGCTCGTTCAGCCACAGACCCCGTGGCGGGCAGGAGACCCCTATGAGCACCAGGCAGATCCGCTGGAGCGCCAGTCCTGAACTCGCCGCACTGCTGCGGCGTTATTACGCCGGGGAGGCCGAACTCTGGGGCGAGGTGCAAACCATCGTTCACCAGGAGTTGATGGACCGCGGATTGGCCGTCTTTCCGCGTCACCTGCGCTTTCGCCGAACCGAAAGCGGCTACGAGGTCTTGATCGAGGATGCGGAGGAATACCTGACGGGGCTGTAAGCCTGGGAGTGGCGCGTGACGAAGGTTTCCCCCCGCGCCACACCCCCACGTCAGCTTGCTACGCGCCCCGCTCCTCATACTGCCGGCGATAATACTCCAGATACTCCCCCGACTTGATGGGCCGCCACCAGGCTTCATTGGCCACGAACCAGCGCACCGTCTTCTCCAACGCCTCATCAAAACTGTGACGCGATTGCCAACCCAGGGCGCGGAGCTTCGAACAGTCGAGGGCGTAGCGCCGGTCATGCCCGGCGCGATCGGTCACGTGCTGGATCAGGCTGTGCGGCTTGCCCAGCAGGTCGAGGATCTTGTGCGCCATTTCAATGTTCGGCGTTTCCACCTCGGTGCCGACGTTGTAGACCTCGCCCAGTTGCCCGTGGTGCAGCACCGTATCAATGGCTTCACAATGGTCAAGCACGTACTGGTAGTCACGCACCTGTAAGCCATCACCGTAAATCGGCAGTGGCAGATTGTCAATCGCATTCGTCGTGAAAAGGGGAACCGCCTTCTCCGGGTAGTGATAGGGGCCGATGTTGTTTGAACCGCGCGTCGTTGTTACCGGCAGGCCGTAAGTGATAAAGTAGGCGTAGACCAGATGTTCCGCACCAGCTTTGCTCGCCGAATAGGGACTCCGTGGTTCCAACGGATCGCCTTCGCGTGAGCGCCGGGGGGCCGGGATGGCCCCGTAGACCTCATCGGTGCTGATCTGGTGAAAGCGCTCCAGGCCGGTCTCGCGGGCCACCTCGAGCAGCGTCCATGTGCCCTTCACGTTCGTGGTCACCACGGCATCCGGGGCCATGATCGAGCGATCCACGTGGGTCTCGGCGGCAAAGTTGACGATGGTGTCAATGTTGTGCTCCCGCACCGCCGCCCGTACCGCCTGCATATCGCAGATATCACCCTGGACGAAATGAAACCGCGGGTTGGCCGCGACACGTTCCAGGTTCTCGCGGCGCCCCGCGTAGGTGAGCTTATCGAAGACAACAATGCGGTAGTCGGCGTGCGTCTCGAGCATGTAGTGGACGAAGTTGGAACCAATAAAGCCGGCCCCGCCGGTGATCAGCAAATTGCGCATGGTTGCTCCAGTGTAGCCTCAGGAAACCGGGTGTTTTTCCACGCTTCCGCCTGTTGATAGTTTCTCCGAGCAATGGTGATGGGTTGGCCCTCGCCCGGTAAGGCCGAAGCATGGACGCAGCCAGGGCTTCGGCCCAATAACCCGTCAACGAAGCTCGGACACAGGACTAGAATAGCAACGTATCTCCCTGGCGACCACCGGGAAAAAGGTCCTCATCCGGATCTGCCTTAAGGGTGCGATTCTTTGCTCGTGACTCGTCGGCAAGACGCGCTTTGTACTCCAGCATTCGGGCCAGCAAAGCCGGGTCGCTTGCAGCAAGAATCTGCACCGCCAGCAGGCCGGCGTTGCGCCCGCCACCGATGGCGACGGTGGCAACCGGCACGCCAGCGGGCATCTGTACGATGGAGAGGAGCGAGTCCAGACCGTTAAGGGCCTTGCTCGGCACCGGCACGCCAATCACCGGCAGCGGCGAGCAAGCGGCGAGCATGCCCGGCAGGTGCGCCGCGCCCCCCGCTCCGGCAATGATCACCCGCAGGCCGCGCTCATGGGCAGTACGCCCATATTCGATCATGTCGTGCGGTGTCCGATGCGCGGAGACCACCCGCACCTCGCATGGCACGCCAAACTCTGCGCATACCTCGATGGCGCCTTGCAGCGTGGGCAAATCACTATCACTCCCCATCACGATGCCGACCAGTGGTGTCATGGCTCGCTCCGCGAATATGACCTCAGGTTGCCTTTGCGGCGGCGCCGCGCTTCACTGACGTGCATTTCGGGGCAGCCTGGCTTCCCCATGCCTCTGCCGACCGGGGAAACCCTCTTCATAGATCCACGCATGCTGCGGCGTGGCGCGCCACCGCCTCTGCCTCTGCCAGCGTGGCGCCCAGGGCGGTAATATGCCCCATTTTGCGGCCGACACGGTTTTCGCGCTTGCCATACAGATGCACGTGCGCACCCGGCACCGCCAGCGCCCGGCGCAGTACGTCGCCAACCACCGGGCCATGATACTGGCCGAGGAGATTGACCATCACTGCCGCTGGCGCCCGCATGTCGGTCGGTCCCAGGGGCCAGCCCAGCACGGCCCGCAGGTGGTTCTCGAACTGCGAGGTGACGCAGCCTTCGATCGTATAGTGGCCGGAGTTATGGGGCCGCGGGGCCATTTCATTGTAGAGCACGCGCCCATCGGGAAGTTCAAACAACTCCACGCCGAAGATGCCGACGCCATCTACGGCTTCCACCGCGCGCACGGCCAGTTCCGTGGCTGCGGCGGCCTCAGCGGCGGGCATAGGGGCCGGCGCGCGCACAATGTGGCAGATGTGGTTGCGCTGCACCGTCTCGACCACGGGATAGGCGCGCGTCTCGCCATTATGGGCGCGCACCACCATCACCGCCAGTTCACGGGCAAAGGGCGCCCAGGCCTCCACCAGCAGCGGGCTGCCGCCACGGGTCAGGCGTTCCCACGCCGGGGCTACGTCATCGGCGTGGCGCACCGTTGCGTTGCCATAGCCATCGTACCCGTTGCGGCGAGCTTTCAGCACCACCGGCCAGCCGAAGACGGACCCTGCCGTGATCACTTCCTCCGGTCTGGACACGGCACGGAAGGGCGGCAAGGCCACCCCGGCTGCGGCGATGCGCTCCTTCTGGAGCAGCTTGTCCTGCACCACTGCCACCGTTGCCGGCGAAGGCGTCACAGGAATGCCTTGCGCCTCAAGTCGGGCAAGGATGGCTGCGTCAACGAACTCGTTCTCGAGAGTCACCAGGTCGCTCTCAGCGGCGAAACGCGCGAGGGCGGCGGGGTCGTCCCACGCGCCGACGATCTCGCGCCGGGTCAGCCGGCCCGCGGGGCTGTCGGCGACGCGCTCAAAGATCGTGGTTTCCAGGCCCAGCGAGACGGCCGCCTGGGTGAGCATCTGGGCAAGCTGGCCGCCGCCAAAGACTCCAATGCGCTTCATAGACACGATGAAAGGAATGGTATAATCACGTCAGTTGTCAGGGCGGCTGCGCCGCGCAACGGGTGCAGTGCAAGAGAGTGATCCCGGGAGAGCGTCACCCTCCCTACAGGCAGGGGCGCGGGGAAAACTGGTTTTCCCCCTATCCTTCACGGCCTGTATACATCACAGAAACGCTGGCCGCGCGAAGCGGCCCAATCAAAAGGTTCTCTATGGCCAGTCAATCGCGCGGTTCTCGTCGCCGCCAACCAGTTCGCAGCCCGCAGCGCCGTTCTGCCGTCACGCGCGCCGTTGAGCCGCCGGATTATTCTCGTGACTATGCCTATGTGCAACAGGATCTGATCCGGATTGGGATCATCGGCGGCCTTCTCCTGGCGGTTATGATCGGCGCCTCGTTTGTCCTCTGAGGTGAGTATACCCCACGAAGGCGCGAGGATCACGCAGACCGGGAGGATCTGCGAGGGCTTCCCTGTCAGCAAGCAAGAAGGGGGCGACCGGCAGCGGCGCCCCCTTCTGACTGCCAGGGTCGAAGAACTACGCGTCTTCCCCGTACAGTTCTTTAAGCAGGCTTTGCTTCTGCGGCTGCTGGTTGCGCGCCTCGCGGCGCTTCTCCGCGTCGGCCTGATGCGCCTGGGCGGTGCTCAACCGCCGCATAAAGCGGTCAACCTGCCCGGCGGTATCCACGATCCGTTGTTCGCCCGTATAGAACGGGTGGCAGTTGGAGCAGATCTCGACCCGCAGATTGCGGCGCGTCGAACCGATGGCCCAACGTGTGCCGCACGTTGTGCAGACGATCCCGTCCATATGGTACTGGGGATGAATACCCTTTTTCACCAGAGTGCTCCTCGTTCGGATAGGCTCTTAACGTTGTCACTTGCCGCGGCTACCGCTGCGAGGAGATTCGCAGGGGCTACATCCCTCTGAGCTTTCCCCTTCCTGGTGCGGCGCGGCTTCGCTGAGTCGCACCAGGAAAAAAAGGATCTTTAGGGGCCTGCGGTCCCCACAACCTCCGCCAGGGGCAACGTAACTAAAGTAGAGTTAATCGGCGATGGCGCTTTCGCCTGGCTGCTCGGCCGGGATCACGCTCACCATCTTCTGGGTCCGCGAGTAGGGTTGGAACTTGACCGTGCCCTCGACCAGCGCGTAGATCGTGTAGTCACGCCCCAGGCCGACGTTCATGCCGGGGCGGATCCTGGTGCCGCACTGGCGGACGATGATGTTCCCGGGCACGACGTGCTGCCCGCCGTACACCTTGACCCCGCGCATCTTCGGGTTGCTATCGCGGCCATTGCGCGAACTGCCAACGCCCTTTTTGTGTGCCATTGTCGCTATCTCCTCTCAGGGCGCGACGGCCATCGCGCCAATGTAATGTTTTGTTCTGCGTGAGGCCGCATACGGCTCCGCCGCGCGCCGACAGGGTAAAGTGATAAACTTGTTTCCGGGAGAGCGCACTTCTCCGCCGGAGCGGGCCAGCGTGTTCTCCTGCGCCGCAGGCCGCACTTTCACCTATTGCGCCCACCGGGGCGGGTCAGAGCGGTTTTCTGGGCGGGCCGTGTCCTTCCCAACCCTCCTGGTACCGGGAACCTCGATCAGGCCAGGATCTCGGTGATCTGCACCCGGGTGTAGCGCTGGCGGTGCCCGGTTCGACGGCGATAGCGCTTCTTATTGCGATAGCGGAACACCACGATCTTCTCGCCCTTCGTCTCGCCAAGCACCTCGGCGCGCACCCTGGCCCCCGCAAGGGTAGGCGAACCGACCTGCACGCTATCACCGTTACCAACCAGCAGGACCTCGCCAATCTCAATCTGGCTGCCGGGCGTGGCCTTTTCTATCAAATCGAGCAGCAGAACCTGCCCCTGCTCAACGCGATACTGCATCCCCCGGTCACGAATAATCGCATACACGGACGTACTCCTTATCCCCGGCCCCCGGCCAGCGGGGAGAGTCTGAGAGGTCGCAACCCTCGCAGGAAAACATTGTTGGCTCGCTTCGAGGAGAGATTGGGCGGGCATGGCCCTCCGAGGCAACCTCCCTGCGTGCAGCCATACGCAGACAACATGAAAACAGAGCGGCCAGACCGCCCTTAACCCTGGTGATTATAGCAGAGCGCGGGGGCAGTGTCAAACTACGCCACCGGCCCCTGAGCAATGTGCAACACCTCTTCACAGGCGCGCAGGGTAGCGATGCGCGCCCAGCCGAGCGAGGCGTTCGGGCCAATGGCGACGAGCAGCAACAGGTCATCCATCGTGGCCATAAGAATGCTCTGGTCGTGGCCCTCCTGGATCACCAGGTGGCCCGGGCGCTGCTGGCCCAGATTGCGCCCGATCTCGGCCAGCGCCATAGTATTGCCCGCTGCCAGGGCGGCAATGACCGTCACATTGATGTCGCGCCGGCGGCTCCAGTGGGTCAGCACGATGCCGCTCATATCAGCCAGCACAGCACAGTGGACATCTGGCTCAAGGGCCAGTTCTTTGAGTGCCTGGCGCATGGCCTCGATCTGCGCTTCGGAGTAGGTGCGATTGCCTGCACCTGCCGGGCCGGACGTGAGCCGGATGGCCACCGGCGCGCCGTGTAGCGGCGTTGTCTGGCGCCGGGCCCTGGCTGCCGCCAGGCGTTGCCCCAATGGCCCCGTCTGCGGCGACAATGGCGTTGTTTGCACCGATGTTGGCATGGGAGACGGAGGCGGTTCGCTACGCTGGGAGGGGCGCGGCAGCAGTTTGATCGGGTCGAGCAGCAGGTCAACTGCCAGACGCAGCCGTTCCGGCGAAGCCGGCTTCTCCAGCAGGCAGTCAATCTTCAATTCAGCGGCCCGTTCGGGCGTCAAATCTTCAGGACCGATGGTGAAGACGATCACCGCCGTTTTCGGGTCCAGTTCGCGCACCCGCTGCACCAGTTCCAGGCCGCTCATACCCGGCATGCGAATATCGGTAAACAGCAGGTCAACCGGTTGGCGCGCGATCTGGAGCAATGCCGCCTCCGCCGAGGGGACAGCGTGAACGGTGTAGGGAGAGTCGTGGGTCAGGGCCAGGCTGACAATGTGCCGTACGTTCGGGTCGTCATCAACGACCAGAATGCGTTTCTCCATCAATCAACTCCCTGTCACGGGGTCTCCGTTACGCTTGCCGCCGCTGATCACTGGCGGTTGTTGTAGTATACCGTATTCTGGGCACACAGGGGGGCCGGCGTTTATCATCCCCGGAGCCGAGGCAACCTCCGTCTCCGGCGGTGGGGATTCGGGGCGGCTGCGCCGGGCGACAGGGCGACAGGAGGAGGTTGTGGCGGTACAGCCGCCACAACCTGGAACTGGAGCTTGCCCCATGTTGGGGGAGAGCGGAATGGCGGGCCGAGGCCTACGGACGCAACTGGATATGCAACTCCTTGAGTTGCCGCTCGTCCACCGGCGAAGGGGCGTTGGTCATCAGATCCACGGCCTGCTGGGTCTTGGGGAACGCCATAACCTCGCGAATAGTGCTTTCATCGGCCAGGATCATCACGATGCGATCGATGCCAGGCGCGATGCCGCCGTGGGGCGGGGCGCCGTACTCAAAGGCTTCGAGCATGTGCCCGAACTGGGCCATTGCCGCTTCACGGCTGATGCCGAGCAGGTCAAAGACCTTCTGTTGTACCTCGCGGCGATGGATACGGATCGAGCCCCCGCCCACCTCGTAGCCGTTGAGCACCAGGTCATAGGCTTTGGCGCGGGCCTTGCCGGGATCGCTGTCGAGCAGCGGCAGGTCCTCGTCGCGGGGCGAGGTAAAGGGGTGGTGCATGGCATCCCAGCGTTCTTCCTCGGGGTTCCACTCGAACATCGGGAAATCAACGATCCAGGCGAAGCTAAGGGTGTTGGGGTCAATCAGCCCGAGGCGCGCGGCCAGTTCGCGACGCAACCGGTCGAGGGCCGCCGCCACGACCGAGGGCGTATCGGCCACGAGTAGCAACAAATCGCCGGGGCCGGCCCCCATACGCGCGATGATCGCTTCGAGTTCGCCCGGCGCCAGGTTCTTTGCGAACGACGAGCGTACCTCGCCGCCATCGGCGGGCAGGGCCGCCCAGGCCAGGCCACGCGCGCCGCCCACACGGGCCAGTTCGGCCAGCTCGTCGATCTGCTTGCGCGAGAAGCCCGCGCACCCGGGCGCCCGCAGGCCCTTGACCTGGCCCCCGCGCTCAAGCGCCCCCTGGAACACCTGGAAGGGCGTGTTGGCAAGCACATCACCCAGGTTGACCAGCTCCAGGTCGTAACGCAGATCGGGCTTGTCGGAGCCGTAGCGTTCCATCGCCTCGGCATACGTCAGGCGGCGGAACGGCGTGGGGAGGGTCTTATGGGGCGTGATCGTCTGGCACAGGGCGATAAAGAGCCGTTCGATCAGGTTCAGCACGTCCTCCTGATTGACGAAGCTCATCTCCAGATCGAGCTGGGTAAACTCTGGCTGCCGGTCGGCACGCTGATCTTCGTCGCGGAAACAGCGGGCAATCTGGAAGTACCTGTCAAAGCCCGCCACCATCAGCAACTGCTTGAGTTGCTGGGGGCTCTGCGGCAGAGCGTAGAACTTGCCCGGGTGCAGGCGCGAGGGCACCAGATAGTCGCGGGCGCCCTCGGGAGTTGACTTGATCAGGATGGGCGTCTCGATCTCCAGGAAGCCCTCGCGATCAAGAAAATCGCGCATGAACTTGATGACCCGATGGCGCAGGATGATATTGCGCTGCATGCGTTCGCGCCGGAGATCGAGGTAGCGGTACTTGAGGCGCAGGGCCTCGTCCTCACCGCCTTCTTTGGCAATGTACAGCGGCGAGGTGCGGGCCGGGTTGAGCACCGTGGCTTCCAACGCCTCTACCTCAATCGCTCCGGTGGCCAGATCGGGGTTCACGGCTTCCGGGGGCCGCGGGCGCACCACCCCGCGCACCTGCAACACGTACTCGGAACGCGCCTCGTCGGCGACCTGGTGGGCCGCAGCGACGGCGCTGTCAAAGACGACCTGGGTAATGCCGTAGCGGTCGCGCAAATCAATAAAAATCAGTTCGCCATGGTCGCGGCGGCGGTGCACCCACCCCGCCATGGTTACCGTGGCGCCAACGTGCTCCTGCCGCAGCTCGCCGCAGGTGTGCGAGCGGAACATAAGCTCTCCTGCCAGTCTGAAGGCTCGATTCAGTGCTCAAAACGAGCAGTTTGGTGAGAGGATGCCGCCCTCTCAGACCTCTCCAGCCCGAAGGCCGGCGCGCACAATCCCTGGCATTATAACACGGCGCAGCCTTGAAGCCGTTCTTACGCTATAATCAGCGTAAGAGCCGTAAGGTGGTTCGGGGGCGCCCGGGCCTGGGCGATTGTAACTGGACGGTGCATCATGGCGACAACAGTGGCGCGCGCCAGCCCGCCCCCTGAGGTACGGCGTTCGGTGCGTATTCTTGGGGTGCGCGTTGACGATGTCATCGAAGACGAGGCGGTGCTGCTGGCCGACGCGCTGATCCGTTCCGGCGGGCGGCATCAAATTGTCACGGTGAACCCGGAGTTTGTGATCGAGGCGGGGCGCAATCCAGCCTTTGCCGCGGCGCTGGAGGGCGCCGATCTGGCCACGCCCGACGGGGTAGGGTTGTTGCTGGCGGCGCGCTACCTGGGTACACCGTTGCGGGGTCGCGTTACCGGGGTGGAACTGACGCACCGGCTTGCTGCGCTGAGCGCCCGATGCGGCTACCGGCTCTTTCTGCTCGGCGCGGCCCCCGGCGTGGCAGAGGCTGCGGCTCTGGTCCTCCAGCGACTCTATCCAGGGCTGATCATCGCGGGAACGTTCGCCGGTTCGCCTGATCCGCGCCACGAGCCATTCCTGCGCCAACTGATCGTTGCGGCGCAACCCCACATTCTGCTGGTCGCCTATGGGCATCCGCGTCAGGACATCTGGATCGCCCGGAACCAGCCCTATCTGAACGTTCCGCTGGCGATTGGCGTAGGCGGCGTGTTCGATTATCTGTCCGGGCGCGTGCCGCGCGCCCCTGCCTGGATGCGCCACGCCGGTCTTGAATGGTTCTACCGCCTCCTGCGCCAGCCCGGGCGCTGGCCGCGTATCGTTGATGCTGTGCCTGGCTTCGCCTGGGCCGTGGTGACGCGGGGGCGCAGAGGATAGCGGCCATAACCACTCGAGGGTCCGGGAGGGCTCCTGGAGCGTTTCTCAAAAAGGTTGATCCGCAACGATGGCGGCACGAGTGCCGCGAGCCACACGACGCAGTGTCCTCAGTGGATCAAGCGTTCCGGTCAGTGCTCTCGTCTGTGCACGAAGGGTTTCGGCAACCACCTGCCCCCTCCCCAACCCTCCCCGCTGGGGGAGGGAGGCCGGCTCCTCCCCCCCACGCGGGGAGGCCGGGAGGGGGGCGGAAATGCAAGGAAACTCCCGTTACAAACTACTACGCCCCGCGGAACGTCATCGCATAACCTGATTATCTGCATAGGTTCGTAGTCTCTGCCAAGGAGCAGTTCTATGTCGCAGACGACCGCCGAAAAGATCGAAGAGTTACGCCGTCGCCGCCACCAGGCCCTCACCGGCGACCCCCAGGCCATCCAGAAGCAACATGAACGTGGCAAGTTGACCGCGCGGGAGCGCATTGACCGGCTGCTCGACCCCGGATCGTTCGTTGAACTGGATGCCTTCGCCGTCCATCGCACGTCCGCCTTTGGTATGGAACGACGCAAACCCCTTGGCGACGGCGTGGTCAGCGGTCACGGCACGATTGATGGGCGCCCGGTGTGCGTGTTTTCCCAGGATTTCACCATCTTCGGCGGCAGCCTGGGTGAGGTCTTTGCCGAGAAGATCTGCAAAGTGATGGATCTGGCCCTGCGGATGGGCGTGCCCTGCATCGGCATCAACGACTCGGGCGGCGCGCGCATTCAGGAAGGGGTCGTCAGTCTGGGCGGCTATGCCGAGATCTTCTACCGTAATGTCATCAGCAGCGGCGTGATCCCCCAGCTCTCGATCATCGCCGGCCCCTGCGCCGGCGGGGCTGTCTACTCCCCGGCCATGACCGATTTTATCCTCATGGTCAAGGGATCCAGCCAGATGTTCATTACCGGCCCGGATGTGATCAAGACGGTCACCGGGGAAGAGGTGGGGTTCGAAGAACTGGGCGGGGCAATGACCCATAACACCCGCAGCGGCGTTGCCCACTTCGCCGCCGATGGTGAGGATGAGTGCTTCGACCAGTTGCGCACGCTGCTGTCGTTCATTCCCTCGAACAACATGGACGACCCGCCTTCCATCCCGCCCACTGACGATCCCGAACGCACCGAAGAAGATCTGCAGACCCTGATCCCCGACAACCCGCGCAAGGCCTACGACATTGTCAAGGTGATTGAGGCCGTGGTGGACCACGGCGAGTTCTTCGAGGTGCAGCCCTTCTGGGCGCGCAACATCGTGATCGGCTTTGCCCGGCTCGATGGCCATCCCGTTGGCGTGGTCGCCAACCAGCCGATGCAACTTGCCGGCACGCTGGACATTGACAGCTCAGTCAAGGGGGCGCGCTTCGTGCGCTTCTGCGATGCCTTCAACATCCCCCTGGTGACCTTCGTGGACGTGCCGGGCTTCCTGCCGGGCACTCAGCAGGAGTATGGCGGGATCATTCGCCACGGCGCCAAGTTGCTCTACGCCTACTGCGAGGCCACAGTGCCCAAGCTCACCGTGATCACCCGCAAGGCCTACGGCGGGGCCTACGACGTGATGGCCTCCAAACATATCCGCGCCGATTTCAACTTCGCCTGGCCTACCGCCGAGATTGCCGTGATGGGCGTGGACGCCGCGGTTCGCATCATCTTCCGCAAAGAGCTTGCCGAGGCCGCCGACCCGCAGCGGCGCCTGGCTGAACTGGTTGCGGATTACCAGAACCGCTTCGCCAATCCCTACGTCGCCGCCGAGCGCGGGTACATCGACGCCGTGATCGAACCCAGGGAGACGCGCCCGGCCCTGATCCGCGCTCTCCGTATCGCCCGCACCAAGCGCCAGAGCATGCCCGCGCGCAAACATGGGAACATTCCGCTGTAAGCTGCGGGAGGGGCCAGAAAACCTGTCAGGCGCGGCAATTGGGGCGAGAGTCCCGATCGACGCGCCTGACAGGTTTTGCGGATGGTACGCCATGCTTCAAATTGGTTTCATGGTCTGCCCCAGAAATCCATACCTCCACATAGGGTTTGGACCTGTCTCCCAGGACGTTGCATCGGCCCCGCCCGTTTCCCTTCTCCGATCTTTGTTCGAACTTTCGTCCTATTGCGTCATGATCCTTCCCTGTGTTATCATTTTCTGTGGATCGCGTGTCACAACACACGCTATTTGACATTAGTACTACACCGAGACTTCCCCTCAGAGAGGAGGTTCGGAGGGGCGAAGCCCTTCCGATAGCCACTTTCCAGTGCAATGCGGTATTGCCGTGCCGCACTGGAAAGGGAAATCCCGCGGGAGCACATGCCCCCGCAACCCCCGCCGAGTGGGAGTCTCGTTGGAATATGAGCCACGGTTTTCACCTACGTTGCTATGGAGAGGGGCGCGGGAAGGCTGTGCCTCCTCGTAACCCTCTTATGTGCCTGGGCGGGCATACTTACGGGCAAAGCCGAAATGAGTCCGCTACTGCGGGTGGAAGCATACGGATCGCAGAGGGTGTGGCTCTCCGTACCTCCCCAAACGGTAACGCCGCTGCAAGCGGGGATGCAGTTATCCTGGTTGGCACGCAAGAGTAGACCTTATACGCATGAGCGGCGAAACTCCACCGCGTGAGCCAGTCGAACGAGTGATCGAACTACGTCTGCCGAGCAAGCTCGGCTACGAGCGCGTGGCGATGGATACCGCCTCGTCTCTGGCTCGCCGGATGGGGTTTCAGCCCGATCGCGTCGAGTCACTGAAAACCGCGGTCAGCGAGGCGGTTACCAATGCGATTGAACACGGCAACGAACACGACGCGGCGATGAAGGTCGTGGTTCTGCTGACCGCGCGCGCCGATGAGTTGATTGTTGACGTGTCCGACCAGGGGCGTAAACCTTTCGACCAGAGCCGGGCAATCCGGCGTCCCATCATCGAAGAGGTTCTCGAACAGGACGATAAGGGCGGGTGGGGTATCTGGCTGATCCGCGAACTTATGGACGAAGTTGAGTTTTCTACCGCGCTGAGCGGTGGTAATCAGATCCGCATGGTAATCCATCTCGAGCAATGAGTACTTCTGCCTGCTCTCAGACGAGTCTTGAGCTTTCTCTACCCAGCGAGCTGGGCTATGAACTGGTCGCTCGCGACGCGGTTGCGGCGTTCGCCCGTCGTCTCGGCATTTCCGCCGAGCGCATCGAGGATCTCAAGACGGTTTTGTGCGAGGTCTGCATCAACGCGATGGAGCATGGGAACTCACTCGATCCGGGCTTGCGCGTGGAGATTTTCTGTCAGGTGGAGAATGAGCGTCTGGTGGTTGAGGTGCTCGATCAGGGGATGAGCCGGTACACCGCAGGCGCCACCCCGCTCAGCATCGGTGACAAGGTCGCTGGCCGGGGTTCGTTGCGCGGCATGGGTATGCTGCTCATCAGCCAGTTGTGTGACGAAGCCGGTTTCGTGCCATGGTCTGGACCGGGGAACCGTTTTCGCTTTGCGTTTCATCGCCAGCCGGGGCCTAACCTCCACGGCTGATGCCCATCTCACAGTGGAGCGCCGCGTGGGCCACGAACGGGATCGCTGTGGAGCGCTGGCTATTCACTGTCATACAACCGGGCGCCGCTGAGGCCATGGGGGAGGAGCCTTATGATGCTTGAAGATGAGTTGACGGTCAGCACCCGTGAGCGTGATGGGGTGGCCATTATTGATCTCTCAGGCGATGTGACCACCTTCGCCGAGGAGAAGATCAATAATGCCTATCGTGAGGTGACCAGCAAAGGCGCGCGGAACGTGCTGTTGAACTTTCGCCAGAATGATTACATCAACAGCGCGGGCATCGCCATTTTGATCGGCATCGTAACCGAGGTCACTCGGAACGACCAGAAGCTCGCCGTCAGCGGCCTCTCCCAGCATTTCCAGAAGATCTTCCGCATGGTCGGCCTGGCGCAGTACGCCGAGATCTACCAGGACGAACAGGAGGCCCTGGCGGCGTTTAAGGCCCGGTCATGAGCATTTTGATTATGGATTGCCGCATAGCTGATGCGCCTGCGAGTTGTTCAACGGGAAGCGGCGGTGCACCGTTTATAACCTTGCACACCCGCGAGGGTCTGGCTTCACCTCAGTGCATCGCGCAACTCTTCCGGCGTCACCACGGCGTTGCCGAAGCGCCGCACCACCAGTGCCGCGGCCGCATTGGCCAGGCGCGCCGCCTCGATCGGCGCGATGCCGGCGGCCAGCGCCATTGTCGCCACGGCCACAAACGTGTCGCCCGCTCCGGTCGTGTCGTAAACCTCACTGCTTTGCAACGCCGGCACGCGGGTGTAGGTTACCCCGTCACCTTCCAGTGATAAACCCTCTGGGCCACGGGTCACCATAATCAGCCGCGCGTCAAGCTCGGCGCGGAGCCGGCCAACCCCGACCCGAAAGTCGGCTTCGCTACACAGTGGTTGGTTCAGGGCCGCCTCGGCTTCGCGGTTGTTACAGCGAAACAGGTCGGCGCCGGTGTAGTAGCGCGAGTTACCCTGGGCATCCACGCAGAAGAGCGCCCCGTGCGCCTGGCAGAGCGCCCGCACCGCCCGCACCACCCGTGGCGTCAACAACCCCAGTTGATAGTCGGAGCACAGCACCGCCGCGTGGCCGGGTGTGAGGTCATGGAGCATCTCCACCACTCGCGTCTCGTCCTCCGGCCCCAGCGGGGCGCGTTCCAGCCGGTCAAGGCGCGCCACCTGCTGCGGCAGGCGCGGCGCCTCATCGGCCAGGATGCGCGTCTTGCGCGTGGTGGGGCGCTCGGGAACGACGATCAAGCCGGCGGTGTCAATGCCCGCCGCCTCGCACAGGGTGCGCACCTGCTCGCCCTCGCTGTCCGCGCCGATGATCCCCACCTGGGTGGCGAGGCCGCCCAGGGCCACGACGTTGCGGGCGGGATTGGCCGCCCCGCCCAGGATCACCTCGCGCCGCAGGAACTCCAGCACCGGGATGGGCGCCTCGCGCGAGAGGCGCGTCGCTCGCCCGTACAGGTACTCGTCGAGCGTCAGATCGCCGATGACCAGCACGCGCCGCCCTGCCAGGCGCGGAACCAGCGCGGCGAGCGAGGCGGCGGCGGGAGGGCGCATCCCTCCCTGCGAAAGACTGTCCATTACAATCAGGTTGTCACACGACTGGTCCGAGCAACGTGATCGGTCGGTCCTCCTTCACCCCAGGCTGGCGCGGAAGCGCCGCATACCCTCGACGATCTCCTCCTCGCCGGTGGCGTAGGAGAGCCGCAGAAAGCCCGGCGCGCCGAACGACTCGCCGCTCACGCAGGCGATGTGGGCATGGTCGAGCAGGTAATTGTTGAAGGCGTCGCTGCTGTCGCACACGATGCCGTTCTTCAGCGGCTGTCCCAGGAGGGCGCTGACGTTGGGGAAGACGTAGAAGGCCCCATCAGGCACATTGCAGGTGACGCCGGGGATCTCGGCGAGTAGTTCCAGGATCAGATCGCGGCGCCGGTGGAACGCGGCGACCATCTCACGCACGGTCTCGTCAAGCTCGGGGTTGGGTGTGTAGGCCGCCAGGGCCGCGTACTGCGAGATCGAGGCGGTATGGGTGCTGGAATGGCTCTGAATATCCTTGATCGCCGTGATGATCGGCTGTGGCCCGGCCACGTAGCCGATGCGCCAGCCCGTCATCGCGTAGGCCTTTGAGGCGCCGTTGACCACCAGGGTGCGGCCGGCGAGGTCAGGGGCCACGCGCAGGAGCCGGGCGTAGGGCACGTAGCTGATGGCGTCGTAGATCTCGTCGGTGATCACCAGCGCCTCGCTGCTGCGGATCACCTCGGCGAGGGTCTGCAGCTCTTCGGCGCTGTACACCGCCCCGGTGGGATTTGAGGGCGAGTTGAGGACGATTAGCCGGGTGCGGGGGGTGAGCGCCGCCCGCAACTGCTCGGGGGTGAGCTTGAAGCCGCTGGCCTCGCTCGCCATTGGTGTCACGGGAACCGCCCCCGCCAGTTTGACCTGCTCGACATAACTCACCCAGTACGGCGCGGGGATGATCGCCTCGTCACCGTCGTCGCAGAGGGCCTGGAAAGCCAGGTAGAGGGCCTCCTTGGCCCCGGTTGTCACCGTCACCTGGTTGACGCCATACGTTATCCCCTGATCCTCGCTCACGCGGGCAGCCACGGCCTTGCGCAACTCCGCGATGCCGCCGGCCGGAGTATAGTGGGTGTAGTTCTTGTGGATCGCCTCAATCGCGGCGACCTTGATCGGCTCAGGGGTGTTGAAATCAGGTTCGCCAACACTGAACGAGATCACCTTGACGCCTTCGGCGCGCAACTGCTGCACGCGGGCGTTCATCGCTGTGGTGGCCGACGGTTCGAGTTGGGCCAGGCGCCGGGCCAGTCGGTACTGCGGTTGGGAGGACATGGGGAAGTCTCCTCCTGGGTTCTGATACGAATATGGGGAAACCAGATTTCCCCATACCCTGCTTCGATGTGCATGTGGCCGTCTGGAGGGGTAGGGGAAACCAGGTTTCCCCATACCCCCGATGGGCCTCACCACGTGGCAGCCGGTTTGACCTGCCGCCAGCCAACCGTATCGGCGCCGCCGGGGGCAGGGATGCGCGTCGGCAGCGGGGGATCGCCAGCGGGGGGCGCCTGCTGCTCCTGGCGCTCCGTCGTGAGTTGTTGCAGGTAGGCCTCGAGCTGCCGGCGGGTCAACGCGCCGGTATGGCGGGCCACCAGCCGCCCGTCGGCGTCGAGAAAGAAGGTGGTGGGAATGCTCTGAATGGCGTAGCGCTGCCCCGCGCGACCGCCAGGATCGTACCAGACCGGGAGGGTCATAGCGATCTGCTCCATAAACGGGCGCACGGTGGTGGGCAACTCATCGGTGACGGCGAGGAAGGCCACCCCATTCTGTCCATACTCGGCGTGGGCGGCCTGCAACACGGGGATCTCCTCGCGGCACGGCGCGCACCAGGTGGCCCAGAAGTTGATCACCGCGGGATTGCCGTGCAGATCGGCCACGCTGACCCGCTCGCCGCGCCCGGTGGTGAACTCGGCGGGGGGCAGCGGCTGGCCAATCGCGACCCCGCGGCTCGTATTGCCTGACTCCGCGCCACAGCCCGCCACCAGCATCGTGGCCGCCAGCAGGATCAACGCGACGATGACAATCGGGCGCATACGTTTCCCCCGGGAGGATCGAGAGGGCGAAGCCCTCTTAGAAATGGTCATACGGTTGTTGGAGGCAGCCCGGGCCTCGCAGGTTTGCCACAGGTGTGAGATCCTGATGGGCGCGCCCCTTCGGCTTACGCCGCGCCGGGAAAACCGGGTTTTCTCGTTGGGCGAAAGATATTTCGCCCTCACACACGAGATTATACCATTCGTCGCGCCCGATCGCACCGGCGTGGTGCGCTCCGCCAGGCGCGGCTCTTCCCCAACCCTTTCATCGAGCAGGGCCTTGAAACCACCTCCTTATCTCCCGATCTAACCCAAAATCCAAAATCTACAATCTACAATCTACAATCCACAATCCACCCTGCCTCTCCCGCGCATACTCGCGCACCGCGTCGTAGATCGCCCGCGGCGTGCCGTCAGAGGCCACGAAGTTCCAGGCGTCGGGGTAGGAACGTGTAGCGTAGGGGGCCGAGAACTGCCACATGACCACCGCCGTGAGCCAGGGGTAGGCGCGGGCCTGCTCGTAGGTGGCGATCGTCCAGCGGATGCGCTCCGCCGGGCGCACGGCGGCCTGCCAGCGCGGATGGTCGTTGTAGCCCCCCTCGGTCACGATGATCGGCTTCGCCGCGTCGCCGAAGCGGTCCATCAGCGCGCGCACCAGTTCGATGCGCCGGAAGTTGACCTTCTCGGGGGCCGGCGGGGCCTCGGGCGGTTCCTGGCCGCCGTAGGCATGCACCGCCCACATGTCGAAAAACGGGCCGGCCTCGGCGTCGTAGAGTGAGGCCAGGTACTGCATGTCGTCCATGCGCGTCTGCCCGCCGTCAAGCTCGCCGCCGGGCGATAGCGCCCCGGCGATCACCACCGCGTCGGGAACGGCGGCCTTGACCGCCGGGTAGACCACCTTGAGTAACGCGGCATAGGCCCCCGGGTCGGGCGGGCGCTCGCCCCACTCGAAGCGCAGGTTCGGCTCGTTCCAGATAATGAGGTGGCGCACCCCCAGGGGCCGGTAGCGTTCGGCGAAGGCGGCGACATAGGCGGCGTAGTCGGCGTAGTGCTCGGGGTCCAGGTAGCGGTCGGTGGTGCGCGGAGGGCGCGCCCACGCGGGAACCAGGTCGAGGCGGGCCACGACGGTCAGCCCCTGCCGCCGGGCGTGGGCGATGACCATGTCGGCGCCGGCCCAGTCGTAGCCGTAGCGCGAGCGGGGCTGCACATAGGCCCAGGGGAACAGTTCGACGATCCAGGGTGCGCCCATCTCGCGCACCTGCTCCAGGGTGCGCCGAATATAATCTTCATCGCCCACGCCGGTCAGCCGCGTGTGCACGCCGATGAGCGGGTTACGGGTCTCCACCGTCCGTGGCGGGGGCAGGTTCAGGGGCCGGGGTAGCCGCGGGCCGAAGAACTGCAGGCCCAGGAGCGGGATGAGCGTGATTACCAGGAGTAGCGGAATCCAGCGTGAGGTGAACATAAGCTCCGCACGAGAGGGTTTGGCAGGGCCAGGCCCTCCCAGGACAAAGTTTCTCTTCCCATCTTGATGAGGCAAGGTCAAGAGAAGGCACAGAGCCTCCCGGGTCAGGCGCCTGTGCCCAGGGGATGGCGCCAGCGGTCCCAATGCCAGTTGGAAGGACGTGGGGAAACCTGGTTTCTCCCCCTGCCTTGCGCCATATGTTCAACCCGTGCTATAACGGTAAAGGTCCGGATTCATATTGTATGCGAAAGAGCACCTGCAATGCGTGTGATTATTGCTGGCGCCGGCCCGGCGGGGTTCGTTGTGGCCCGCACGCTGGTCGAACGGGGCCACGAAGTTGTCTTGCTTGAGAAGCGTGATGTGCCCGGCGGGAAGGTTTCGGCATGGCAGGATGCCGACGGCGATTGGATCGAGTCGGGACTGCACGTGTTCTTCGGCGCCTATCACCATTTGCTCGATTTTCTGAACCGCTATGGTCTGGGCGATACCTTCAACTGGAAGCCCGCCGAGATGATCTTCGCCTCTGAGCGCCACGGCCTGGCCGGGATCAGCTTCGTGCCCTGGTTGCCCCCGCCCTTCAACGGGCTTGCTGGCGTGGCGAAGTTCAAGCCCCTGTCCCTTGGCGATAAGCTGCGCATGGGTCTGGGGCTGCTGCGCCCGATCTTCGGCGATCAACAGTACGTTGACCAGCAGGACGATGAGACGTATGCTTCCTGGCACCTGCGCCATGGGATGGGCCAGCGTTCCCTCGATGAAGTGATGCACACGATGTGCCTGGCGCTCAACTTCCTGCCCGCCGACAAGGTTTCGGCCAAGCTGCCCCTGACGGCCATGCTCCACTTCGCCCACGAGAAGCAGGCCCCGATGATGGCCCTGGTCAAGGGCTCGCCCGATGTGAATATCTGGCGCCCGCTGATCGCGCAGATCGAGGCCCGTGGTGGTCGCGTGGAACTGGGGCGCAAGGTGACCGGCATCGAGTACGATGAGGTCGCCAATCGCGTCACCGGCTTCCAGATGGACGATGGCAGCCTGATCACCGGCGACATCTACGTCTCGGCCATGCCGGTGCACAGTCTGCGCAAGCTGCTCCCCGCTTCCTGGCGCAAGTTTCCGTATTTCGATAACCTCAAGCACCTGAAGGGCGCGCCAGTCATTACCATGCAACTCTTCTTCGACCGGCAGATCGCCGGGGTGGATAATCTGCTCTTCAGCGCGGGCACCCACCTCAGCGTCTACGCCGATATGGCCATGGTCGCGCCAGAGTACCACCGCGGCGGCAAGAGTATCATGCAGTTCGTCGTCGCTCCCGCCGAGAAGCTGATCACCCTGCCCGACGATGAACTGGTGCGCTTCGTGATGCAGGAGTTCGTCCGTCTGCATCCGGTGGCCCGCGAGGCGCGGCTGCTGAAGCACACCATTGTGCGCATCCCTAATTCAGTCTACCAGGCCCTGCCCGGGGTGGACAGGTACCGCCCCGACCAGGCCAGTCCGGTGAGCAATTTCTTCCTGGCCGGTGATTATACCCGGCAGCACTTCCTTGCTTCGATCGAGGGCGCCACAATTAGTGGAAAGCAGTGCGTGGAGCGGATTACCAACGCAGTCACCCGCGGGGCCATCGCCCCCGCCCGTGAGGTCATCGCTGCCGATTAAGCGCCTGTTTACATAACCTGGTATCCGGTTTCATTCCGGGAGGACCTGGCCCTTCTTATCACGCGGGGATGTGACAAACCTGGTTTCCCTGCCCTCCTGCAGAAAATGGTCCAGGAGGGCATAGCCCTCCTCATCAGCAGGGGTGGGGTGAAACCTGGTTTCCCCGTCCTCCAGCAGAAGAGAATTCGGGAGGGCAGGGCCCTTCTCATCAGCCAGGGATGTGAGGAAACCCGGTTTCCCCACTCTCCTCCAGAAGGTTTCCGGGAGGGCCCGGTCCTCCTGGAGCCTCCTACAGGAGCTATCCAAACAGGCGCCATACCGCGTTTCCGAGGTGTCCATGCTCGCTCCTGAGACCATGCTCAATGACCGCTACCGTATCACCTACGTGGTCGAAGAGCGTCCCGATTGCGTGATCTACCGCGCCATTGACGCGCAGGGGTCGCTGCGTGTCCTGGTTGCCGAACTGCCCCAGGCCTCCGTAAGCGCCCTTGCCGACGCGCGCGCCCTCGCCGAGCAGGTGGCCGGCGTTACTGCCCCTGGTCTGCTCAGTCTACGCGACCACTTTGCCCGGGATCTGACCTACTATCTGGTTGCCGATGACCCCGGCGGCCAGGATCTCGACCGGGTCGCCCGCGACCGGGGCGGCCCTTTGCCCGAAAACGAGGTGCTCAACTACCTCGACCGGCTGCTGGGCGCGCTGGAGGCGTTGCACGGGCACACCCCGCCACTGCTCATCGGCGATCTGCGCCCCTCTGATCTGTGGTCTTCGCTCGACGGCGGGCTGTTCCTGGCCCCCTTTCCCCTGGTGCGCCCCCTCGGCGCCGAGCCGTCGCCCTACCGCGCTCCGGAGTTGAACGACCCCCATGCCGAGTTGACCACCTCCGGCGATCTGTACGCGATGGGCGCGGTGCTCTACCAGTTGTTGTGCGGCTGGGCGCCACCCACTTCGGCGCAGCGCCAGGCGGGGACGCCGCTGAACGCTCCTCGCACGCTCAACGCGCGCATTTCGGTGCTTGCTGAACAACTGGCGCTGCGCGCTCTGGAGATGAAACCGGCCAACCGTTACCAGCAGGCCCGCGAAATGCGCCGGGCGCTGGATACCGTGCGTCTGATGGCCGGACGCCCCCTGGGCGCCAGCGAGCCGGTCCAGCCCTACCAGCTCGTGCCGCCCGGACAGACGCCCGGCCCTGTGAGCACACCCGTGGCGGGTGGCGCCCCCGGTCCGCTGGCGCCCGTGGGACCGCCGCCGGCTGCACCGCCGCCGGTCTGGTCGGGCGCGCCGCAACCTGGCCAGCCGGTTTCGCCCCAGGGTCAGGTTGCCGCCTGGCAAGCCGCACCCGCCGCCGCGCCGCCCCGCGCCGCTCCGCGTCTCAGTACCGGCTGTCTCGCCGCGATCGTCGCCCTGCTCGCCATGCTGGCCCTGGGTGTCTGCCTGGTCGGGGCCGCCCTGGCCTGGTTGCTGGCCAACCCTGGCGCCTCACTGCCGCTTTTTCCCGGCGGCGCCGCAGTTGCCACCGCGCCCGCCGGGGGCGCGAACGCCACCTCAGGCGGGGCCCCGGCCCAGGGCGCCGCGGCGCCTACCGCGCCGCCAGCCGGTCCGCTCCTGGCCGAGAGTGCCGTCTTTACCCAGACCGCGCAGCTTGAAGACCCCTCGGTCGGCGCCGTGCAGTTCGCCCCCGGCGATGGCCCCCTCGCGGTTGGCGTCGGCGGTACCATCCACCTGCGCGATCCAGAGAGCCTTGAGGCGCAGCGCACCCTCAGCGGGCACCGCGGCGACATCAGTGCCCTGGCCTTCTCGCCCGACGGGCGCCTCCTCGCCTCCGGCGCACAGGACGAAAACGAGATTATTATCTGGAACCTGGCGACCGGGCAGGAACTACGCCGCCTGCGCGGCCACAGCGGCTGGATCCGCAGTCTGGCCTTCTCGCCCGACGGGCGCCTCCTCGCCTCCGGCAGCACCGATACGACGATTATCCTGTGGGACGTGGCCAGCGGCCGGCCCTTACGCACCCTTGAGGGCCACACCGATTTCCTGGGCAACCTCGCCTTCAGCCCCGACGGCTCCAGCCTGGCCTCGGCCTCCCGCGACGGTACCGCCCGCCTCTGGGACGTGGCCAGCGGCGCGGCTCGGGACGGCTTCGCCTACACCGCGCCCACCAATCCTGCGACAAACGCCCCCTACTGGCTCACCGGCATCGCCTTCAGCCCTGATGGGAAGCAACTGGCCGTGGGTTCGGTCAGCGGCAGCGTCTACATGCTCGACGCTCGCACCGGTCAGCTCGAGCGTGAGTTGCAGGGACACGAGGGCTGGGTGGTCATCCGGGGCGTCAGTTTCAGCCCCGACGGGCGCATGCTCGCCAGCGCCAGCCTTGACGGCACCGTGCATCTGTGGAACCCCGCCTCGGGCGCCGAGCGCGGCGTATTGCAGCGGCAGGGACTGCGCCTCCTCGGCCTGAGTTGGAGCGCCGACGGCCGGCGTATTGCCACCAGCAGCGATATGAGCGGCAGTGTGGCCCTGTGGGACGTGAACAGCCAGGAGATGCTGCAGACGGCCCTGCTCGCCCAGGGCAGCGTTACTACCCTGAGCTACGCGGACTCGGGCCAGGCCCTGGCCACCGGCGGGATCAACGGCTCCATCCGCGTGCACCTGCTCGAAGACGGGCGCGCCATCGCCCTCAGTGGCGGCGCCTCCACCAGCCAGTACCTCGGCTTTCTGAGCGACACCGAACTGGTTGTAGTGAACGACTCCGGCAACGTGATGGTCGTTTCCCTGACCGGCGTCGCCGAACCTCGCGCCCTGGAGGGACTCGACGGCTTCGCCCTGAGCGTCGTGGTCAGCCGCGACCGGCGCCTGATCGCCGCTGGCAACGAACGCGGCGATGTGGTCCTGTGGGACGCGCGCACGTTCGAGCGTCTGCGCACCCTGCGCGGCATCGGCGGGCCGGTCGCCGAACTGGCCTTCAACCGCGACGGAAGTTCGCTCGTTACGGTCACCAACGAACCGGCAGACCGGCCCCTGCTGATCGTCTGGGATACGCAGACGGGCCAGCGCCGTTCGACCTTCAGCGGCCATGGCGCCCCGGTGACGGCTATCGCCATCGCTGCCCGCGATGATCTCGTCGCCAGCGCAGGCGCCGATGGCGTCCTCAAGCTCTGGCGGGCCTCGAACGGCGAGGAGGTGCGTAGCCAGGAGGCAGGGCCGGAACGGCGCTCGTACTTCAGCGTCGCCTTCTCGCCCGACGGTTCGGTGCTGGCTACTGGCGCCCTGAGTGGTGAGGTGGAGTTCTGGAACACGGCCACCGGCGAGCGATTGAGCGGCCTCGACCCTGGCGGGGGCGCCGTCTTCGCCATCACCTTTCGCGCCGACAACGCACAGGTGGCAGTTGCCACGCGTGACCGTGGCGTGTTCCTCCTCGAACCCGTCAAATGATTGCCGGGTAGGGCGCAGGCTTCCCCGATCCGTCGGGGAGGGGCGTGGGGCAACCCGGTTTCCCTGACCCGTCGGGGAGGGGCGTGGGGCAACCCGGTTTCCCCATACCGTTTCCAGTACCAGAGGGACAAACGGCGTATCCCTGGGAGGGCGCAGCCCTCCCATCGGGAAGCCATCAGCAGTAGTAATACCAATTCCCTAGGAGGTCATCGCAAGCTCGGTCTGCACCAGGTAGGGGTAGCCACTGAGTGATTGCAGTCGCTCGGGAGTGTAGGTCGCAAGCACGGCTTCGAGTTCGTCCTGCAAGCAGTCGAGATGTGCAAAG
>CAKZSI010000001.1 GCA_937918935.1 uncultured Chloroflexales bacterium | reverse complement strand
CTCCTCAACCCTCCCAGCGGGGAGGGAGTCCGGCTCTGCACCCAACAGGGGGAGGCCGGGGGGGGAATGCCACGAAACGCACTTTAAATATAATTCCCGAAAACATTTTCGGCCAATCTCAACGCATTGCCCGCGTCTAGGCTTTGCACAGCCCGTGAAACCTTTGACATTTGCGGATCGGGGCGGTATAGTTGAAGCGCCAGATACCGGCGCGAGCAAATAGGAGGATCCCCGATGACCACGAAGTGGGTGTACCTCTTCCGTGAGGGCGATGCCACGATGCGCGACCTGCTAGGCGGCAAGGGCGCGGGCGTTGCGGAAATGACGCGCACCGGCGTACCGGTGCCCCCCGGTTTCACCATTACCACCGAGGCGTGTAACGCCTACTACGCGAATGGGCAGGAGCCGCCCGAGGGAATGTGGGAGCAGGTCTTCGAGGCACTGAAGGATATCGAGGCGCAGACCGGCAAGAAGTTCGGCGATCCGTCGAACCCGTTGCTCGTCTCGGTGCGCTCGGGCGCGAAGTTCTCGATGCCCGGCATGATGGATACCGTGCTCAACCTCGGCCTCAATCGGGAGACCCTCGAGGGCCTGGCGAAACTGACCAACAATCCCCGTTTCGCTGCCGATGCTTACCGTCGTTTCATCCAGCTCTTCGGCAAGATTGTGCTGGGCGTCGAAGGCGAACGCTTCGAACACGTGATGGATCGCTACAAGGGCCATGGCCAGCGCCAGGATACCGACCTGACCACGGAGGAATTGCTGGCCATCGCCGATGAGTTTAAGGAGATTATCAAACAGGACGTCGGCGTTGATTTCCCCGAGGACCCCCAGGAGCAACTGCGCGAGGCGGTGATGGCGGTGTTCCGCTCGTGGAACGGGCGCCGCGCCCGCGATTACCGTCGCATCAACAAGATCTCCGACTCCCTCGGCACTGCTGTGAACGTGCAGGCGATGGTCTTCGGCAACATGGGCGACGACTCGGCCACCGGCGTGGCCTTTACCCGTAACCCCGCCACCGGTGAGCCGGAGATCTTCGGCGAGTACCTGGTCAATGCCCAGGGCGAGGACGTGGTGGCCGGCATCCGCACGCCCCGGCCGATCAGCAAGCTGAAGGAGGAAATGCCCGAGGTCTACGAGCAGTTCCACCAGATTGCCACGCAGCTCGAGCGCCATTATAAGGATGTTCAGGACGTCGAGTTCACCATCGAGCGCGGCAAGCTGTGGATGTTGCAGACCCGCGCCGGCAAGCGCACCGGCGCCGCGGCGGTGAAGATCGCCGTGGATATGTGCCACGAGGGCGTGATTGACAAGGCCACCGCCGTGCAACGGGTAGACCCGGCGGCCCTCGACCAGTTGCTCCACCCCACGATTGACCCCGAGGCGCGCAAGAAGGCCGCGCCGCTCACCACCGGCCTGCCCGCTTCGCCGGGGGCCGCCAGTGGCAAGGCAGTGTTCGACCCCGATGAGGCCGAGCACCTCGCCAACCTGGGCGAGAAGGTCATCCTCATTCGCGTCGAAACCGCGCCCGAGGATTTCCACGGTATGGTCGCCGCCCAGGCCATTCTCACGGCCCGAGGGGGAATGACCTCGCACGCCGCCGTTGTAGCCCGCGGTATGGGCAAACCCTGCGTGGCGGGCGCTGGCGACCTGCGCATCAGTTACCCCGACCAGTCGGTGACCGTCAATGGCGTCACCATCCACAAGGGCGAGTGGGTCACCCTCGACGGCAGCACGGGCGAGGTCTTCGCCGGCCAGATGCCGACGGTGCAGCCTGAACTGTCGGGCGATTTCGCCGAACTGATGGCCTGGGCCGATGAGTTCCGTACCATGGGGGTGCGCGCCAACGCCGACATTCCGCGCGATGCCGAGGTGGCGCGCCGGTTCGGCGCCGAGGGTATCGGCCTCTGCCGCACCGAGCACATGTTCTTTGAGGGCGACCGCATTGACGCCGTGCGCGAGATGATCATCGCCGACACCGAAGAGGAACGCCGCGCCGCCCTGGCCAAGATCGAGCCGCTGCAGCAGGGCGACTTCGAGGGTCTCTTCCGCGCCATGGCTGGCCTGCCCGTCACCATTCGCACCCTCGACCCGCCCCTCCACGAGTTCCTGCCCCACGAGGAGCACGAGATTGAGGCTCTGGCCAGCAAGCTCGGCGTGGACCCCAAGAAGGTCAAGAGCCGCGTGGATGGCCTGCGCGAGGCCAACCCGATGCTCGGCTTCCGCGGCTGCCGCCTGGGCCTGATCTACCCCGAGATCACCGAAATGCAGGCCCGGGCGATCTTCAAGGCCGCCGTGAAGGTTAAGAAGGAGGGCATTGACGTTCACCCCGAGGTGATGATCCCCCTCGTCGGCCACGTCACCGAGTTGAAGCCCCAGGAAGAAGTGGTGCGCCGCGTGGCCAGCGAGGTCTTCGCCGAGGAGGGGATCGAGGTCCCCTACATGGTGGGCACGATGATCGAGCTGCCCCGCGCCGCTCTGACCGCCGACGAGATCGCCGAGGTGGCCGAGTTCTTTAGCTTCGGCACCAATGATCTCACCCAGACCACCCTTGGCCTCTCGCGCGACGACTCGGGGCGCTTCCTGCCACTCTACGTCGAGCGCAAGATCATCCGCGACGATCCCTTCCAGACAATTGACCAGCGCGGCGTGGGCGAACTGGTGCAGATGGGTACTGAACGCGGACGCAAGACCCGCCCCGATCTCAAGGTGGGCGTCTGTGGCGAGCACGGCGGCGATCCGGCTTCGGTGGAGTTCTTCCACAAGGTGGGCCTCAACTACGTGAGTTGCTCGCCCTTCCGCGTGCCCATCGCCCGCCTGGCAGCGGCCCAGGCCGCCCTCGGCGAGGCCAAACGCGACAAGTAGGCCCATGCCCGGTTCCACGGTATGCGAGGAGGGCTGGCAGGGCCATGTCCTTCCCAGCCTCATCGCTCAAAGCGTCTGGGGATGGTCCGGGGAGAGTTTCGCCCTCCCCGGACCATCTGCACAGTTCGACAGCAAACAGGGCCTGTGCTACAATCTGGAGCCATGACGCCATCAACCGCAATTGGAGGGACCCATGCGGATCGAGCGTAATCTGGGCATGGACCTGGTGCGTGCCACGGAGGCCGCAGCGCTGCGTAGCGGCCGCTGGATGGGACGCGGCGACAAGAACCGCGCCGACCAGGCCGCCGTCGATGCGATGCGCTACGCGCTCGACAGCGTGCCGATGAACGGTATCGTGGTGATCGGCGAAGGGGAAAAAGATGAGGCGCCGATGCTGTACATCGGCGAACGCCTGGGCAGCGGCGAAGGTCCCGAGATGGACGTGGCCGTTGATCCGGTCGAGGGGACGACGCTGCTGGCCGAAGGTATGCCCGGCGCCATCGCCATCGTGGCCATTGCCGAACGGGGGTCGTTCTACAACTGGCAGGGCATCGCCTATATGGACAAACTGGCTGTCGGCGAGCGCGCCCGCGGAGTGATCGACATCAACGCGCCGGTGGCCTACAACGTGCGCGCCGTCGCTCGCACCCTCGGCAAGCAACTCGAAGATGTGACCGTGGTGGTGCTGGACCGTCCCCGGCACAAGGAGTTGATCAAAGAGATCCGCGAGACAGGAGCACGGATCAAACTGATCCTCCACGGCGACGTCAGCGCCGGGATCATGACCGCCATCGAGAACCCGCCGGCCGACATCCTTATGGGTATCGGTGGCGCGCCCGAAGCGGTGATCACTGCGGCGGCGCTCAAGTGTATGGGCGGCGAGATCCAGTGCAAGATCTGGCCCCGTAACGATGAGGAGCGTGCCAGGGTCGCCGAACTGGGCATTGATGTCAATAAGGTCTACACCACCAGCGACCTGGTTAAAGGCGAAAATGTCTACGTCGCCGCGACCGGCATCACCCCCGGCGAGTTCCTGCGCGGCACGGAGTACTTTGGCGGCGGCGCCCGCACCCACAGCGTGGTGATGCGCTCCCGCTCCGGCACGGTGCGCTACATTGACGCTACCCACCGCTGGGATAAGCTCATGCGCATCTCGAACATGCCTTATGGATGATGGGTGTGCGGGTTGAGACTGCGGCGCGCCGGCGCCTGAACCCGGCACAATCGCCGGGAATTGTTGCCGCGCTGGCCCTGACGCTGGGCGGGATCATCGGCGGAACAGCGGCCTTCGGGCCGCTCTATGTGCTGGCTGGCGTACTCGCACTGCTGGCCGGTTATGCGATGCTCGTATCTACCTCGGCCGGCCTGCTCAGCGTCTTTGCCATTAGCGCCGTTCTGCCCTTCGCTACGCTGCCATTCAAGGCGATCATCACCCCCAACTTCCTGACCCTGGCGCTGGTCGCGTTGCTCGGGGTGTGGGTGCTGCGCATGCTTGCCCGCCCCACCGAGTACGAACTGCGGCTCAGCCCCCTGGGCCTGCCCATCCTGGCCTTCATTGGCCTGACCTTCTTCTCGCTCTACCTGGGCGCCCGCGGCCTGCCCGATCCGGCAACGCTGCACAACTATGCAAAGCATGTGCTGGGCGTGCTGCTCTACTTCAGCGTGATCAACTGCGTGCGCACCCGCGCCGAAGCGCGCCTCATCCTGCGCGGCCTGATCCTCAGCGGCGGCATCGCCGCCCTGATCGGCCTGATCCTCTGGACGCTGAACGCCGACCTGACGCTCCGCATCTTGATCAGCCTCGGGCCGCTGGGCTACCCGACTGGCGGGCGTGTCCTGCGCTTCGTTGAGGATGACCCCGCCGGGCTGGAGCGGGCGATTGGCTTCGCGGTGGACCCGAACAGCTTCGGCGGAATGCTGGCCCTGGTGCTGGCTCTGGCCACGGCCCAACTGGTGGCCCGCCAGCCGGTGCTGCACCGCTGGCTGCTGGGTGGCCTCGTTGCCGTGATGCTCCTGACCCTGCTGCTCACCTTCTCGCGGGCGGCGCTGCTCGGGCTGATCGTCGCCGCGGCCTACCTGGCCACGTTGCGCTACCGCCGCCTCTGGTGGGTCATGATCGCCGCCGCGCTGCTCGGCGCCGCCCTGCTCTTCGGCCTGGGCTACGCCGGGGCCTTCATCGAGCGGCTGATCAGCGGGTTGCAGTTCCGCGACCAGGCCCAGCAGATGCGCCTGGCCGAGTTTCGCAACGCCATCGCCATTATTCAGCGCTACCCGTTCTTCGGCATCGGGTTTGGCCAGGCGCCCGATCTCGACCTGACCGCCGGGGTGAGCAGCATCTACCTGGCGATCGCCCAGCGCATGGGCCTGGTGGGCCTGGCGGCGTTCCTGGGCATCGTCGCCGCCTGGTTCGCACGTACCATCGCCAGCCTGCCCGCCCTCGATGATGAACGGATCAACTGGCTCCTCGGCTGCCAGGCCGGCGTGGTGGCCGCCCTGGCCGTCGGTCTGGCTGACCACTACTTCTTCAACATCGAGTTCAGCCATATGAGCGCCCTGCTCTGGGGGACGCTGGGGTTGGGGATGGCGATTGTGGCCCTGCGGGGGCCTGAGGAGCCCGGGGAAAGCAGGTTGCTCCGCTAAGAGCCGGTTGGAGGGGGATGGGGAAACCTGGTTTCCCCATCCCCCTCCAGGCCGTCAGGTTTACGTTTGTTTTCGTCGGAGGGCTTGCGCCCTGCCGGACCCTCCCGGCGGGCAGTTCGGGTATGCTATAATCTCGACACCTTTCCAGGCCCTTCCAGGGGTGGCAGAGGAGTTACGCCGATGAAGCTGACCTGTCTGCAAGAGAACCTCAAGCGCGGCCTCGCCACCGTCAGTCACGCCGTGGCCGGCAAGAGTACGCTCCCGATCCTGGCGAACGTGCTGCTGGCCACCGATGGTGGCCGGCTCAAGCTCGCCGCGACGAACCTGGAGATCGGCATCACCCACTGGATCGGGGCCCAGGTGCAGGAAGAGGGGGCCATCACCGTGCCGGCCCGACTCCTCGCCGATGTCGTGGGGGGCCTGCCGAACGATCGCGTGACGCTCACCCTGGACGCGCGCACGCAGACGCTACGGGTGGAGTGTGGGCGCTTCGTCAGCAACATCAAAGGCGCCGACGCCGATGATTTTCCCACTATCCCCTCGATTGCCGATCGCGAGGCGACGACCAGCCTGCCTGCCGACGTGCTGCGCCAGGCGATCGAACAGGTGGCCTTCGCCGCCGCCACCGACGAGTCGCGCCCGGTGCTGGTGGGCGTGCTGGTGCGCCTCCGCGAGCAGACCATGTTCATGGCCGCCGCCGACGGCTTCCGGCTGGCGACCCGGCAGGTACCCCTTACCGAGGTGGTCAGTAAACCGGTGGAGTTTATCGTCCCGGCCCGCGCCCTGCTGGAACTGGCGCGCATCGCCGGAGAAGCCGAGGGCAACGTCGGCATGATTGTGACCCCCGGCGGCGGCCAGGTGCTCTTCCATACCCCGACCACCGAGTTCGTGTCCAGCTTGATTGACGGCAAGTTCCCGGACATCGAGCGCGTCATTCCCCAACAGTACGCCACACGGGTGATTGTGGACACGGCGGAACTGGCCAAGGCGGTCAAACTGGCCTCGTATTTTGCGACCGCCAGCCAGAACGCAATCAAGCTGACAATGGAACCGGGCGGCGAGCTGGGCCCGGGGCGCCTGGTGATCAGCGCCAACGCCGCGGACGTGGGCGATAACCGGGGTGAACTGGACTGCATGGTGCACGGCGAAGGCGGCCAGATTGCGCTGAACGTGCGCTACCTGAGCGATTTGCTGGGGGTGGTGAAAACCGCGCAACTGGCCATCGAAACCCGGTCTCCGCAAAGCCCCGGCGTGTTCAAACCGGTGGGGCAGGAGGGGTACCTGCACATTATTATGCCGATGAGTATTCGTTGAGGTGAACGTTCACCTCAACGGGACGAAAACGGTGTTTTCGGGAGGGCCGTGCTCTCGCAGACCGTACCCTGTAGGGCCGCTTTTCGCCATTCTTGTAGAACATGACGCGATCGGCTATAATAAGCGAAGCCGTAGACTTGCACATCAGTTCATACCCCATGGCTCCCCGCGTGTCCAATCGCGTGGTGTCGGGCCGATTGAGGAATCCTGGTCGTGAGTGTAACCTCAGTTGTCCTTGTGCATGCCCATACGCTGTTCCGAGAAGGATTGCGGCAACACCTCCTGGCCCATCCGGAGTTCCGGGTTGTGGGCGAGGCAAGTAATGGGCAGCAGGCCATCCAGATGGTTGATTACGGCGATCCTGATGTCGTCCTGATGGAAGTGGATCTGCCCGGTGTCAATGGCCTGGAGGTTTCACGCGCGATCAAGCGCACCCACCCACATATCGGGATCATTCTGTTTAGTTCGGACATGGACGGCGACCACGTGGTCAAGGCCATTCGCGCGGGCGTAGCGGCCTATCTCCCTCGCAATGTTGATTGGGCCACCCTGCTCGCCACACTGCACGAGGTGCGCCGCGGTGGTTACCCGATCAACGACCTGGTGCTCTCCCTGCCCGATGTGGCCAGCCAGGTGCTGACCGCCTTCCGCCAGATGGTCGTTGATGATGATGTCCAGAGCATTTACTCGCCCCTCTCGCCGCGCGAACTCGAGGTGCTCGAACTGGTGGCCGCTGGCCGTACGAATAAAGAGATTGCCCAGCAGCTCGACATCAGCAACCAGACGGTAAAGAACCACGTGTCATCAATCTTGCGCAAACTTGCCGTGAACGACCGTACCCAGGCCGTGGTCTACGCTATGCGCCGCGGCTGGATCAAAGTGATGCTGCCCGGCGAGTAAGCGCGCCCACGGCTCTCTCTGGGCGGACGCGCGCCGCCCGATGCCCCCCGCCTTGCCCGATCGAGGCGCCGCCAGGGGGAGAAGGCTACCGACCCGTGAAGCCGTTTTCGCAGAGACTCTCCCGCACCCTGCTCATTCTCCCGCTCGCCCTGTTCCTGATCCTCTCCGCCTGCGATCTCACCACCGTCGGCGAGACCGAGCAGATCGCCAACATTGAGACCATCCGCGCCGGCACGCCCTCGCCCACCGCTACGCCAACGGCCACGCTGACGCCCACGCCTACCGCCACGGCAACTCCGACCGTAGGCCCCACGGCGACACCCACCCCTACACCGTTGCCGCCCACGCCCACCCCTAACCCGGCCCTGCTCGGGTTTGGCTTCTGCGACCAGCGCGTCGGGACGCTCGATGGGCGCTTCTCCGCCCGCCTGCTCGCGGCTGACGCCAGTGGCACCCCCGCCTTTGAACAGGTCATACTGCGCTTTGAACTGACGCCCGGGTCCGCGCCCATCGGCGCCATGGCGGTCTGCGCTCCGACAACCGATCTGGACGCCACCGTCGCGGCGGATCTCGATGCCGCCTATGCCCTGCGGGTGCGCCTGCCCGGCTGGCTCCGCGATGAGGCCTTTCGCTCCTCGCCCATCACCTCGACCCTGACCTTCAGCGGGACCCGCGTGCTCACCGGCGCGCGCCTGATCCCCGCGGCGGACCCCGATGCCGGCGTGGATCTGCTCATCGGCCTGCCCGAACCCCTGCCGTTCCGCCTCACGCTCGAGCAGAACCCTACCCGCCTGACACTGGCCGTCGCTCGCACCTCGCCGATCGTCGCCGCCAGCGACCAGTTGCGCGTGCCCTCCGGTGGCGGCGCGCCCGATCTTGACGGCCCCGCCTTCATCCTCTTCGACGGCGACATCTGGCGCGTCGAGGCGGGACAGGCGGACGCCGGCCCGGGGCTTGCTCCTGTCGCGGCCGGGGCGACCAATCTCACCGCTTCGCCGGAAACCGAGACCGCCCTGGCCGTCAGCCCGGATGGGACGAAGGTGGCCTTCTGTCGCTCCGCGCCCGGCCTCGACCCCGCCGACGCCGATCTGCCCGTGCCGGGGGTGCTCTGGATCATGAACGCCGACGGCTCCGATGCGCGTCCCCTGGCCCAGGTGGGGGTCGGATGCGCCGACCCGGCCTTCAGCCCCGATGGCGCCCGCGTCGCCTTCGCGGTTGACGAAACCGGTGTCGCGCCCATCCAGCGCACCCTCTATGCTGTATCGGTGGAAGGCGGCCGCACACAGCGCCTGATTGAGGGCGGTGATGAGTGGAGTCGCTTCGCGCCCCAGTGGCTCGAAGGAGGGACATTGATCTTCGCCGCCGCGTCGCAGGATGGGCGCAGCACCCTCTTTCTGCGGAATCCGCGTGGGGAGATCAGCGACGTGGGCGCCAGGGTGCTGGTGAACGACAATGGCGATGCGATCTACCGCGACCTGGGCCGGCCCCTCGCCGCTCCCGACGGTAGCCGCTTCGCTGTCGAGGCCCTGCGCAATGACGGCCCGGGGGCGGATCTGGTCGTGTTTGACGCCAGTGGCGGCATCCTTGAGGTGATCGGCGCCACCCGGGAAGTGCCGCCAACGCCCACGCCAACGCCCTCGCCAACCCCGACGACCGCCACCACCACCGAACCGGCAAACACGGCCACCCCGACCAGCGGCACGGCTGAAGGCGGTCCAACCGCCACGGCCCCCGGCAGCCCCACTGTGGCCGCCGCCGCTGGCACTCCGACCGCGCGCGCCGCCGCAGGCACTGCCGCGCCCGCCGCCACCGGCAGCCCCACCGCGCTCGCGAATGTGACCGCTTCACCCACAACCACCGGAACGGCAACGGCCAGTGCGACCGTCACCGCGACGGGCACGCCGACCTCCAGCGCCACCCCGGAGCAGGGCAGCACACCAGCGGCAAGCCCGTCGCCATCGCCGACGCTGGAACCCGAACCCCCGGCCGAACCACGTCGCGAAGGCCCGTACTGGACCCGCCCCCTTGCCTGGGACGCCCAGGGACGCCTGATCTACCTCACCACCCTGTGCGCGAGCCAGGTCGTGCAGGAGTACCAGGTGTACCGCTGGGCCGGCGCGCGCCGCAGCGAGATGATCATGACCGGGAGCGGCCTCGGCGGCATTGGCGCGGCGACGATGGACGGTCAGCGACTCCTCTACGTCCTCACCGACACGGCGCCCCCGGGCGCCCGTGGCCCCGAGGCACACCACCTGCGCAGCCCGGCCAGCCTCTGGACGTGGGATATTGCCGGTGGCCAGCGCGGCGAGTTGCTCCGCGGCGAGCGTGGCATCACCGGGCTGAACAATGCGCCCTGAGGCCACGGGCGCCGACGTGCTGCAGGAGAGCCGTTGCGTGCTGCAGGAGAGCCGTTGCGTGCTGCAGGAGAGCCGTTGCGTGCTGCAGGAGAGCCGTTGCGTGCTGCAGGAGAGCCGTTGCGTGCTGCAGGAG